>JALOQF010000469.1 GCA_025459425.1 Myxococcaceae bacterium | reverse complement strand
ATGGTGGGCTGCTCGAGCGCATGACGCCGGGCTTCGCGCGCGCGATGATTCCCCGTGGAGGCGAGCCGAGATGACGGTGGTGCTGCTGACGATCCTCGTGGTGGCGGTCGCGATGGGCGCGATGGCCGTCGGCGTCGCGCTGACGGGCAAGCGACTCAAGGGCTCGTGCGGCGGTGAAGGCAGCAGCGACTGTCACTGCGAGCGCACCGGAGTGCCCATCGAGCAGCGCGCGTGCACCCGCTTCCAGGCGAGCAGCGGCGGAGCGCATCGGAAACGATGACCGTGACGCACTCGAGTCATGCCACCGCGGCTCGTCGCCGCGCCGACTGACGCCCGCTCGTCCTCACCCGCGCGAGCGGATCGAGATGAGCGCGCGCAGCCCCGGTGACACCTCGGTGAAGCGCACGCCGAGCGCGTGCCAGGTGCTCGTCATCGGGTTGCCCGCCCGGCTCCAGGCGACGACGCCCTTCCACTTCAGCTCCATGTCGCCGTGCAGCACGTAGCCCTCGACGGGGAGCCCCTGCGGAAGCAGCGAGGTCGTCTCGAGCTGAAAGCCGCTCGCCGACAGGTTCATCGACAGCGCGGCCTGGCGGCCACCGATGGAGACGGGGAGGCGAACGGCGTGGCGGACTTCACGGCGCGTCGGAGTCGTCATGCCCGAGACGGTGACACGACAGGGCTGTTGCACCAGTTTTCAGCCGCCGCGGATCCACCGCTCGGTCGCTTCGTCGGCCGGGAAATACGACTCGAGCGTGAGCTCCTGGGCGGTGACGTCGAGCGGCGTGCCGATGGTGGTGAGCATCGTGAAGAGGCGCAGCTCGTCATCGCCGCGCCGGAGGTGGACGAGCGAGACCGGAGCGCCCGTCGCGGGTGTGCTCGCCGAGATGGCCTCGACGCCCGGGTACTGGCGCACCTCGTCGAGCAGGGCGCGGCGCGCCTCGTCGGTGGGGTACGTCGCGCACTCGCGTTCGAGCCGCTCGAGGGCCACCTGCGCCACCTCGAGCCAGTTGACGAGAAAGGGCCGCATGCCGGCCGGGTGGAGCACCGCCCGCACCACGTTCGTCGCCACGCGCGGCTCGACGGTGGCCGGATCGACGAAGTGCCCCAGCATTCGCATCGCGCCCTGGTTCATGCGCAGCACGTTCCAGCAGCGATCGACGAGCACGGCGCCATAGGGCTCCTGCTGCTGGAGCAGCAGCTCGATGGCCCGTCGCACCGGCGCGAGCTCCAGGCTCTCGAGCGCGCTCGAGGTGTAGACGGGCGCGAAGCCGGCGCTGGTGAGCATGACGTTGCGTTCTTTGAGCTCGAGCTCGAGCGCGCTCGCCAGCACCAGCACCATCTCGCGGCTCGGCTTCGACTTCCCCGTCTCCAGGAAGCTCAAGTGCCGCGTGGAGATCTCGGCATCGAGCGCGAGCTGCTCCTGAGACAGCCGCCGGGCCGTGCGCCAGCGCTTGAGCAACCCTGCGAACCCGTCTCGCATCATCGTGGGTGGACTCTAACGGGAGCCGTGCCAGGGCCCATGACCTCTGACGTCATGGCGTTCGTGACGTCGAGGCGGCATTCAAGGCGCACCTCGTCGTCCCCCGGAGTTCTCCATGCGTCTCGCTGCCCTCGTCGCGCTCCTCGTCGCCTTCACCACCTGGTCGCTCGTCATCGTCGCGCCCGAAGGGCTCCCCGGCTTGTTGGCGCTGCTGAAGGAACGGCCCTGGGGGCAGCAGGTCTTCGTCGACCTGGCCATCGCGCTCTGCGTGTCCTGGGTCTGGCTGGCGCCCGAGGCCAGGTCGAAGGGCATGAGCCCCTGGCCGTACCTCGTCGCCACGCCCTTCGTCGGCAGCATCGCGGTGCTGGCGTTCCTCGTTCACCGCGAGCTCGTGCTGCGACGTGGCGTCAGCGGCGGCGCCTCGCCAGCAGCAGCAGCGCGATGACACGAACAGCGCGAGGGCTCGCTCGACGAAACATGCGAGGTATTCTGTTGGTGGCCGTGGGGCCCACGCAGGGTGACCCCGGGTTGCGTTCACGCGCCGCCTTGACTTGAGTGCGCTCCGCACGGCCGGTTGCCCACTGGAGTCCCCGCATGTCGCTCCGCCTCGCCGCTGTCTTCGGCGCCCTGTCGCTCGTTTGGCTCTCCAGTTGCGGCGGCACCCGCTTCACGTGCGACCCATCGACCTGCCCCACCGGCTGCTGCAGCGCCACCACCGGCCGCTGTGAACCCGGAACGTCGACTGAGGCGTGCGGCTCGGGCGGAGCCGCTTGTTCGAGCTGCGGTGCCGGACAGACCTGCGTCTCCAACGCCTGCGTGACGCCGAACACCGCCGGAGGTGCGTCGGGCGGAGGCGAGGTTGGAGGCTCCGGTGGGGGCGCTGCGGCGGGCGGAACGGCAGGCGGAGGCAGCGCTGGCGGCGCGGTCATTCAGGGGCCCGTCACCTGGTACAAAGACGTGCTGCCCGTCACCCAGACGAAGTGCCTGTCGTGCCACCGCACGGGCGGCATCGGGCCCTTCCCCCTCGAGACGTACGCGCAAGCCCGCCCCATGGCCGCCGCGATGAAGGACGCCGTCGTCGCGCGCCGCATGCCCCCGTGGATGCCGTCTGCCACCTGCGGCACGCCCTTCGTCAACGACGGCAGCCTCTCGGCGACTCAGATCGCCACGCTCGCGAAGTGGGCCGATGACGGCGCACCCGAGGGCAACCCGGCCGATGCACCGCCGCCGCCCGGGCCCGTTGGCCAACTGCCGCGCGTCGACACCACGCTCACCATGAGCGAGCCCTACACGCCCACGGCCGCCCGCACCGACGACTACCGCTGCTTCATCGTCGACCCGGCCCTGTCTGGCGCGCGCTTCGTGACGGGCTACGACATCCTCCCCGGCGTCACCGCCGAGGTGCACCACGTCATCGTCTACATCGTCGACCGCGCTGCGGCCCGCACGAAGGACATGGGCGAGGCCGGACCGGGGTGGACCTGCTACGGCGACTCTGGCGTGTCGAACAGCCCGGGCCCCATCGGCGCGTGGGCCCCTGGCACCGGCGCGGTCGTCTACCCGGCCGGTACCGGCATTCAGCTCCAGCCGAGCCAGGCCCTGGCGATGCAGATTCACTACAACACCAACGGCGGCACCCGCACGCCCGACCAGACGGCCATCAAGCTCATGTACGCCCCCGCAGGCGCAAGCGTCACCAACGCGTATCTGCTCCCGCTCGTCGGCAACGGCTTCACCATTCCGCCGAACTCGATGGGCTACACGCACACCCGCTCGTTCGCGAACCCCACCCGCCTGCTGCCCATCAAGGTGTACGGCCTGATGCCGCACATGCACACGCTCGGCAAACGCATCACCATCGCGGGCGTTCCCTCGGCGAACACCGAAGATTGCCTCGTCGACATTCCCCGCTGGGACTTCCACTGGCAGTCGCAGTACTTCCGCCCGCAGCCGTACACCGTACCGGCGAACGGCTCGCTCAAGATGACCTGCACGTGGGACAACCCGACGACGCGCACCGTGCGTTGGGGCGAAGGCACCGACGACGAGATGTGCTTCGCGTACATCTACGCGACGCCGTGATGCACAGCGCGGGGACTTCGGAGTAGACGCTTCGCGCATGAGCTACACGGTCCTCGCGCGGAAGTACCGGCCCCAGGCGTTCGAAGAGATGACGGGCCAGGAGCACGTGGTCCGCACCGTCGAGAACGCCATCAAGCTCGACCGCGTCGCCCACGCGTACCTGTTCGCTGGCCCGCGCGGCGTTGGCAAGACGACCGCCGCCCGCCTGCTGGCGCGCGCGCTCAACTGCGAGAAGGGCCCGACCTCGACGCCGTGTGGAACCTGCCGGGCCTGCACCGAGATTCGCGACGGCATCTCGACCGACGTGCAGGAGATCGACGGCGCCTCGAACAACGGCGTCGAGAACGTGCGCGAGATTCGCGAGAACGCGAAGTACCAACCGCAGCGCGACCGCTTCAAGATCTACATCATCGACGAGGTGCACATGCTCTCGGGCGCCGCGTTCAACGCGCTGCTCAAGACGCTCGAGGAGCCGCCCGGCCACGTGAAGTTCATCTTCGCGACCACCGAGGCCCACAAGCTGCCGGACACGATTCTGTCGCGCTGCCAGCGGCACAACTTCCGCCGCATCTCGCAGGCCGCCATGCTCAAGCGGCTGAAAGAGATCGCCCAGCTCGAGCAGGTGCAGATCAGCGACTCGGCGCTGTCGATGATCGTCCGCCAGTCCGAGGGCGGCATGCGCGACGCGCTCTCGCTGATGGACCAGGTGCTCTCGGCCTGCGGGAACGCGCCGAAGGATGACGAGGTGGCCGAGGCGCTCGGCACCATCGATCGCACCGTCGTGCACGGGCTGGCCAGGGCGCTGGTGACGCGCGACGCGGCCACGGTGCTCAAGCACACCGAAGAGGTGTGGAACCGCGGGGTCGATCTGCGACGCCTGGCGGAAGACCTCGCCTGGTGGCTGCGGCACCTCTTCGTGGCCAAGGCGACGGGGGCGGCTCCCGAGGAACTGGCCGACACCGACCGTGAAGCCGTCGTCGCGCTGGCCCGCGACGCCGACGCCGCGCAGCTCGCGCGCTTGTTCGACGTCGTGCACTCGGGCGTGTGGGAGATCGCCCGCGCGCCGCAGCCGAAGCTCGCCTTCGAGATGACGCTCCTCAAGGGGCTCCACCTCGCGCCCGCAGCGTCGATTCCCGAGCTGATCAGCCGCGTCGAGAAGCTCGCGTCGGGCCAGGGCGCGAGCGCCGGAGCGCCTGGAGGTCGCTCCGCTTCCGCGCCCTTTCGCGCCTGAGCCGCCACGGCCAGCGCAGCCCGCGCAGTCGGCACAATCAGCGCAGCCCGCACGATCCGGACTCGGCGCGCAATCAGGGCTCGGCGCGCAATCTGGGCACACCGCGCAGGCTGCACTCGGCGCGCAATCCGGGCACGCCGCGCAGGCCGCACTCGACGCGCAATCCGGGCTCGGCGCGCAATCCGGGCTCGGCGCGCAATCCGGGCTCGGCGCGCAATCCGGGCTCGGCGCGCAATCCGGGCTCGGCGC
>JALOQF010000468.1 GCA_025459425.1 Myxococcaceae bacterium | reverse complement strand
GGCCTCACCGAGGTGCTGTTGTCGGGCCCCCTCGACGTCGAGACGCGCGAGAAGCTGGGGCTGGTGCGCGAGAGCGGCCACACGCTGGTGGCGCTCATCAACGACATTCTCGACTACTCGAAGTTCGAGGCCGGCAAGCTCACCGTCACGCCGACGGACTTCGACCTGCGCGGGCTCGTCGACGAGGTGACGGCGCTCCACCGCGCGCCGGCCCAGCTCAAGGGCGTGGGCCTGGTGCTGGCCTTCGAGGGGGCCCTGCCGAAGACGGTGCGCGGTGATGGCCTGCGCCTCAGGCAGGTGGTGTCGAACCTCGTCTCGAACGCGGTGAAGTTCACCGAGCGGGGCGAGGTGCGGGTGGTGGTGACGCTCGCCTCGGCCGAGCCGCTGCGGGTGCGCTTCTCGGTGGCCGACACCGGCATCGGCATCGCGTCGAGCGCCGTCGAGCGCCTCTTCTCGCCCTTCGAGCAGGCCGAGAGCTCGACGACGCGGCGCTTCGGCGGCACGGGCCTGGGCCTGGCGCTGTCTCGCAACCTGGTGCGCCTCATGGGCGGTGACATCACCGTCGAGTCGGTCGAGGGGGTGGGCTCGCGCTTCTGGTTTGAGGTGCCCCTCGAGGTGGGCATGGCCGCCCTCGCGCCCGGCGCGCCCGAGGTGACGCCAGCCGGAGAGCGCTCGCGGCTGCCGGTGCTGGTGGTCGACGACAACCCCATCAACCTGAAGGTGGCCTGCTCGCTGGTCGAGAAGGCGGGCTACCGCACCGAGGTCGCCGAGAATGGCGCCCAGGCCCTCGAGCTGGTGCAGGGGCAGACCTTCCTCCTGGTGCTGATGGACTGCCACATGCCCGTGATGGACGGCTTCGCGGCCACCGAGCGCATTCGTGGGCTCGACGGCGACGTCTCGATGACGCCCATCGTCGCGCTGACCGCCTCGGCGATGCCGGAAGAGCTCGAGGCCTGCAAGCGCGCCGGCATGAACGAGTGCCTCACCAAGCCCGTCAGCCTCGCCGCGCTCAAGGCGGTGCTCCAGCGCGTCGAGCACTACCGCCGCATCATGGAAGGCGCGGCGTGAGCGGGCAGAAGCGGGTAGGCTGAAGCCCACGCCGTCGCGATGGACACCCTCACCACCAGCCCCCTGCTGCAGCTGAAGGACCCGCTCGTCGGGACACGCCTCGGAGAGTACGAGGTGCTCGAGCCCATCGGCGAGGGCGGCATGGGCGTGGTGTACCGGGGCGTTCACCCCCTGATCAAGAAGCGCGTCGCCATCAAGGTGCTCAAGCCGGGCGCGGCCACCGACGCCGGGCACGTGAAGCGCCTCATCGCCGAGGCCGAGGCCGTCAACGCCATCGGGCATCGCAACATCGTCGACATCTTCGGCCTGGGGCAGCTCGACGATGGGCGGCCGTACATCGTGATGGAGTTCCTCGAGGGCCAGCCCCTCGACGCCTACCTGCGCGCCAACCGCGCCTTGCCGCTCCACGAGGTGCTGACGCTCCTGATGGAGGTCGCCTCACCGCTCGCCGCCGCCCACGCGAAGGGCGTCATCCACCGCGACCTCAAGCCCAGCAACATCTTCCTGTGTCACCAGGCCGAGGGCCGGTACGTGAAGCTGCTCGACTTCGGCCTGGCGAAGAAGGCCCTCGAGGGCGGCTCGTCGGCGCAGACGAGCCAGCACCTCGTCGCCGGCACGCCCGACTACATGGCGCCCGAGCAGGCGCGCGCCATGCCGGTGAGCGCGCGCACCGACATCTACGCCTTCGGGGCGATGGCCTACGAGATGCTCACCGGCGAGGTGCCCTTCGACGGGCAGACGCCGATGGACGTGATGATGGCGCACGTGAGCCGGCCGGTGCCGTCGGTGTTGACGCTGGCGCCCACGCTGCCGCCCGAGCTGGACGCGCTGGTGCAGCGCATGATGGCCAAGTCGCCCGACGACCGCCCGTCGTCGATGGGCGACGTGCGCGCCGAGCTGAAGGTCATCGTCTCGAAGCTGTCGCCGACGGGCACCTACCAGCGCCTCGTGCCCGGGCCTGACCGGCCGCCCAGCTCGAACGAGACGCCCGTCGTGCGGGCCACGCAGGCCATCGCCGTGCCCGACGGTGGAGCGGCGTCGACCGAGCAGGGCCTCGCCGCCGTGCAGCGCAGCCGCGGGCCCTTCGTGGTGGCTGGCCTGGTGGCAGTGGGGGGCGCCGTCGCGGTGGCGCTGCTCCTTCGCGACGCGCCGTCGGCGCCGGCCCCTACGCCGACGCCGCAGGCCATCGTGACGCCGGCCCTCATCGAGCCGGTTCCGGTTCTGCCCGTCGTCGCTCCTCCCCAGCCCGAGGTGCCAGTGTCCGGGGCCGTCACGCCGGTGGAGGACGACGTGGCGCCCGTGGTGCCCCGCCCCCAGGGGACGCCGCCCAGCAAGAGTCGCAAGGCGCCGACGGCCGAACAGCTCCGCTTGCGCGTCGAGGCGATGCGGACCGAGCTCGAGCGCCTCACCCCACCCGGGGAGATGCCGAACCCCGCCGACCTCCGCATGCTCGACCGGTACAAGCTCGAGTCGTTCAGTGCCCAGAGCGACCTCGCCACCCTGGACCGCAAGCTGTCGTCCTTCGACCGCGAGGTGCTGGGCCCCATGCGGCGGCGCTAAGTCTCTGAAGTGACAGGTGTGTGCCCACGTCATTCTCAGGTTTCGAGAGTCCCGAATCAGGCGAATGTTCTGTCCGACAATGTGCGCAAACGTCGCCACACCGGAGAACGCCATGACGATTCGCCTCGACACTGCCGCCCGCGCTGCTCCTGTCCTCAACGCTGCCGCTCGCCGGGCTGACGGCAACGGTGATGGGCTGCTCACCACCCGTGAGATCCACGCGGCGCGCCGCGCGAACGGCGCCGCGGCGACGAAGGCCCTGCTCGAGTACCACGCGCAGCACCGCGGCCTGGTGCGCAACGACCCCGAGCTGCCGCAGGCCGAGAAGTCGCGCGCGATGCGCTTCATGGGCGTCGAGGCCGTCGACTGGAGCACGCGCCAGGCGCAGGTGCAGCTCGGCCGCATCGACTCGTACCGGGGCAACGCGCGCCGCGGCATCGGGCCCAACACGGCCGACGGCGTGGTGACCGACGCCGAGATCCGCAACTACGGGCGCACGGGCGGTAAGCTCCAGATGGAAGCGCGCCCCTTCGTCGCCTTCGTCAGCAGCTTCGAGCCCTGACACCGCACACCCGAGGTCTTCGTCGTCATCGAGGAGGAAAGCAGCCATGCCCGTTCGCCCCGTTCGCCCACGCCCGCCTGCGCGCCCTGCCGCCGACGTCGACGCGCCCCGCCCGCCGCGCCGCAGCGACACGCCGGGCCGCACCAACGGCCGTGATGGCTTCGTCGACGGCGCCCGCACCGACACCACGCCCCGCACCACCCGCGTCACCGGCCCCTTCGCCGAGCTGGCGAAGAAGGGGGAGTTCCAGGGCTTCGTGAAGACGAAGTCGGGCGTCGAGGTGTTCGTCAGCGTCAAGCTGGGGAAGAACCCGGGCGTGAACCGGCCGGTGGTGATGCTCGACGGCATCGCCGCGCGCTACGAGCGCAACACGGGCTTCGAGAACCTGGTGAAGCAGAAGGACCAGAGCATCATCAGCATCTACCTGCCGGGGCAGGGCGAGACGCTCGCGAAGGACTTCGCCGCGGGCGGGCGCTCGGTGCGCAACGACATTCAGCAGGAAGACCAGGCGAAGGCCGTCATCGAGGTGCTCGACGCGCTCGGCGTGAAGGAGCCCGTCGGCGTGGCAGGCCTCTCGTACGGCGGCGCCATCGCGGCGCAGGCCGAGAAGATGTTCCCCGACCGGTTCAACAAGGTGATGCTGGTGGCGCCCTTCGTCGAGAGCCAGGGCAAGTCGTCTCCGTACTACGGCATGATGAACAACCCCTGGAACCCCTGGGGCGCGTCGATGTACCGCTCGGCCACGAAGTCGACGCTCGAGCGCCTCTTCCCCAACGTGCCCACGGTGCTGCAGCCGCACCGCGGCGCCTTCCACGAGGGCCTGTTCCGCCTCACCATGGGCCTCGAGGACTTCGAGCTCGACGACACCGTCAAGGGCATGGAGGACGTGCACTTCCTGGTGGTGCCGCAGGACAGCGCCTCGTCGCCCGAGGGGAACAAGGCGGCGTTCAAGGGCGCCCGCACCGGCAGCTTCACCATGGCGCCGCGCAGCGAAGCGGGGAATCACGACCTCGTGCGCGCCAACGGCAGCCTGGTCGCGAGCTGGATCGCCGACGTCATGGCGGGCCGGGTGAAGGCCGAGCGGCCGAACTGAAGCGCGGGTCACCATGCTCACCTTGACGCTCACCACCACCACCGACCTCGGGCCGATGCTCGAGGCGTTCTCCCGGCGCGCGCGCCTCGTCGCTGGAGAAGCGCCGCCCGACGCCGCCGAGCTCGACGACGTGAAGTCCCACGTCGCCAGGACGCTCGACGAGACGCGCGTCGCCGAGCAGCGGGCGCTCAAGACGCGGCTCGAGCAGGGGCTCCCGCGCGGGGCGCGCCTGACCCAGCTCTCGAGCAAGCGCGAAGGCCTCACGCTCACCAGCGCCACCACCGTCGAGCTCGACGACGTCGCCCTCGTGCCGACGCTCGAGTTCGCCGGAGCGGAAGGGCAGCCCGCGCTGCGTCCGTTCGCCGGCTTCACCGTCACGAAGGAAGCGGGCGCGGTGGTGCTGAAGGGCCGCGCGCCCGCGGTGCCAGAGGGCGGTGGCTCGCTGTCGCTCAGCCTCAAGTCCACGGTGCCGACGAAGGCCCACAACGCGCCCGTCGAGCGCGAGGGTGAGCTCACGTGGACGGGGAGCGGCTTCGAGGTGCGCGTCGCGTTCGGCTGAGGCGGGCGCGGTGACGTCCCGTCGTGAGAACCGAATCGCGTCGCATGTCGTCGTTGCGCCTCGGTTGGCTGGCCGGCCGCAGACGTCACGGCGAGCGCCGACGTGCAGCCGAAAGTCCGGCAGCAGCGGGGGTGTCTGCGCTGCGCTCGTCGGGCCTCGCTCCGTACACACCTCGTCGCTCACCTCCGGTTCGGAGCTCCTCGACCGCCGAACAGGTG
>JALOQF010000467.1 GCA_025459425.1 Myxococcaceae bacterium | reverse complement strand
CGTGTCGATGTCTCGTGGACGCGCAGCGACGCGCTCGACGCCTTCTTCAACCGCACGGCGCTCGCCGCTGCCTTCACCGCCTGAGGAGCCGAACCACCATGGCGCGCACCGCACTCGTCGTCGACGACTCCACCACGATGCAAGAGATGGTGTCGTTCACCCTCTCGAAGGCCGGGTTCGACGTCACCCGCGCCAACAACGGCCAGGAAGCGCTCACGCGCGCCACGGGCCAGAAGTTCGACCTCGTCATCACCGACCTGAACATGCCGGTGATGGACGGGCTGACGCTCATCAAGTCGCTGCGCACGCTGCCCAGCTTCAAGTTCACGCCGGTGCTGATGCTCACCACCGAGGCCGGCGACGACCGCAAACAGCAGGGGCGCGCGGCTGGCGCGACCGGGTGGCTCACCAAGCCCTTCGACGCCGAGAAGCTGCTCGCGGTGGTCAAGAAGGTCCTGCCCTGAGGGCCGCATGACCATCGACCTCTCGCGCTTCAACCAGTCGTTCTTCGAGGAGTGCAAGGAGCACGTGCGCGTGCTCGAAGACCGCCTCATCGAGCTCGACTCGGGCGCGGTCGACCAGGACCTGCTGGGAGCGCTCTTCCGGGCGGCGCATTCCATCAAGGGCTCGAGCGGCCTGCTGGGCTTCGACGTCATCACCCGCCTGACGCACGCGATGGAGAACGTGCTCGACGGCCTGCGCAACCAGGCGCTGTCGCCGTCACCGGCGCTCACCACGCTGCTCCTCGAGGCGACCGACATGCTGTCGCGCCTCGTCGCGCTCGCGCAGGACAACCAGCCAGCGCCCGACGTGGCGCCCCTGTGCGCGAAGCTCGACGCGGCGTCGGGCTCGAGCGGCGGCCACGCGACGCCGACACCTGCACCAGCGCCCGCGACGGGAGCGTCGAGCCCCGGGGGGCCCTCGACCTGGCACGTCACCTTCCAGCCTCAGCCCGAGATGTTCGCCCGTGGCCAGGACCCGGCGCTGGTGCTGCGTGAACTCGTCGACCTCGGCAGCGAAGCCGAGGTGAAGGCGCTGCTCGATGGCCTGCCTCCGCTCGAGGCGCTCGACCCGGAGCGCTGCTTCCTCGGCTGGCGGGTGCGGCTCGTCACCACCGCGCCCGAGGCGACGATTCGCGACGTCTTCTCGTTCGTCGACGACGTGGCGACGGTGCTCCTCGAGCGCGAGCCCGACGCGCTGCCCGAGCTGCCCGACACCGCCGAGAGCGGCGCCGAGGCGAGGCCCGCCGCGCAGGAGGCGCGAGCCGAGAAGAAGGCCGACCAGACGCTGCGGGTCGCCACCGAGAAGGTGGACAAGCTCGTCAACCTCGTCGGCGAGCTCGTCATCGCCCAGGCGATGATCAGCCGCTCGCTGGTCGACTTCGAGCCGTCGAAGCTGCACACGCTCGTGCAGGCCGTGGGCGACCTCGAGCGCCACACCCGCGAGCTGCAGGACCAGGTGATGAACATTCGCATGGTGCCCATCGGCACCATCTTCGGGCGCTTCCGCCGACTGGTGCGCGACCTCTCGGGCTCGCTGGGCAAGGACGTGCGCCTCGAGCTCGTCGGCGAAGACACCGAGCTGGACAAGTCGATGGTCGAGCACCTCGCCGACCCGCTGATGCACCTGGTGCGCAACGCGGCCGACCACGGCCTCGAGACGACCGAAGAGCGCCTCGCCGCCGGCAAGACGGCCCACGGCACCATCACGCTCGCGGCGCGCCACCAGGGCGGCAACGTCGTCGTCGACGTGTCCGACGACGGCAAGGGCCTGGACACCGCGCGCATTCTCGCGAAGGCCATCGAGCGGGGCCTCGCGGCTCCGGGCGTCGAGCTGCCGCCCGAGCGCGTGCACGAGTTCATCTTCGCCGCGGGCTTCTCGACGGCGCAGGCGGTGACCGACCTGTCTGGCCGCGGCGTCGGAATGGACGTGGTGAAGCGCAGCGTCGATGGCCTCAACGGCACCATCGCCATCACCACCACGCCCGGCCAGGGCACCCGCTTCCGCATCACGCTGCCCCTCACCCTCGCCATCATCGACGGCATGTCGCTGCGGGTGGGCGGCGCGACCTTCGTGCTCCCCCTCAACCAGGTGGTCGAGACGCTGCCGCTGTCGACGGCGCCGGTGCGCAGCGTCTTCGGGCACGGCGAGGTGGTGCTGGTGCGCGGCGACCCGATGCCGATGGTGCGCCTGTCGCGCGTGCTGTCGGTCGACGACGACCCCGAGGGCGCGGGGCGGCCCCTCGCGGTGGTGCTCGAGACCGGCGACGTGCGGTTCGCGCTGCGCGTCGACGAGCTGCTCGGCAAGGCCCAGTTCGTCATCAAGAGCCTCGAGCCGAACCTGACGCGGCCCGACGGCGTGCTGGGCGCCACCATCATGGGCGACGGTACGGTCGCCCTCATCCTCGACGTTCCGGGCCTCGCGCGGCTCGGTGACGTGCGCGCGCGCGCCGATGACGGGCGCTCGCCGCTGAGCTCTCGCGCGCCGCAAGAGGTGTACGCATGAACGCCCAGGTCCAGCCCCAGAACCAGAGCGCAGGCCCCGTCCTGGGCACGCGCCAGTTCCTCTCCTTCCGCGTCGGCAGCGAGGAGTACGCCATCGACATTCTCGCGGTGCAGGAGATTCGTGGCCACACCGCCATCACCGCCCTGCCGCAGACGCCGCCGTGGGTGCGGGGCGCCATGAACCTGCGCGGCGTCATCGTGCCCGTCTTCGACATGCAGCAGCGCTTCGGGGGCGGGCCCGTCGAGTACACGCGCTTCAGCGTCATCATCGTCGTCAGCGTGGGCGGTCGGCAGGTGGGGCTGCTCGTCGACGCGGTGAACGACGTCGTCGACCTCGCCCCGGGGGCCATCGAGCCCCCGCCCGACGTGGGCGCCCAGGGCTCGTCGTCGTTCGTGCAGGGCCTGGGTCGTCACGGGGAACGACTCCTCATTCTGTTGGATCTGCAGCAGGTGATGGCGTGATGGCCATCATTTCACAAGGACAAGGAGGGGTTTCCCCGTGAGCTGGTTCTCGAATCTGAAGTTGGCGAAGAAGTTGGCGTTGGGCACGGCGTTCAAGGTCGGGCCGTTCCTGGCGGTGTGCATGTACCTCGGGGTCGAGCTGGGGCGCTCCGCGGGCCAGACCGACGCCCTCTTCAAGAGCGACGTGGCGTCGCTCAACGCGGCGCGAGACCTGCGCATCGGGCTCGTCGACGTGGGCCGCCTCATGCGCATGCAGCACCTGGCGACGAAGGAAGACCGGTCGAGCGTCTCCGACGACATCGAGGGCCGGAAGCGGCTCATGACCGAGGCCCTGTCGAAGCTCGACAAGGGCGACCTGTCCGAGGCCATGCGGAAGGACGTCGAGGCGTTCCGCGAGAAGTTCGACGAGTGGCAGGCGCTGGTCCGCAAGGTCGTGTCAGCGCACGAGTCGGGCGACCTCCCCGGCGCGCTCGCCTTCATGGGCGAGACGAAGACGCTCCTGACCGAGCTCGAGCCCGCCGCGAACCGCCTCGTCGAGGCCTCGATGGCGCGCGCGAGCGCGAAGCACGCAGCCGTGATGAGCTCCGCCGAGCAGGCCCGCACGATCCTCATCGTGGCGACCCTCGCCTCGGTGTTGATCGCCATCTTCACCGTCTGGCGGGTGACGGCGAGCGTCACGGCGCCCATCGAAGAGATGCGCGAGAAGCTCGCCCTCGTCGGCGAGGGAGACTTCACCCAGCGCATCGACAACGAGTCGGCCGACGAGGTGGGCGAGGTGGCGGCGGCGCTGAACGCGACGCTCGACAAGGTGTCGAAGGCGCTGGGTGACGTTCGCACGGTGGCCGGTGAGCTCACCTCGGCCGCGACCGAGCTGCACTCGAGCGCGACCGAGATCAGCGCGGGCGCGTCGGAGCAGGCGTCGGGCTTCGAAGAGACGGCCGCCAGCCTGGAAGAGATCACCAGCACCGTGCGCACGACGAGCGAGAACGCCCAGCAGGCGACCAGCCTCGCCTCCGACTCGCGCGGCGCCGCCGAGAGCGGCCAGCAGGTCGTCGACACCGCCATCTCGGCGATGACCGAGCTGTCGAAGTCGAGCCGGCAGATCGCCGACATCATCACCACCATCGACGAAATCGCCTTCCAGACGAACCTGCTCGCGCTCAACGCGGCGGTCGAGGCGGCGCGCGCCGGCGAGCAGGGGCGTGGCTTCGCCGTCGTCGCGAACGAGGTGCGAAACCTCGCGCAGCGCAGCGCCACCAGCGCCCGCGAGATCAAGGCCCTCATCCAGGGGTCGCTCTCGAAGGTCGACGCCGGCGTGCAGCTCGTCAACCAGTCGGGCGAGGCGCTGCGGGGCATCGTCGGTGCGGTCAAGCGCGTCAGCGGGCTCATGGGCGACATCGCCACCGCCTCGAAGGAGCAGTCGCAGGGCGTCGATCAGGTGAACAAGGCCGTGCTGCAGATGGACCAGATCACCCAGCGCAACGCGGCGCAGACCGAGGAGCTCACCGCGACCGCCGACCGGCTCTCGTCGTCGGCCAGGCACCTCGAGGCGACGGTGGCGCGGTTCAAGCTGCAGCTGAGCGGGTCGGGCTCGTCGTTCGAGCCGGCGATGGTCGCCCCGAAGCGCCCCGCCCGTCAGGCGTCACGGCCCGCGGCCCGGGCAGCGCCCAGCGGCGGAGGCTTCAGCGAGCTGCCTGCGGCGCCGTTCCCGTCGGGCGCTGCGAAAGAGAACACCTCGGAAGGGTTCCAGGAGTTCTGACCTGGTCCACCCCGGCACCCCATGAGCGCGCGCGAACCAGAGGTCGGCACCCTGTCGATGCCGACGATGTCTGACAGGGACTTTCACGCGCTGCGCGACCTGGTGCGCGAGGCCACGGGCATCGTGCTCGCGGACTCGAAGCGTACGATGCTCGCGTCGCGGCTGGCCTCGCGGCTGCGGGTGCTCAAGCTGGGCTCGTTCCAGGCCTACCGGGAGCAGCTGTCGGACCCGGCGGCCTTCAAGCGCGAGCGGCAGCACTTCATCAACGCCGTCACCACCAACAAGACGTCGTTCTTCCGCGAGGGCCACCAGTTCGAGGTGCTCGCCCGCGAGCT
>JALOQF010000120.1 GCA_025459425.1 Myxococcaceae bacterium | reverse complement strand
CGAAACCCCGCCTGGCTCCACGAGGACGACGCGCTAGGGCGGGTCGGCCATCCACAACACGTCGACGGTGCGGTTGCGCAGCTGCCAGAACGTCTGGCACCCGTTCGTCTTCAGGATGCCTCGGTTGAGGCCCACGTCGGTCGCGCCGGGGATGACGGTGAGCGGGCCGCCGGCTTTCGGTGCCGTGGCGAGCTGCCCCTTCCCACCCTGGGTGAAGGCGAGCAGGAGCGAGTTCGCGCCGACGGCGAGGTTGTAGAGGCTCCGGCCCGCGGTGCCCGGTGTTTCCGTCAGCAACACCGTCGAGGTGGGCGGGTTCATCGTGAGGTCGAGCTTGAGAACACGAATCGGCGACATGGCGCCGTTGAACGCCTCGAGCAGGTACAGGTCATTGCCCTGCACCACCGTCGCCTGGGGAAAGCGTTGGTCCGCGTAGGTCCACACCGTCGAGAGCGTGGTGTCGCTCAGCCGCATCCGGATGATCTCGGTCCTCGTCGAGAAATAGAGGAAGGTGTTGTCGATGAAGAACACCCGCGCGAAGTCGGGCACGCGCCTGACGACGGTGACCGCCAGCGTCACCGGGTCGGTGCGCATGAGGTCGGTCGGCGTGTAGGTGGACCCGTTCGTTCGCGTCCAGTACACCGCGCCGTCGATTGGCAGCACGGACAAGACCGCCTGCATGGTGTTGGTGCCCGGCAATCGCGTCGGCGTGCCGCCGGTGATGGGTGCCCGGAACAGGCTGCGCGAGCCCTGACTGCCGACGTCGTTCGACGTCCAGTAGAAGTGCGAGGCGTTCATGCGCACCGAGTCCGAAGGCAACGTGTCGAAGAGCCTGCGGGGCGGCTGACCTGGGCCCACCTGCGTCACCCCGGGAACGCGGAAGCCGTCGGAGTCGGTGAGCGTCTCGCTGACGAAGAGCGCTCCCGTGGCGCCGATGCCGATGGGGTACGACTCGGTCGACAGGCCCGTCGCGAGCACCGAGAGCTGGGCCGGGCAGCCCGACAGTCCACCATCGACCGCCGGCCAGATGCCTCCGCCATCGAAGGGGACGGCGCCGGCGTCAGAGGCCGCGACGCAGGTCAGCGCCCCCGCCGCGACGAAGCCCGGAGCGCACAGACAGACCGGCTCGGCCCCGCCACGCACGGCACACGAGCCCGCGCCGCTGCACGTCACGCCGGCACAGGGGTCGACGATGGGCAAACAGGTGGTGCCCCCGACCTCGCGATAGCCCGCTTCACACCGACACAGCGGCTCGGCCGGTGGCCCCTGGAGCACGGCACACGCACCGTGCCCCGAGCACGACACGCCAGCGCACTCCTGCCCGGGCGTCACGGCGACGCAGCTGGTGCCCTCGGCGCGGAAACCGGCGTTGCACAGACACACGGCCATCGTCGCTCCGACGACGGCGCACTGGCCGTTGCCCGAGCAGTCGAGCCCGGCGCACTGGCCAGGAAGCCCTCCGTCTGGCACGTCGATGGGTTTGACGACCCCGGGCGGCATGGCGGTGCACGACAGGGCAACGAAGACGAGGACCGGCAGCATCAGTCGCATGCTCACTCCATGGCCCGAGGGTCGAGCGACGGTTCACGCCGACGGTGAACGTCACGTTCTTCCCAGCGCGAGGCGTCGGGGGCGGTAGGGAGATGAAGGACACAGCGCAGTGGGCCGGCGGTGGTGCACGTGTCGAGCAGAGCCTGCATCACGGCGTGAGGGTACTGCGTCCGCCGGAGGCACCCATGTACGACGTCTCGTCCACGGACCCACGTTGCGACGTTTCGAACGGGCCCGGCCTGGAGCGAGCCCTCACGCCGACGCGCGCGATGGTGCGCCTGGTGCTGGTGTCGCTGGCCCTGCTCGTCTTCCTGCTGTCGGCCTTCACGATGGGCGCCGTCGTCGTCGATTCCTCGTCCGAATTCGTCGAGAGCCCTCCGGTGTTCGGTACCTTCGAGGGGTACTGAAGGGGCCTCGGACGACGTGATGGTCGGTGCGCTGACCGTGCCCGGCCCGTCACCTCACGGGACGCAGGCTGGAATGGTGGGAATGGCCGGTCGAAAGTGGTGCGCCGAGTAACAGGCGCCGCTGCCGTCGACGCACTGCCCGAGGTTGTTGGGCGTCCCCAGCGCGCAGACGCCACGCTCCGGTCGCAGGCAGAGCTGCCGGCGAATGGCCGCCTGGAGCGCCACCTGCAACCCGTCATTGAGGTACGTCGAGAGGGCCGCGCGGGCATCGTCGCGCAGCTCGGCTTCGCTGGTGGTGGTCAGCCCGGTGCCGGGCAGACAGAAGTCGAGGTTGTTGGCGATGGTGGTGCGCAGGTCGTTCACCGTCACCATCGAAATGGTGCCAGCGTCGGGCTCGACCGAGGGGAAGCGGTAGGTGATGGGCACCTGCACCGGCATCACGTTGACGGGCAAGCCGTTCTGACACCCGCTCTGCCCCAGCGACGCCGACCAATTGAAGGGCTGAACGACGGTCGACGGCATGCTGCGCAGCCGCAGGTTCGGCGCGCGCAGTTGAACGACGCCGGTGCCCGTGAAGAGGGCGCCGGGCGTCGCGATGAAGGACGCCGACCGCAGGTCGAGCTCGACGAGGCACTCCGACGGAGGTACCGAGCCGCCGGCGCACGCCTGGGTCGAAATCATCGAGATGAGCAAGCCCGAGGTGATCGTCGGCCCACGCGGCAGCGAGATGACCGTCACCCCGGCGTCGAGGCTGCCCTGGAGCAACCCGCGCGTCAGCGGCGTCGCCAGCAGCGAGTACGAGCACCCATTCGACAGACACGTGCCGGCCGAGCAGAGGTTGCCGTCGTCGCAGCGCGTCCCCGCGTCAACCGGTGGCGGCGGGCAGGTCGCGCTCGCGCCGGTGCACACCTGCGGCGGCAGGCACACGTCGAGCTGCCGGCAGAGGGTGCCCGCGTCGCGCAGGCCGGGAGCTCCGCACGTCACCGACCGCCCATCACACGTGCCCTGCACTTCGCAGTCGCCGGCGTCGGGGCCACACGCGCGGCCCATGGGCGTCACCACGTCCATCGGGCACTCCGTCGAGGTGCCATCGCACGACTCGGGCGTGTCGCAGGGCCCGGCCGCCGGTCGGCACAGCACGCCCGCGTCGACGGGCCGCGACTCACACCGGCCTGGTGGAACACAGGTCGGCACGTTGCACGCCGAGGGTTGGCCGCAGTCGACGTCGAGCCGGCAGTTCCCCGGCATGCCGCCCGCCGCGCCCCCGCCCGGAGCACCGCCGACATTTCCACCCGCGGAGCCGCCGCCCGAGACACCACCCGCGTCACCGCCGCCCATGGCCGTTCCACCCGCCGCGCCGCCGCTCGAGCCTCCCGCCTGGCCACCCGCGGCACCGCCAGCGTCTCCACCCGATGAGGCGCCGCCCGCGGCACCACCTGCCACCGTCCCCGCGTCGGCCAGCACGCAGCGATTCGCTCCGACCTGGCAGACGAAGCCGTTGGGACAGTTGTCGTCAGCGCCGCACCACAGCACCTCGAACGAGGGCTGGCAGGCGAGGGTGACGAGGGCCACCAGACCAACGCGGCGGGTGACGACGCGCCAGCGCATCAGGCCCCCGAGCCGCGCGCCGCCAGTTCGACACGCTCGCGGTGTTCGCCGATGTACTTCTCGACGGCGTCATCATCGACGTCGAGGTCGCGCAGCACGCCCGGGTAGATGCCCCGGAAGGCCGGAGAGTCTTCGGCGCCACGCAAGCGAAAGCTCATCTTCAGCACCGCCGCGCCCCACAACCGCTCTTCGAGGGTCTTCACCTTCGCCACGCACGCCTCCTCAGGGAGTCGCCGACTGTACGCGATTCGTGGCGTCCCGGTGGAGCCGTCAAGTCACGGACGTCGGGTTCTGCGACACAGGTGGTCCGCCTCGACTCCGGCCGCGCTCACTCGTGCTCCTCCGCGCGCCCGGTCACCTCGCTGCGCGTCAGCTGCCGGTCATGGTCCTGGTCGAGCGTGTCGAGCACGAGTGAGACGGTGGCCTCGCTCGGCGCCAGGCCTTCTCTGGTGAGCGCGGCGCTCAGCTCGCGCCGGTCGACGCGCCCATCGTGGTCGAGGTCGAGAGCCTCGAAGCCTCCGAGCCGGGACAGGCGCTCGCGGGCCAGCACCTCGAGGAGGATGAGCCTGGGCTCGCGGCCCGTGCCCACCGGCGGCACCACCTCGGGGTGCGCGCGGCTGTACTGCTCGAGCGGCTCGATGCGGTCGAGGCCGACGAGGTGCGGGCGGGGCAGTGCCACCCGGTAGAGGCGCTGGGGCTCGAGCGGCGCGCCGGCGAGGTGCGTCGGGGTCTTGCCGTCGTCGGCCACGCGCACGCCGTCGTCGACCTGCAGGAAGCCACCGTCACCGCGCGGAACGTTTCGCCGGGAATACGCCACCGCGTCGCGCACCACCGCGCCTGGCAGCGTCGTCACCACCACCTCGTTGTCGAAGGGCAGCTCGTTCTTCAGGTCGCCCAGCGTGAAGGTGCTGGTGTGCTCCTCGGTCCCGCGAATGCCACCCCCGTTGAAGAGCGCCACCTCGGCGCCGAGCGCGTCGCGCAGGTGCGAGCAGACGAACGAGCCCATCGACGTCTGGGCGGCGCGGCCTCCAGCGGCCGACAGGGGCGCGTCGAGCTTCGGCACCAGCACCGCGCCCGACAGCCGCTCGATGAAGGCGTCGGCTTCGGCCACCCGCGCTGCGAGCGTCGGGTCTTCTGGAAACGGAGACACCGGCTCGAGGTGCACCTCGATCTCGGGCGGCGACGACAGCGTGAGGGTGACGACGGCCGCGCGCGTGGCGTCCATGCCGGACTTCGACAGCACCGTGCCTCCATGCCGCTCGAGGTGCGGGTCGTGCTCGTGCCCGCCGAGGATGAGCGAGACGATGCCAGCTTCAGCGAGGCGCCGGTCGTCGGCGAGCCACTGGTGCGTGAGCGCGATGACGGTGTGACACCCGGCCTGCCGGAGCCGGGTCGCTTCCTGCTCGAGGCTGGTGTTCGGGTCGTCGAGGGTGACGCCGCCGAAGGGTGGGCGCCGGTAGACGGCCGGGTCGGTCATCACCGCGCCCACGAGGCCCACCTTCACGCCCGTGACGTCCACCACGTCCGAGGGCGCGAGCGGCGGCTCGAACCCGCGCACGTTCGTGCCCAGCCAGACGCCGTGGAACTCGTGCACCCGCGCCTTCAGCTGGCTCGGCTCGAGGTCGTCCTCGTGGTTGCCGAAGATGACGTGGGTGACGCCGAGCGCGTTGAGCGCCTGCACCATGCGCCGGCCGCCATCGAGGCTCGACAGCAGGCTGGGCGCGAGGAAGTCGCCGGCGAGCACCACCAGCCAGCGGTCGGCCCGGGTGTGCCGGCGGTGGTGCGCGATGAGCGAGGCGAGGCGGGGAAAGCTCGAGAGGACGTAGACGTCGTTGACCGAGATGAGGCCGAGCACCGGCGCAGGCATGGGCCCGTCAGTGAATCAAAGAGCGGCGCGCGGCGCCTTCGAGAAGTGGCTCCGTCAGGCCCAGGCCAGGTCGAACACCACGCCCTCGGTGGGCGAGGCGCTGACGATGCGCACCGAGAGCGACTTCGCCGCGCTGAACTCGAGCCCGGCCTCGAGCAGCCCGCGGAAGTAGTGCGGGAAGGCCACCTTGTTCACCCACAGCCGGTACTGGTTGGGGCCCACCAACGTCAGGCGCGTCTCGGAGTAGTTGTTCGTCGTGCGCAGGTTTCGCGTCATGCGCTCGAGGCCGCGGCGCGGGCCCAGCACCTTGAGCAGCTGGAGCAGCGCGCTCCCCATCAACGTGTGGCCGTACGACTCGAAGATGGCGCGCCCCATGCGGTACGTGGCCTCGTCTTCCGAGAGGCCCGGCCACTTGACGCCCATCGCCAGGCGCAGGGCGTCGAGCCACGTCTCGTAGGGGTACGCCGGGTTCGGCCGCTCGAGGTCGATGCCCAGCGCCAGGAAGCGCGCGCGCACCTCGGGCGTCGCCGCCGGGCCGAGCACCCGCACCAGCGCCTCGACCGAGGAGCCGAAGATGACCGGAGCGTCGTTCGAGTCAGCCACGGCGCCGAGTTGAACACGAAATCGTCGTCGGGCTGGCGTCGACGTGCGCCGGCGTGGCCATCGTGGCAGCGTTCGCCGCACGATGACGCTCCCCGTCCGGAAAGAGACGCTCACGCTCCACAACCTGCGCGCGATGGGCGCCGACGGGCCGGCCTTCTTCCTCGACACCGCGCAGCGCCTCGGCCCCGACTTCCGCGTGGGCCTGGGGCCCATCACCCTCACGGTGCTCTCGTCGCCCGCGACGCTCCAGCAGGTGCTGCAGAAGCAGGCGAAGGTGTGGGGGCGCGGCTCGGCCATCGACGGCGTTCGCCCGCTGCTGGGCAATGGCCTGCCGATGAGCGACCCGCCGCTGTGGCTCACCCAGCGCCGCACGATGCAGCCGGCCTTTCACCGCTCCCACGCGCCGGTGTGGGCCGACGTCGTGCGCGAGGCCACCACGCCGACGCTCGAGGCGCTGACGCCCGGCGAGCGCGTCGAGACGAAGCGCCTCATGATGCGCATCACCCGCGACGTCATCGTGCGCGCGATGTTCTCGCAGTCGCTCGGCGCCGACCCCCGGCCCATCGACGAGGCCTTCGAGGTGGTCGAAGACTTCATCGCGACCATCGCCGTCAACCCGCTCTCGCTCCCGCTGTGGGTCCCCACGCCGCTGCACCGGCGCTTCCAGGCGGCGAGCGCGTTCCTCCACGCGCGCATGCAGGCCCTCATCGACGAGCGCCGCGCCCAGGCCGCGCCGCCGATGGACCTCTTGACGATGCTGCTCAAGGCCACCGACCCCGACACGGGCACCGGCATGACGGACGCGCAGCTGCGCGACGAGTTGATGAACATCTTCTTCGCCGGTCACGAGACGACGGCCAACCTGCTGACGTGGACGGTGGCGCTGCTGCCGAGGCACCCGGCCGTGCTGGCTCGCCTGCGCGCCGAGGTGGACGCCGCGGTGGGCGTCCGCGCCATCACGGCCGATGACGTGCCGAAGCTCTCGTACGCCGCGGCGACGCTGCGTGAGGTGCTGCGCCTGGCGCCGCCCGCGTGGATGTTCGTGCGCCAGGCTCTCGAAGACACCGAGCTCGCCGGCCAGCCCGCGCCGAAGGGCACCACCGTCACCATCTCGCCGTATGCCACCCACCACCTCGCCTCGAACTGGGCCGAGCCCGACGCCTTCAGGCCGGAGCGGTTCCTCGACGAGACGTCCATCGACGCCGCCGCGTGGAAGTACCGCTACCTGCCGTTCGGTGCTGGCCCGCACGTGTGCATCGGCAACCACTTCGCGCTGCTGGAAGCGACGGTGGTGCTCGCGCTCCTGCTGCAGCGCTTCGAGTGGACCCTGCTCGACGAAGGCCCGCTCGAGCCGAAGATTGGCGCGACGTTGTCGGTGAAGGGCGGTGTGCCGGTGACGTTCACGAGACGCCGCTGAGACACGGTCGGCGCCGATGCGCTGGTGTGGTTCGCGCGCGACGGTGCTCAGACGCCGTCGCCGCTTGTCTCGAAGCGCGCTCACCGCACCACGCGATGCGTCGGTGAGGCTGCGCGTGACGGTGCCGAGACGCCGTCTCGAAGCGTGCTCACTTCACCAGCCGTTGCGCGCGACACCGGGCGTCGGTCGCGTCCCGCCAGGCGCCTGCACCGCGGCCTCGACCCAGGAGTCGAACCTGACCGGAGCGCTGGGCTCGAGCATGAAGGCCGCCAGCGCGGCGAGTTCGCCCAGACGTCTGGACGTGCCGGTGCTGCCGGGTGGGCATGAGTGGTGTGCCCCCGCCGCGGTGACACGCTTCTCCGATTTCGCCTCGAGGCATCGGGTACGGTCCGCGCCCATGCGCATCGCACTCGTCCTTCCGCTCTCGCTGCTCGCCTGTAGCCCCAGTCCTGCACGCGTCTGCGCGACGGCCGGCCCAACTCCGACCGCGACCGTCACCGGGCGCAAGCTGAAGGGCCTCGCGCTCTCGAGCGACGGGCTCGTCTACATCGACAGCGCCGGCACGGGCTC
Organism: Myxococcaceae bacterium; assembly: GCA_025459425.1. Taxonomy (GTDB): domain Bacteria; phylum Myxococcota; class Myxococcia; order Myxococcales; family Myxococcaceae; genus Xiheimicrobium. Next base: position 23,340 of record JALOQF010000120.1, on the reverse strand, counting down.
GGTGCGCCGGGCGAACCTCGACGGCAGCAACGACACGCTGCTCTACGGCCCGGTGCCTCAGGGGCGCAGCCTGTTCGACGTGATGGTGTCGGGCGCGACGGCGTACGTCACGGAGCAGGAGCTCACGCCGGCTGGCGCCTTCATCAACCGGCTCGTCGGCCTGCCGCTCGCGGGTGGCGCGCCCACGAGCGTCGTCATGAACGCGCCGGCGCTCTTTTTCCTCGCCCGCTCGCCGGCCGACGGCTCGTTCACGATGAAGCGCGGCAACAGCGGCTCCGAGATGGGCGAGGTCTACCGGCTCGACGCCACCACGGGCGCGCAGACGCTGCTGGTGGGGCCGCGGAACATCGAGAACGCGCAGGTCGCCGCCGACTCGCTGTACTTCATGTATCGCCCCAACATCGGCAACGACGCCGCGAGCCGCGCGCTCCATCGGGCCGCGCTCCAGCCCTCGGCCACCGACGCGCAGGTGGGCACCACCTTCTGCCGGGGCAGCTTCTGGGTCACCACCAGCGGGTCGATTCTCTGCTCCGGGTACTCGTCGACGGGCACCGGCTCGCCGCGGTCTTCGTTGGTGACGAAGCTCGACGCGACGGGCGCGGGCCCCAGCACCTTCCTCGACCTCGAGCCCTCTTCCAGCGGCTCCTCGACGGCCATCGCGGCCGAGGTGGGCGACGAGGTCATCGCGCTGGGCCTCGCCGGAGAGCGCCTGGCGCTGGTGGCTGTCAACGTCGCGTCGGGCGCGACGCGGGCCCTCGCCTGCGACGTCGCGGGAGCTGAAGGCGATGTCGGCACCGCCCGCGCCGAGGCCGGCGTCGTGGGCAACACGTTCTACTGGGTTGGGGGCGGCGCCACGGCGTCGGCCGATGACACGGTGTGGCGGGTCGCCATTCGCTGACGCAGTGACGCGTCACCGCACCAGGCGACGCAGCTCGGTGCGCGCGACCGCGAGGCCCTTGCGCCCACCCGACAGCAGCCGGTCGTTGAGCGCCACCAGCCGGTCGGCGAGCTGGTGCGCGAGGTTGCTCACCACCTTGAGCGCCGCGACGTCGTTCACGAGCAGTCGTTTGCGGAACGCCGTCGTCGGCAGCCGCACCGCTACCACCTTGCACAGCGCGCGCGCCGTCGCCGAGCGCGTCGGCGTCTCGCGCAGCAGCGACAGCTCTCCCAGCGCCGCGCCCGGTCCCACCTCGGCCAGCACCGCGCCGTCGCGTGACACCTCGACGTCGCCCTCGAGGATGATCCACAGCGCGTCACCCGGCTGCCCTTCGGTGAACACGGCGGCGCTCGGCTCGAACGCCCGCTGCTCGCACAGCTCGAACAGCGCGCTCACCTCGTCGTCCGTCAGCCCCTCGCACAACGGCGTGGCCGCGAAGCGCTGATAGAGCGAGGCCCCGTGCATGATCAGTTCGTAATCGGCCCGGCGCTCGCGTGCCGTCGGGCAACCACCGGACAGGCCATGGGCTCAGGTTTTCGTGGCGCCCTCGCAGGAAACGCGAATTGCACGGGTCACAGCGCTCCGAACCCCTTGATTCTCTGGAACACGCCAGTGGCACGGGTGATGCGAGGCGGTGGCGGGGCCGCTTCGTCGCACACGCAGTCGGGGAGCACACATGATTCGAACCGTCAGCAGCATCGTCCTGGGAGCGGCGCTCGCGCTCGCCCTCTGGTCGCCACGCGCCGAGGCCTGCGGGTGCTTCGCGCCGCCCGACCCGTCCGTGCCCATCGTGCAGGCCGGCGAGCGCATTCTGTTCGCCGCCGAGAACGGCAAGGTGACGGCGCACATCCAGATTCAGTACGCGGGTGACGCGAAGGACTTCGGCTGGCTGCTGCCGCTACCGAGCGTGCCGACGCTGAAGGTGGGCACCGAAGAGCTCTTCACCCAGCTCATCGCCACCACGCAGCCGCGCTACTTCGTGCAGGTGCAGGCGACGGGGAACTGCTCCGGCCGCGGTGGCTTCGGCTTCGGAGGCTTCGCGCCCAGCGCCGCGGGCGTCGCGGACTCGGAGGCCAACCGCGCAGGTGAGACACCCCTCGTCATTCAGTCGTCCATCGGGCCCTACGACTACGCGGTGCTGAAGGCCGACAACAAGGACGCGATGCTGAAGTGGCTCTCTGACAACCGCTACTTCATCCCCGTGGGCACCGAAGACGTCGTCGGGCCGTACATCAACCCGGGCGCGTACTTCCTCGCGCTGAAGCTCCAGAGCGGCAAGTCGGCGGGTGACATTCAGCCGGTGGTGCTCGAGTACCCCAGCCAGCTGCCGATGATTCCCATCATCCTCACCTCGGTGGCGGCGAACCCGAACATGGGCATCCAGGTGTGGATGCTGGGCAACGGCCGGGCGATTCCCCGCAACTACCGGCACGTCGTCATCAACGACTCGCAGCTCGACTGGTTCAACCAGGCGCGCAACTACAACGACGTCGTCATTCGCGCGGTGAGCGAGGCGCCCGAGAAGCACGCGTTCGTCACCGAGTACGCCGGGCCTGCCGACGTCATGCGCGACGTGCTCGACGCGCCGAACCGCTTCGGCACGCAGCAGGCGCTGGCCTCGCAGCAGACGCCCATCGACTTCGTCGAGCACCTCTTCGCGAACGGCTTCGTTCCGGCGCCGGCGAACCAGGGCGGCTTCGGTGGGCCCGGGCGCGTTCAGCAGGTGCTGCCGCCCGCGCTCAAGAGCATCGTGCTGTCGCAGATTCCGTACCCCGCGGGGCTGCGCGGCGTGGCCGACGAAGACGAGTTCCTGCGGCGCGTCGACTTCTTCCTCGGGAGCTACCGGCAGCAGAACCCGCAGGCCTTCGTCGGGTACGAGTCGCGCTTCGACCCGCAGACGCTCGCCGCCGAAGTGTTCGAGAAGGTCGTCAAGCCGGCGCGGGAAGCGGGCGCGCTCTTCAAGCAGTTCCCCACGCTCACGCGCCTGTACACGACGCTCTCTCCGCAGGACATGACCCGCGACCCGGTGTTCTCGTACAACCCCACGCTGGCGCCCGTCTCGCGCGACCACACCGCGACGTACGAGGTGAACTGCGGCATCGCCGGAGACACCTTCAGCTCGCCGGGCCGCCTCGTCACCGAGCAGGGCTGGACCATCAAGTACCCGAGCGGCCGCCAGCAGAGCCCGGAGCGTGAGCTCGTCGTCGGCCCCAGCGCGCTGCGCGTCGAGACGCTCGCCGAAGAGGGCGCGCCCATCGTCGACCTCGACAACAGCATTCCCATTCGCAAGGTCGAGGGGTGTGGCGGGTGCTCGGCGGTGTCTCCGATGGGCCTGGGCCTCGTCGCCCTGCTCGCCGGGCTTCGCCGCCGCCGCGCGAACTGACACACTCCCGCGTCTTCATGCGCCGCGCCCAGCCAGCCTCCGTCGTTCGCGGAACGCTGGTGGTGGTCGCGGCGCTGTCGTGTCTGCGCTGTGGGCCACCGCCGCCACCTCCGGCGGACGGAGGTGTCCCCGACGCCGGCATCGACGGCGTCATCGTGCTCGGCACCACCGACGACCAGGGCGCGTTCGCTCCGCTCGAAGGCCCGGTCGACGGCATTCCCGGCTCGCAGGGCGGCTTCCACGTCAACGTGCTGTACCGCCTGCCTGAGGGCGCCGCGGGCAGCATCACCTTCGAGCACCAGGTGCGCCGGGTGCGAGACGAGCGGCTCGTGAGCCGTGGCTCGCGGACATACGACGTGGGGCTGACGCGCGTGCCGACGTGGGAAACGCCGAGCCCCGTCACCGTCTTCATGTGCCCCACCCCGGTGGGCGTCGACATCATCGGCGAGGCGTTGCGCTTCTCCGTCACGGTGAAGGACGGCGAGGGCCGGCCCTTCGCCACGGGCTCCAGCACCGCGACGTTTCGATGCGGCAGCTCGGCCGGCGCGTTCTGCGCGTCCATCTGCAAGGGCTGAAGCGGTCGGCTCAGGAGCGCGTCGGGCCTGGCGCCGTGTCGAGCTCGTGCAGCATCGCCAGGTACAACGCCTCGACCTTCTTTCGGGCCCACGGCGTGCGGCGCAGGAAGGTGAGGCTCGACTTGACGCTCGGGTCGTGGGTGAAGCACCGAATGGGAATCGCCTCGCCCATCGCCTGCCAGCCGTAGTGCCGTTCGAGGCGCACCAGCATCATCTCGAGCGTGACGCCGTGGAGCGGATCAGCCATGCCGGTCAATCCAGCATGAAAGCGGCGTGGTCGGTGAAGGTCTCTTTCACAGCCGTGGTGAGTTCGGCGACACTGGCTTCGTGGATTCGTTGAGACGGCTGGTCCGACACCTGGCCACCCTCGCGCGGCGTTCGGCAGAGGTCGAGGCCGAGCCGCGGCCGACGGAGCCGGTGCGTGCGTCACAGCCCGCCGTCGTCGACACGTTCGAGCCGGCGGCGCCGAAGGTGGCTCCACCGCCGCTCGCGCCGCGCGCCCTGGCGGCGGCGTTTCGGGCCGAATCGTTCTCGGGCTTCGTCGATGGCTTCGAGCCAGCGGCGCGTCCGCCCGTCGACCTGAGTGGAGGGCGCGAGCCCGTCGTGCCCGAGGTGTACGAGCTGCCAGAGCCCGCGCCGGTGGTGGTGAACACCGGCTTCTCGGCGTCGCTCGACGACCTCGTGGGGGCGGACGAGCCGTCGCCACCGGACGCTGGGTCGGGCGCGCAGCTCGACGGAGGGGCTGGTCTGCCGAGCGCGGTGCCTGGAACGGAGGTGGCCTCGCTCGAGCGAGGTGCGCTCAGCGAGGGCGTGGCCGCTGACCTCGCGCAGGGGCCGTCGGTGGGCGCGCCGGAGGCACTGTCGCGAACGCCGGGCGTGGACCCGCTCGCCTCGTCGACGAGCTCTGTTGTGAGCGTGGACCCGGCGGGTGAAGGCGTCTCGGGTGCCGCTCCGAAGGTGGGTTCGGCTGGTGGCGGTGACGAGCCGGGCCTGGACTCGCTGGGGCAGTCGCTCGCACCGTCGCCGAGTTCAGTCACGAGCATCGAGTCGGCGGGCGATGGTGACGGAGCGCCAACGAGTTCTGCAGCCAACGTCGACACGTTGGGTGACGCGCGCTCACGGTCGCCGAGTTCCGTCACGAGGGTCGAGGTGGCAGGCGAGCCCAACTCACCCGCTCCAGGTGCTGGCGCGGCGGGTGATTCTTCACCTGGAGCGGCGGCCTCGTCGTCTGGTTCCGTCGATGGTGTTCAGCCGAGCGTGGGGTCGAGTGGCGCTGGGCTCTCCGAAGCAGCGTTGGCCGGGCCCATCGACGCTGAGAAATCGAACAGCTCCGAGCCGTCGCCCGGAGCGGCGCGAACCGAGGCTCCCACCTCCGCGAACGAATCGACTCACGGCCTCGACGCGTCGGCGTTCGCTGGTGTTGGTGAGCAGAGGCCGGCTCCGCTCGACGAGGGACCGGGAGCCGCAGGCCCAGGGTTCGTTTCAGCTCAGTCGTCGGCGTCGACTGCCGTCGAACCGACCATGCCGGCACCGGCCGAGGGCGCGTCGGCACCGTCCCTGCCGCGTTCGGAGTCGGAGCGTCTTTCGACGCTCCCCAGTGACGGTTCTCCCCGGTCGGAGTTGCCGGAGGACCTCATCGCGCTCGCTGAAGTCCTCCTCGCGACGCACGAAGTCCACCACCACGGCGCCGAGCTGCTCGCCACAGTCCTCCTGGAGGAAGTGGCCGCCGGGCAGGGTGACGTGGGGCTGGCCGAGGGCTCCGGGAATGAGGCCCTGCATGAAGGCATCGCCGCCGCGGGTGATGGGGTCCTGGTCCGAGAACGCGGTGAGGAAGGGCCGGGTCCACGCGGCCAGCACGTCCCACGCGCGCCGGTTGGGCACCGTCTGTGGGTCGTCGCTCGTCGCGGGCACCAGCATCGGGAACTGCCGCGCGCCGGCCTTGAAGCGGTCGTCGGGGAAGGGCGCGTCGTAGGCCGCCTGGACGCTCGCCGCGAGGGGGCGCGTGCAGCCCCTGGCCACGATGGCGCCGACGTCGAAGTCGGGGGTCGTCTGCGAGAAGTCGCGCCACCGGAAGAAGGCCTTCGGCATCGGCAGGTCGCCGGTGGGGAGAAACGTGTTCGCCGCCACGATGCGCGTGAAGCGCTCCGGCAGCTCGGTCGCCAGACGCAGCCCGAGCAACCCGCCCCAGTCCTGGCAGACCAGCGTCATGCGTTCGAGGTGCAGCGCCTCGACGAAGGCGCGGAGCCAGTCGAGGTGCCGTTGGTACGTGTAGTCGTCTCGGCGCGTGGGTTTGTCGCTGCGGCCGAAGCCGATGAGGTCGGGCGCGATGGCGCGCAGCCCCGCGGCACCGAGCACGGGCAGCACCTTGCGGTAGAGGAAGCTCCACGTCGGCTCGCCGTGCAGACACAGCACGACGGGGCCGTCGGCCGGGCCCGTCTCGACCCACGCCATGCGCAGCCCGCCGACGTCGACGAAGCGCGGCTCGAACGGGAAGTCGGGGACGGCGGCGAAGGCGGACTCGGGGGTGCGCAGCAGGTCCATGCGTCAGACGGTAGCCCGCAGCCCGAGCGCCCGCCCTCGACTCACTGGCAGTAGCCGAGCAGTCCGCAGGTGCCGAGGCGGCAGCCCGCGACCCGACAGTCGGGAATGCAGAGTGGGAAGGTGCCTCCGTCGACGGTGAGCTCGTCGGCGCAGACGTACCCGGCGCGGCACGTGTCCTGGCCGGAGCCCGCGACGAGACAGCCCCGGTAGCAGAAGCCGTCGGAGCCACACGACGCGGTCGAGCCCGGGCAGTTGATGAACGAGCCGCAGCCCGCGTTGCTGCAGTAGCCGCCGAGCCAGCCGGAAGGGCCGCCGTCGGCGCGATAGGGCGGCACGCACTCGCGCGTGGCGCTGCCAGAGATGAAGGCGAGGCGGCAGTCTCCATCGAAGGTGCAGGTGTCGCCGGTGTTGCCGGTGTTCGCGCCCGTGCAGCTGCCGTTGAGGCACACCTGGCCGGTCGAGCACGCGAAGCAGGTGATGCCGCGGGCACCGCACGCGCTCGGGGTCGTCCCGGGCTGGCACACGCCGTTGAGGCAGCAGCCCGCGCATCCTGCGCAGGAGCCCGGGGGGCCTCCAGCTGCGCCGCCACCGCCGGAGCCGCCCGCGCTGCCACCCGCCGAGCCGCCCGCGCTCCCGCCGCCGGACCCGCTGGTGCACACGCCGTTCAAGCACACCTGCATCGTCTGGCACGCGACGCAGGCGCTGCCGCCCGTTCCACACGCCGTGACGGTCACGCCCGACTGGCACACGCCGTTGAGGCAGCACCCCGCGCAGGGGCCGCACCCGCCCGCACCACCTCCGCCGGAGCCACCAGCGGTCCCTCCTGCACTTCCACCCGCGGACCCGCCCGCACTTCCGCCTGCCGAGCCACCCGCACTTCCACCGGCAGTGCCACCAGCACTTCCGCCTGCCGAGCCGCCCGCACTTCCACCCGCAGAGCCACCGGCACTTCCACCGGCAGCGCCACCAGCGCTTCCACCTGCCGAGCCGCCCGCGCTTCCACCTGCCAAACCACCACCCACGCCACTGGAGCCGCCGCCCGTGCCGAGGCCCGTCGCGATGCAGCTCCCGCCGATGCAGTTGAACCCGAACGAGCACGCCACACAGCGGTCGCCACGATTGCCACACGCGCTCGAGGCATTGCCCGTCTCACAGAGGCCCGCGGCCGAGCAGCATCCACCCGGGCAGGACTGCGGCGTACACCGCGCGGCCGTCTCGCAGCCGAGGCCCGCGCAGCCCAGCACCACGATGATCAGCAGGCGCATCGTCGTCATGAGCTCCTCAATAGCCGACCGCCGCCGCCCCACCACCTCATTCCCCGACGCGCCGAGACCGTGTTGACGCTTGGGAAGCCGGGCGAGCGCCCGTACAGTCGGACCCTCCGTGGCCTGGCATCGCGAGCACATGCTGCCTGTCGGTGCCGTCTCGTCCCAGACCTGGCGTGGGCGTGACGACGCAGGTCGAACGGCCGTGCTGCGTGAAGTGCCCGAGGGGCAGTCGCCGGTGGTGTCCACCTCGGTGTTTCCAGGCATCGTGCCGCTGCGCGAGGTGACCGTCATCGACGGGCGCCGCTACGGCGTGTGGGCCTTCGTCGAGGCCGAGTCGCTCCAGGACGCGTGTGAGCGCCTCGCGGAGCTGGGCCGCACGGTGCCCCTGGCAGTGCTGGTGCGGGTGGTGGTGGACGCCTCTCGCGCGCTCGTCAGCGTGACGCCGGGTCGGCCGCATGGAGGCCTGTCGGACGCCTCGCTCCTCATCGGCGCCGACGGTGCGGTGCAGGTGATGGACTTCGGCGCGCCACGCCCGAGCCGCTTCACGCCCCGTGGCCCGCCATCGTTCGGCAACGACGTGTTCGCGCTCGGCGCGGTGCTGCACGCGGCGCTGACCGGCTTCGGAGGCTCGTACGCCGACGCCGTCGACGAGGGGCTGTCGTTGCCGGCGCCGTCGCAGCTGCGCGATGACTGCACGCCAGCCATCGACGATGTCATCCTGCGCGCCATCGCGCGGACCATCGAGGCCCGTCAGCCCGACCTCGAGCTGCTGGCCGACGAGCTCGAGGCCGTGCTCGGTGAGGCGCTCGCGACGCGGGACCAGGTGGCCGAGGCGCTCTACGGGCCGACGCCGAGTGCGCCGCCGGTGCCCGAGGTCGACCCGGGCCCGGCGCTCGGAGCCGAGGACGACGCGCCGACAGGCAGACACGAGCTGCCCGGTGTGCGCGAGACCATCGACGGGCTCGCGCCGGTGTCGTCGATGCGCTCCCGTTCGCGCTCCGACCTGCCCGCGCGAGACGGAGCGCCGTCGAGGCCGCCTGCAGGCATTCCGATGGGCACGCAGCCGGGAGGCCCTGCACGAGACGAAGGCCCCGTCAGCGTCGCCTCGAGGCCGCCGGTGACGGTGAGGGCTCCCTCGAGGCCGCCTGCTGGCATTCCGATGGGCACCCAACCAGGAGGCCCGCCACGAGACGACGGCGACGCAGGCGTGCCTTCACGGGCCCCCGCGGTCGTGCTCACCGGGCCCCAGCCGAGTGCACCCGGGCGAGATGGGGCTCCTGGGATGCGAGCGGTGGGGGCTGCCACGAGCCCCCAACCTGGGAGCCCCACGCGAGACGAAAGTCCTGCTGGAGGGCCGTCGAAGCCCTTCGCGGGCATTCCCATGGGCACTCAGCCCGGAGGCCCGCCGCGCGACGCGTTCGTCAGCGTGGCCGAGCCGGCTCCGGCGCTCGACGAGGCACCGCCCGATGCGACCCAGCCGCGGGCGGTCATTCCCCGCGCGATGACGAGTCGGCCATCCAGGCCCGCCGCGCCAGTGCCCGTCCCCGTCGACACGCAGCCGCGAATTCCGCGGCCCGTGCCCGACACCGCAGAGAACGAAGTGCCGACTGGCGCGACGCCCACGCCCGGGGCGGCTCCAGCGAGCACGGCGATGTCGCACGCGAAGCTCGAGTGGGCTGCCACGCAGACGCGGGTGTCGACGCCGCCCGTTGGGGTTCCAGCGCTCGGCGACGAAGTCGAAGCGGAGCCGACGAACGCCCGCGCGCGCATGCCGGCGCTGGGCGACGAGGACGAGCCCGAGCCCACCAACGTCAGGGCGCGGGTGCCGCCCACTTCGGGAACTGCGCCCGTGCTGGACTCGGTGCCTTCTCTCGAGGCGCCGGCGCCCAGCGCCTCGGAGCTCCCCGCGGCGTCGGGCCGCGGCCGACGCGTCGTCATCGCCGTGCTCCTGGTGGTGGTGGCTGGGCTCTTCGGCGCCTTCGCGTGGAAGAAGCAGAGCGGCGGTGACGTCGTGGTCGAGCAGGTCGTCATCGGCGAAGACGACGCAGGCCTCGAGGCGCCCGTGGGTGATGCTGGCGCCGAGGCGCTCCTGGAGGTCGATGCGGGGGACGAAGCCGAGGAGGCGCTCGATGCAGGTGACGAGACGCCCGACGTGGAAGCCGACAGCGGCGTCGAGCTCGAGCCGGAAGATGCTGGCGCCAGCGATGCCGGGGCCTCGGACGCCGGCGTGAAGAAGTCGGCGAAGCAGAAGCCGGTGAAGAAGAAGCGCCGACGCTGAGTCCGGCAGGCTGTCGACGAGCCTCGCGCCGCGTCGTCCTCGTCGCGAGATACGAGACCGACGATGTGGAGGCCACGGACGTTCAACGACTCGGCCAGCCCGCCTGGTGATGCGCCGATGCTGAGTCCGTCAGCCCGCCGACGAGCCTCGCGCAGCGGTGTCCTCGTCGCGACACGAGACCGACGATGTGGAGGCCACGGAGGTCCAACGACTCGGGCAGCCCGCCTGGTGATGCGCCGATGCTGAAATCCGGCAGGCTGTGGACGAGCCTCGCGCTGCGTCGTCCTCGTCGCGAGTCACGAGACCGACGATGTCGAGGCCACGGAGGTCCAACGACTGGGCCAGCCCGCCTGGTGATGCGCCGATGCTGAAATCCGGCAGGCTGTGGACGAGCCTCGCGCTGCGTCGTCCTCGTCGCGAGTCACGAGACCGACGGTGTGGAGGCCACGGAGGTCCAACGACTCGGCCAGCCCGCTTGGTGATGCGCCGACGCTGAGTCCGTCAGCGTGCGGACGGGCCTTGCGCAGCGTCGTCCTCGTCGCGAGTCACGAGACCGACGATGAACCGGGTGGACATTGAGTGACGAGGCCACGCGACATGGGAGGCGGACGCGAGCGGCGCCATCGCGCTGGGCGGAGCTACTGGCACACCCCGACCTGCGCATTGCACGTCTGGCCCGTCTGGCAGGTGGTCGCCGAGCACATGTCCTGGCTTCGACCGCAGGTCGTGCCTCCGAGCAGGTTGGGGTTGCCGATTCGGGCGCACACGCCGAAGCCTGACGCCGAGAAGCAGCATTCGCCGACCGCGCACTGGAAGCCGAGGAGACAGAACTGAACGCCGCCGTCGCCGACGGGGAAGGGGAAGCCGCCATCGAGCCCTGGAAGCCCGCCTCCACCGTCTGGCGCCGAGGCGGTCACGCACGAACCAGCTCCCACACGGTCGCATCGCTGCTGCGCCGTACACGCGACACACAACGCCGCTGCGCTGCCCTGGCCACACCGCTGGGCCGTCTGAGACGACACGCCAACACAGGTGCCCGTCTGCGGGTCGCAGCACCCGCTCGGGCACGTCGATGGGTTGCACGACGGAGGCGTCGTGGAGCACTGCTGGTTGGAGCACGACGAGCCCGACGCGCAGGTCGTGCAGAAGTCGCCCGCGCGTCCACACGCCGTGGTCTGCGTTCCAGGCTCGCAGCGGCCGGTCCCCGGGTTGATGCACCCCGAGCACGCCTGGCAGGTCCCCGAGACGCACGTCTGACGGGCCGCGCAGGCCGCGCACGCCTGGCCGCCCACACCACACTGCGCCGGGGTCGGAGACGTCTGGCACTGCCCCAACGACGTGCAGCACCCGCCGGGGCACGTCTGCGGACCGCACGCAGGGCTGCCTCCACCAGCGGCACTGCCGCCCGCGCTGCCGCCACCGGCCCCGGAGCCGCTCTCACACCGGCCGCCGCTCCCGAAGGCGTTGCAGCTCAGGCCGCTCGAGCACGCCAGACACGCGGCGCCGTTGCTCCCGCACGCGCCGGTGGAGCGCCCGGTGAGACACTGGCCCTGCGCATCACAGCACCCGCCACAGTTGGCCGCGTCGCACCGAACCGCCGAGCCTCCCGCCGAGCCGCCGCCGACGGAGCCACCCGCCGCCCCACCACCGAAGGAGCCGCCGCCCACGCCGCTGCCGCCCACGCCGCCCGGGTTCGGCTGGCTGCACGAGCCCGACACGCAGCTCTGGCCCAGCCCGCACGACGAGCAGAGGTTCCCGCGCGTACCGCACGCTGAGTTGTCGAAGCCGCTCCGGCACTCTCCAGCGCTGTCGCAGCAGCCAAGGCAGGTCGTCGACGAGCAAGGCGGCCGCGTCGGTCCACACGCCGGCACGAGCAGCCCGCCCAGCAGCGCGCTGAGCCCGAAACGGAGGAGGAGCGAGGTCGAACGCATGGCGACGTTGTCGCCCAAATCCCTACGTCTGAAAACTCGGGCCGAACGACGGGCCAAGCTGGCGGGAGTCCGTGCGCTTCCGGGTGATGCGGCGCTGGTGCAGGGGGACGGCCTCGGATCTGGGCGCGCGGCAGAGGTCATGAGGGCTCCGGAAAAGACGACGGGCGGCGAGCACCGAAGGTGCCGCGCCGCCCGTGCGACCCATCACCACGTTGGTGTGTGCAGCCTTATGTCACTGGCACATGCCGGTGGTCATGTTGCAGGTCGAACCCCCGAGCAAGCCGCACACCGTGCAGCTGCCGCCGCCGGCAGCGATGCCGCAGATAGTCCCAAGCCCGAGTGCAGACATACCGATGGTCTGACAAGTCCCGAGCGGACCGAGCATTGCGCAGCATTGACCGGCGCCACAGGGCATGTTCGGACCGCACCCAAACCCCGGAATGCCGCCATCCAGCCCGGGCAGCGGAATGCCGCCACCCGCGCCGCCGCCGCCCATCCCGCCGCCCACGCACGTGCCGGCGTCGGTGTCACACGTTCCACCCATGCACGAGGTGCAGAGCGCTGCGGCCGTGCCCTGGCCACACTGCTGCGCCGTCTGCTGCGCCGGCTGAATGCAGCTGCCCGAGCCCTGGTCGCAGCAGCCCGTCGCGCAGTTCTGCGGGTTGCAGCCCGACATCGAGCCCGTGCACACCTGGTTCGTGCAGGTGCCGTTCGAGACGCCGCAGTTCGAGCAGAAGTCGCCCATCCTGCCGCACTTGTCGGTCTGGTCGCCCATCTCGCACCGGCCGGTGGCGAGGTCGACGCAGCCCATGCACGGCTGGCAGGCGCCCGCCACGCAGGTCTGCTTGCTCGGGCACGCCATGCAGGCCGCTCCGCCGAGGCCACAGCGGGCCGTCGTCGGCGGGTTCTGACAGACGCCGCTCGAGGTGCAGCAGCCGTTGGGGCAGTTCTGCGCGTTGCACATGGCCGCGCCACCACCGGTGCCTCCACCCGTGCCGCCGCCCGTCCCGCCCGCCGTGCCACCACCAGTCGAGCCGCCGGCCGTTCCACCTGCCGAGCCACCGCCCGCACCAGCGCCGAGGCAGCGGCCGCCGGGCGCCGCGCCACCATCGGCGCCCGCCATCACCGCCGTGCACGTCTGACCGCCTGGGCATGCCGCGCACGTCTGGCCGCCGTTGCCACACTGGGTGCTCGAAAGGCCCGTGAAGCACTGCCCGGAGTTGTCATCGCAGCAGCCCGAGCAATTGTCGGCGCCGCACAGCACGCGGGGCTGCCGTGGTCCGCACGAGGGGGTGAGGCTCAACACTCCGCCCATCAGCGCGCCCAGCACGAGCGCCTTCCCGATCGATCCAGACTGCTTCATGTGTGGTCTCCCTGTGTCGAGGAGCGCCGTTCGAAGGCGTCCTCCCGCGCGGCCCGCAGGGGGCGGTCGTCTACACAGCCGCCTTGACACCCACAAGTCCGTGCCCGTGGCAGGTGGCCAAGTGCCTGTACCTATTGAGTGACACCTCGCGTTGACACGTGAGTTGATCTCTTTTGCGCACCTGCGCATCCTCCGCCCCCGCTTTGACCCGGCCTGCCCACCCGGGTCCACAGCAGGGAGCCCTGTCATGCGTCGAACCCCTACCGCGTACACCTCGCTCGTTCTCGTCGCGCTCGCGTTGTCTTCCGTCGGTTGCCAGTGCGGAGGTGGCCAGGTCACCACGCGCTTCGGTGACGTGGTGGTGGTGTGGCGAGACGAAGCCGGCGAGGTCGTTCGTTCGCGCGACGCCACCTACGACTTCGGCACCGCGCTCGTGGGCGAGACGAAGACGCAGATCATGACGGTGCGCAACGACGGCCAGGGCCGGCTGTCGCTCAACCTGCTCGAGCGCACCGAGGGTGACGCGGTCAGCATCGCGCCCAACGTGACGAACGGCGCGCCGTTCTTCGTCGACTTCAAGCCCGACGTCTCGCTCGAGCCGGGTGAGCAGGTCGAGTTCGCCATGACGTTCAGCCCCACGGCGCTGCAGGGCGCCTTCCTGGCGAAGCTCAAGCTCGTCGCGTCGGGCACGCGCGCGGAAGACAGCGAGGCCGTCATCACGCTGAAGGCGCAGGGTGAGAAGGGCGCCTGCGACCTGCCCAACCTCATCGACTTCGGCAACGTGCCGGTGGGCGAGACGCTCACGTACGCGGTCGACTTCCGCAACACCACCAACCTCACGGCCATCGGCGAGGCCGGCGCCTTCACCGGCCAGGACGCGGCGAGCTTCCGCTACAAGAACGCGGGCCTGCCCGGCCAGGTGTCGGTGGGCCCGATGTCGACGGTGAAGGTCGAGATTCAAATCACCCCGAGCGAGAAGCGCGTCTACGAGGCGCGCGTCACGCTGCGCGGCCCCGGTGGCTGCCCGCCGGTCGACGCGGTGATTCGCGCGGTGGGCTCGGACGACGTGCTGACGTGGACGCCCGACCGCCTCAACTTCGGGCTGGTGTCGCCTGGCTTCGAGTCGGTGAAAGACGTCGTCTTCACCAACACCTCGAACGTGCCCATCACGCTGTCGGGCATCACCGCGTCGATGCCGACGGACTACTTCCACCGCGTGCCCACCGGCGCCGACGCCACCGTCTTCACGGTGCCCGGCGGAGGCCGCCCCACGCCGATGCGCATCGCCTGCAGCCCCTCGGGCCTGGGCGCGCGGCCGGCGTCGAACCTGCGCTTCAACACGGGCCTCAACCGCACGCCGCAGGGCACCATCGTGCTCGAGTGCGTCGGTGGTGGGCCGAAGATTCGCGTGTCGCCGCGGCCCAACGTCGCCTTCGGCCGCGTCGGGTACTTCCCCGGCAACACCATGTTCTCGGTCAACCGCCGGGTGAACGTGCAGAACGTCGGCGTTCCTCCCCGCATGCCCGACCCGAGCTTCAACCTCTTCCTCGGCGCGGTCGACCCGATGACGGGCATGACGGGCCAGCTGCCGCTCTTCGAGCTGACGCCGAAGAACGCCATCACCGAGCCAGACGAGTTCTCGGTGAGCCTCTTCTCGAACTACGACCCGGCCACGGGCCTGCCGCCGCTCGCGGGGCAGAACTCGCTCGACCTGGTGGTGACGCTGCGCCCGAAGTCGAACGGCCGCAAAGAGGCCGAGCTCGTCATCTACTCGAACGACGGCGCCGACCCCGAGGTGAAGCTGCAGGTGTCGGCCGACGTCGAGCAGCTGCCGCCGTGCAACTACCGGGTGACGCCGATGACGGCGAACTTCGGCCTCGTCTCGCCCGGCACCACGAAGGACCTGCCCATCACCATCACCAACCTGGGCACCAACGCCGGCGACAAGTGTTTCCTCTCGGGCATCGACCTCGCGGCGGGCTCGAACCCGGCGTACTCCATCGTCGGCGGCCCGGTGGCCGAGAAGGAGCTGCAGCCCGGTGAGTCGTGGCAGGTGGTGGTGCGCGTGGCGCCGCCGGGGCCCGTGCCGATGACGATTCAGACGCTCCAGGGCGAGCTGCAGTTCAACGTGACGTCGCCCTCGGCGCCGCAGGCCCGCGTGCCGCTCCGCACCTCGGTGGGCCCGGCCTGCCTCGCGGTGACGCCCGACCCGCTCGACTTCGGCACGGTGAAGTTCTCGGCGCCGCCGGCCATGCGCTGCTCGAGCGCGAGCAAGACGCTCACCATCTACAACGTGTGCAACGCGCCGGTGACGATTCGCCGGTTCGACCTGCAGGCGGCCGGTGGTCAGCAGCCCGGTGGCCCCGCGTGCGCCGGTGGCATGCCGTGCCCCGAGTTCTTCCTCACCAGCGTGCCCAACATTCCGTCGGCCGGGCTGACGCTCAACGCCGCGGCGACGACGACGTTCCAGGCGCGCTACTCGCCCATCGACGTCGGCGCCGACACCGGAGCCGTCTCCATCGAGGTGCTGCAGTCGGGTCAGACGGTGACGTACCTCGTCGGGCTCACCGGCAACGGCGACCCGAGCGGCCAGCAGACCGACACCTTCATGCAGGACATGCAGCCGAAGGCCGACATTCTGCTCGTCATCGACGACTCGGGCTCGATGGGCGACAAGCAGCAGAGCCTGTCGCAGAACTTCACCTCGTTCATCCAGTACGCGGCGTCGGCCGGCGTCGACTACCAGCTCGGCGTCGTCACGACGACGGTCGACGGCGCCTTCATGTGCCCGCCGCCGCCCCTCCCGTGCATCATGCCGCCGCCCATTGGAGCGACGACTCCGGGGAACGGCGTGCTTCGCGTCATCAGGCCCGGCCAGGCGAACCAGATTGGGCCGATTCTCCGTGCCAACACGCCGAACGTCGGGCAGGCCTTCCAGCAGCTCGTCAACGTCGGGACGAACGGCTCTGGCACCGAGACGGGGCTCGAGGCCGCCGTGCTTGCGCTGACGCCGCCGCGAAGCGTCACCGAGAACGCAGGCTTCCTGCGCGTCGATGCGAACCTCGCCATCGTCGTCGTCTCGGACGCCGAGGACCAGTCGAACCAGCCGCTCAGCTACTACGAGAACCGCCTCATCAACGTGAAGGGCTTCAACCGGCTTTCGCAGTTCACCTTCAGCGCCATCGCGCCGTTCGCTTCCAGCCCGCCTTCCGGCTGCACGTACGACGGCAACGGCGGAGCCGCGCGCTACGGGGCCATGGTGACGAGGACCGGCGGTGTCCGCGAGGAGATCTGCACGCAGAACTGGGCCACCGCGCTCCAGGGGCTGGGCCGCACGGCCTTCGGCTTCCGCACGCTGTTCTTCCTCGGCAACTCGCCGGACCTCACGGGCGGCAACACGCTCAACGTGCGCATCAACAACATGCCCGTTGCAGGCGGCGGGGCCTGCCCAATGGGCGGCGGCGGGCCGACGTCGGGCGCCTGGTGTTACGACTCGGCGGCCAACGCGGTGCGCTTCACGGCGATGACCACGCCGGGGCCCGGCCAGACGTTGACGGTGCAGTACCAGACGGCCTGCTTCTGATCAGCCCGCCGCGTCGAGTGGCCCGCGCGCTGGTCTCGAGGACGAGGCCAGGCGCAGGTCGGTGCTCCATCGAGCACTGTCTGAACCGCCGCGGAGCGGTCGCGCGACTCGCCATTGCAGGAGCCCGTGGCGTTGGCGGTGTGCACGCCATGCCGCAGTGGGTCGGGGTCGAGACGAAAGTCCCAGTCACTCCGGGCGGGCCTGCCTTGCCGCGCGGCACCGCCGCTGTACCCCTGAAGGCATGAACGCGACGGAACTGAAGGTCATCGACGACGCCACCTCCGAGGCGAAGCTCTCCGAAGGCTGCCCGGCCTGTGGAGGCCGGCTCGACGTGAGGCTCTCGGCCGAAGGCGTCTTCACCGTCTGCGTGCACTGCCACCTGCTCGGCCGGGCGCACCTGGTGAAGGACGAAGACGCCGGCCTCGAGCTGCGACTCGTCGCGCGCGCCCGGGCCTGAGTCGTTCGTCTTCGAGCGACCCCGCGCTTGTGGGCGTCGGTCCATCGGGCAGCGTGGGTACGGGACAGGGCCGCGCGGGGGAACGACATCCGCGGGGCGAAATACGACACCGCGGGGCGAAGGACGACATCAGCGGGGCGAAACACGACATCGGGAGAGCAACGCGACACGTCGGGGCGAAGCACGACACCTCGGGTGAGCGACAGGACACCGCGGGCGAGCGCGCGGGGTGACGTCTTCACGTTCCTTCACACGGCATTGACGGCACCGCAGCGGTCCGATGCGACGGTCCCTCCATGACCTCGACCGCCAGAGTGATGTTGGGTGCCCTCGCCGGGCGCTTCCTGTTGCGCATGAGCCACGTGACGCGCCGTGAGACGTTCGGCCGCTTCGTGCGCGTCGACCTCGCGGGCGACTCGCTGCGCGACGCCGGGTTTCGCGCCGGCGACAAGGTGCAGGCCTTCCTCCCCGAGGGCGGCATGCGCACCTACTCACCGCTGCACTGGAGCGGCGGTTCGACGTCACTCCTCGTGTTCCAGCACGGCGCCGGTCCGGGCTCGGCGTGGGCCGGGTCGCTCGTCGAAGGGACCGAGGTGGGCTTCTTCGGGCCGCGGCGCTCCATCGACGTGTCGCCCGTCGAGGGCCCGCTGGTGGTGTTCGGTGACGAGACGTCCGTGGCGGTCGCCGTGGCACTGTCTCGCGCGCGACCGACGCGGGCGGTGACGGCGGTGCTCGAAGTGGGCGACATGGGCGAAGCGCGCGCCGCGCTGGACGGGGTTGGAGCGCTCCTCGACGTGCACCTGGTTCGACGCCACCCCGACGGCGCACACCTTGGGGACACCACCGAGCGGCTTCGCGCGGCGCTCGGCACTGGTGGGTACGGCGTCTTCACCGGCCGCGCGGCGAGCATTCAGGCGGTGAAGCGCGGGCTGGCAGGCGTCGAGTTCTCGTCGAAGACGAAGGCGTACTGGGCCGAGGGCAAGCGCGGCCTCGATTGAGCAGCGCCCTCTCTCGGACGGGCTGCTCCCACTGTGAAGACAGATGGACACCGTGACGCGCAGGCGCTCCGCGGGCTCGAGCGGCTGCGCCCCTGTGCGCCACGGCTTTCGCGCCACGATGCCTCGGCGCTCATCATCCCCACGGCGGCACCCGCCACGCCTGCGGTGGAGCACGAGCGAGGAAGACCCGACGCCCGCACGTCAGGTGACGGCGAAACCACGCCGCCCGCCACTGTCCGCGGCGACGTTCACATCGGGCGGGCGGCACGTCGCTGCAGAAGTTGGTCGTCGTTCGCCGGTTGAACGTTCGAATCCGAGCATCACCGCTCCCGTCTCGCGCTGGTTTCCCGCGAGGAGGTCGACGGCTCGCGCGCTTCCAGGTGCGCGAGTGGGCACACGTCCGGGAGCCGACCAAGCGGACCGTCACGTCCGTCTGGCTGTCGAGACCAGGAAGCTCGAAGAGAAAAAGGCGCCACGCTGGCCACGTCGCCACGAGCAGCCGGCCACACCTCCCACGAACGCCGCACCCCACGTCGCCCCGACGGCCAGCGCGCCTCACCGAACGGGCTTGATCGAATCTGCACGGCCGTTCAGTCTGGAGTCCATGACCGCCGCGCCCGCTCCGCAGCTGCCGCTCGACTTCTCTGCCGCCGCGCAGGTGCCAGTGCACGAGGCCCTTCGGCCGTTTCATCCCGTCGTGCGCGCGTGGTTCCAGCAGACGCTCGGCGAGCCGACGGAGCCACAGGTGCGTGGCTGGCCCCTCATCCGCGCCGGAAAGGACGTGCTCATCGCTGCGCCGACGGGCTCGGGCAAGACGTTGACGGCCTTCCTGTCGTGCCTCGACGAGCTGTTCCGCCTCGCCGCCGAAGGCCGCCTCGGCGACCAGACGCACGTGCTGTACGTGTCTCCGCTCAAGGCGCTGGGCAACGACGTGCAGAAGAACCTGCTCGAGCCGCTGGAGCAGCTGAAGGCCCGCGCGAAGGCGGCCGGCGTCGAGCTGCCCGACATTCGCGTGAAGGTGCGCTCCGGAGACACCCCGATGTCCGAGCGTGCGCAGATGGTGAAGAAGCCGCCACACATCCTCATCACCACGCCCGAGTCGCTCTACCTCTCGCTCACCGCCGACCGTTCGCGCGCGACGCTGGTCTCGGTGCGCACGGTGGTCGTCGACGAGATTCACGCGCTGGCGCGCGACAAGCGCGGCTCTCACTTCGCCTTGTCGATGGAGCGGCTGCGGGCCCTCATCGCGCAGAAGGCGCCGGGCGCGCGGCTTCAGTGCATCGGGCTGTCGGCCACCACCCGGCCGCTCGACCGGCTGGCGCACTTTCTGGTGGGCGACCGCCGAGAAGCGGAAGTCCAGCCGTCGGTGGACGAGCGTGCGCGTGAGCTCTCTCAGGCCGCTGCCGAACGGCGCGCGCCTGGAGGAGGCGCCGCGTCTGCACCGCACCGCGAGGAGCCCCCTCCCTCCGAGGCGACGGCGGGGCTGGGGGCAGAGGGACCGCGAGGTGGCGAGACGACGCACCAGCTCGATTCCGCCGTTCACGTCCACTCGCCTGGCGGCGGCGCGAGTGAGCTGCCGACGGGTACGACGGCTGAAGCAAGCCGCTTCCTCGACGCGGGAGAGCCGCCAAACGACGTGAGCGCTGGCGGGAGCCGCTCCCTTGGGGCTGTCGTGGACGTGCAGGTCGCCGACGCGAGCACCACGCGGAGAGCCTCCCTCGACGAGCCGGAGACGCCTCGCCTCGCCATCGCTGACGCGCCTTCGGCTGGCCACGTGCGCGCGCCGACGCTGCCGTGCGAGCTCGTGCAGGTCGGCCACGTGCGCCCGTGGGAGCTGTCCCTCGAGACGCCGGACGAAGAGCTCTCTGCCGTGCCCACGCACGAGATGTGGGGGCAGGTCTACGACCGCCTCGTCACGCTCTCGCAGTCGCACCGCACGATGCTCGTCTTCACCAACACGCGCCGGCTGGCCGAGCGCGTCGCGCATGACCTCGGCGAGCGCATGGGCCACGAGTTCGTCCGCGCGCACCACGGCTCGATGTCGCGCGAGCTGCGCCTGTCGGCGGAAGACCTGCTCAAGACGGGCCGCCTCAAGGTGATGGTGGCCACCGCCTCGCTGGAGCTCGGCATCGACGTCGGCGCCATCGACCTCGTCGTGCAGCTCGGCAGCCCGCGCAACATCGCCGTCATGCTGCAGCGCCTCGGGCGCTCCGGCCACCACAAGTCGGCCATCTCGAAGGGCCTCCTCGTCGCCATGACGCGCGACGAGCTGGTCGAGTGCGTGGCGCTGTTGCGAAGCATCAAGGAAGGCCAGCTCGACGCGGTGCGCCTGCCCGACTGCCCGCTCGACGTGCTCGCCCAGCAGGTGGTGGCCGAGGTTGCCGCCCAGCCGTGGGACGAGCGCGCGCTCTTCGACACCTTCCGCCGCGCGATGCCGTACCGTGGGCTGTCGCGAGAAGACTACGAGAAGGTCTTGAACCTCGTGAGCGAGGGCGTCTCGACGTCACGCGGGCGCTCGCGGGTGCACCTCCACCGCGACCGTGTCAACGGCGTGCTCAAGCCCCGCAAGGGCGCCCGCCTCATGGCGCTGCAGAACGGCGGCGCCATTCCCGACCTCTTCACCTACCCCGTCATCGCCGAGCCCGACGAGAAGCAGGTGGGGACCGTCGACGAAGACTTCGCCATCGACTCGTCCGCCGGAGACGTCTTCGTGCTCGGCAGCACCTCGTGGCGCATTCGCCGCATCTTCGACGGCGCGGTGCGCGTCGAGAACGCCCACGGCCAGGCCCCCAACGTGCCCTTCTGGCGCGGCGAGGCGCCCGGGCGCACCGACGAGCTGTCCTTCGAGGTGGGTCGCCTGCGCCGCGACGTGCTCGAGCGCGATGACGCCGTGAAGTGGCTGGAAGACGACCTGAAGGTGCCCGCCCACGCGGCGCAGTTGCTCGTGCACTACCTGCGCGTCGCGAAGGCCGCCCTCACCGAGCTGCCCACCACCACCACCCTCGTCGCCGAGCGCTTCTTCGACGAGGCCGGCGGCATGCAGCTCATCATCCACGCGCCCTTCGGCGCGCGCATCAACCGCGCCTGGGGCCTCGCCCTGCGCAAGTCGTTCTGCCGCGCCTTCGACTTCGAGCTGCAGGCCGCGGCGACCGACGACGCGATTCTCCTCTCGCTGGGCGAGCAGCACAGCTTCCCCCTGATGGACATCTTCGACTTCGTGCACCCGAAGACGGCCGAGAAGGTGCTCGTGCAGGCCGTGCTCCAGGCGCCGATGTTCGGCACTCGCTTCCGCTGGGCCGCGGGCCGTGCGCTCACCCTCTCTCGCCTGTCGAACGGCAAGCGCGTGCCACCGCCGATTCAGCGCGCCCGCGCCGAAGACCTCATCGCTGCCGTCTTCCCCGAGCAGGTCGGCTGTCAGGACAACCACGGCGGCGCCGAGCTCGAGCCGCCTGACCACCCGCTCGTGGCCGAGACGATGAAGGACTGCCTGCGCGACTTCATGGACATCGACGGGCTCGTGCGCGTGCTCGAGGGCATGAAGCAGGGCCGCATCGCGCGCGTCGCCGTCGACCTGCCGGAGCCCAGCGTGCTGTCGCACCAGATGCTCAACAGCGCGCCCTGGTCGTTCCTCGACGAAGCGCCACTCGAGGAGCGCCGCGCCCGGGCCGTCTCGGTACGGCGCGCGCTGCCTTCCACCGACGAGGCGGCCTTCGGAGCGCTCGACGCTGCGGCCATCGCGCAGGTCGTCGACGAGGCGCGCCCGGCGCTGCGTGACGCCGAAGAGCTGCACGACGCGCTCTTGCAGCTCGGCCTGGTGCCGATGGACGTCGACGACGAGGTGGTTCCGTGGAGCGACGCCTCCGACGCGTGGCTGGCCGAGCTCTCGGCGCAGCGGCGCGCGGGCGTGGCGCTGGTTGG
Source organism: Myxococcaceae bacterium (assembly GCA_025459425.1). Lineage (GTDB taxonomy): Bacteria > Myxococcota > Myxococcia > Myxococcales > Myxococcaceae > Xiheimicrobium. The sequence continues at coordinate 1,108 of JALOQF010000120.1, read as the reverse complement.
CGCGCGACGGTTCGCCTTCGCGGCCGAGCGCGTGCCGGTGGTGAAGGCGTTGTTTCCAGAGGTGGCGCTGCCGCTCGACGCGCTGGCCGGTGACGGCCCCATCGACCGGGAAGCGGCGGCGCGGCAGGTGGTGCGCGGGTGGATGGAGGTGCTCGGCCCCACCACCGTGCCCGAGGTGATGGAGCGCCTGGGCCTCGGCCGCTACGACGTCGAGGGCTCCCTGGCGCGCATCGAGGCGCAGGGGCAGGTGCTGCGCGGGCACTTCCGTTGGGCGCCAGCGGCGTCGGTGGGCGGGCTCGTCGCTCCACCTCGCGGCGTGACCGCGAACGACTCAGCGGAAGTCGAGTGGTGCGACCGGCGGCTGCTGCAGCGCATTCACCGACTCACCGTGGGCCGTCTGCGCCGCGACATCGAGCCGCTCTCGCAGCAGGACTTCATGCGTTTCCTGTTCCGCTGGCAGCAGGTGGGGCCACACGCCACTGCCCGCGGCCCGCGCGGCCTGGCCACCGTCATCTCGCGCCTCGAAGGCCTCGAGCTGCCCGCCGCGGCCTGGGAGCGAGACGTGCTGCCCTCGCGCATGAAGCAGTACGTGCCCGAGTGGCTCGACCACGCCTGCTTCGCCGGAGACGTGGCGTGGGGCCGGCTGACGTTGCGTGAGCCGCGGCTCGTCGGTCCTCGGCGCGGTGACGTCTCGGGGCTGGCTGGCAACGAGCTCGTCACCGCCACGCGCAAGCCGGGCCTCACCCGCGCGGCCTCGCTCACCTTCGTGCAGCGGCAGCACCTCGACTGGTTGCTCGCGGCCGCCCGCCCGGACGAGGCACGGCTGTCGGATGGACCGCGGCCCTGGCCCGACGACCTCTCGCCGCCGGCGCGCGACCTGCTGGGCGTGCTCGAGTGCCGCGGTGCCTCGTTCTTCGCCGAGCTGGTGGCGGGGACCCGTCGGCTGCCGAACGAGGTCGAGGACGCGCTGTGGGAGCTGCTCTCACGCGGCTTCATCACCGCTGACGCCGTGCAGAACCTCCGGGTGCTGCAGTCACCGAAGTTGAAGCGGCTCCAGCGCGCGCAGCAGCGGGGCGGCGCCGGCCGGTGGACGCTCCTCGCCCCCCTC
>JALOQF010000466.1 GCA_025459425.1 Myxococcaceae bacterium | reverse complement strand
GCAGTACTGGGCCGACGGAGAGTTCGAGGCGTACGACCGGTCGCGGTTCCTCGAGCTGACGACGCGCCGCGACCCGAACCGCGACGCGCTCGCCCGCGCCGTCCAGCTTCGCCCCTTCCCTCACCAGCAGGCCGCGCTCGACGCCCTCGAGGAAGAGCGACGCGCGGGTCATCACCGGAACCTCGTCGTCGCCGCGACGGGCAGTGGGAAGACCGTCATCGCGGCGCTCGACTACGCCCGGCTGTGCACCGCGGGACGACGTCCGACGCTGCTCTTCGTCGCGCACCGTCAGGAGCTTCTCTCGCAGAGCCTCGCCACCTTCCGCGCGGCGCTCCGTGACGGACACTTCGGCGAGCTGCTCGTCGGCGACGACCGGCCCGTGCACGGACACCACGTGTTCGCATCGATTCAGGCGCTCCACGAGCGTCGGCTGGCCAGCCTCTCGCCTGACGCCTACGAGGTCATCGTCGTCGACGAGTTCCACCACGCCGAAGCCGACACGTACCGACGCCTGCTCGAGCGGCTCTCGCCCCGCGTTCTCGTCGGGTTGACGGCGACTCCCGAGCGGTCGGACGGGAAGGACGTGCTCGCCTGGTTCGACCACCGCGTCGCGTACGAGCTGCGGCTGGGCACCGACCTGAGCACCATCGACTTCAAGGCCGGCCGCTACGACGTCACCGCGCTCGAACGGCTCTACACGGCCGACGACGCTCGGGCTCGCGCCGTGCTCGCCGAGCTCGAGCGCAAGGTGCCGAAGACCGACGGCCTGAAGGCGCTCGGGTTCTGCGTGTCGGTGAAGCACGCCGAGTTCATGGCGCAGTACTTCACCGCGCGCGGCGTGCCCTCGGTCGCGGTGTCTGGCGAATCGAAGGACGACGAGCGCGCCGCGGCGCTGAGACGACTCGCGAGCGGCGAGCTCAAGGTGGTCTTCTCGCGCGACCTCTTCAACGAGGGCGTCGACGTGCCGAGCGTCAACACCGTGCTGTTCCTGCGGCCGACGGAGAGCGCCACGGTGTTCCTCCAACAGCTCGGGCGAGGCCTCCGGCACGAGCCGGGCAAGGCCTGCCTCACGGTGCTCGACTTCGTCGGGAGCGCGCGCCGCGAGTTCCGCTTCGACCAACGCTTCAAGGCACTCACGCGCGCCTCGACCCGCCGCGAGGTGGAGCGCGCCGTCGAAGAGGGATTTCCCCACCTGCCAGCGGGCTGTGACATTCGCCTCGACCGGGAGACCCAGCGCGTGGTGCTCGAGAACGTGCGCGCCCACCTCGGCGCCCGCACGGAGCAGCTGCGGAGCGACCTGCGCGGCCTCGGCGACGTGAGCCTGCCGACCTTCCTCGACGCGACCGGGCTCACCCCCGAGGAGCTCTATCGCGATGGTGACGTCAGCCGCGTGCTCACCAACCTCAAGCGCTCGCTGAAGCTGCTCCCGGGCGCCCAGCTCGAGTTCGAGCCGGCGCGTGCGCTGGGCCGGGTGCTGCACGTCGACGACGAGGCCCGGCTCGACCGGTGGCGCGAATGGCTGAGCGTCACCACGGCGCCAGCCGTCACCCCTGACGACCCATTCGCGCTCATGCTCTTTGCCCTGCTCGGGTACGGCCGCTTGCCCGTGTCGGAGCTCCCGGTGCGCTTCGGCGAACTCTGGAACGAGCGGGCGCTCGTCGATGAACTGCGGGCGCTGTTCGAGCTGCTGGCCGACCGGCGACGGAGGCCAACGCACGCCCTGCCAGCGCTCCCCTTCCGGGTCCACGCGACGTACTCGCGCGACGAGATCAGCGCGGGGCTGCGCGAGGTCCGCAAAGGGAAGCTGCTCCGCACCCAGGCAGGGGTGCTGGAGTCCGAGGCGAACGGCGCCGACGTCTTCTTCGTCACCCTCGACAAGGACGAGCGCCACTTCACGCCCACCACGCTGTACCGCGACTACCCCATCTCGCCGACGCGCTTTCACTGGGAGTCCCAGAGCGTCACCCGCGAGACCTCACCGACGGGCCGCCGCTACCAACGCGCGGGGAGCGAGCTCGCGTGGCGGACGCTGCTCTTCGTGCGCAAGTCAAAGCACGGCCCCACCGGCGTCACCTCGCCGTACCTGTTCCTCGGCCCCGTGCGCTACGTGTCGCACGAGGGCGAGAAGCCGATGCAGATCGTCTGGGAACTCGAGCGGCCGATGCCGCCCGACTTCTTCGAAGAGGCCAAGGTGGCCGCGGGTTGAAGCAGGGCCCTACTCGACCTCGCTAGCGTCCACCGCCGTCGCCACCACTCGCATCGACACGAAGCTGCTCTTCTCGTGAATGCCGTTCACGATGCGGTTGGTGATGGCCGGGGGCGAGTACATCTCGGTCTTCGACGGGTCGGCCACGGCCAGCTTTCGCGCGCGCTCGAGGTCGGTCTGAATCGCGCCCTTCACCCAGCCCGTCGCCAGCTCGTTGCGCTTGTCGGCCGGGAGCTGCGCGGCCTGGGCCACCTGCGCCGCCGCGGGCCCGATGCCCTGCAACGACGCCTGCGCCAGCTGCATCAACTGCGGGTTCACCGTGCCGCCCGGCGCGAAGTCCGTCGGCTTGCCGCCGAACGCCACGTACAGGCTCGCCGCCGCCCGCTCGGTCCACGCGGCCAGCCCCGCTGCGTCACCCGGCGCCCGCGCGAGCGCCTCGGCCACCATCAGCTTGTTCACCGCCGGCAGCGCCTCTTTCAGGAAGGTCTGCTGGTCGACGCCCATGCGCTCCTGCACCGTCTGGCCGAAGCCCAGCACCGTCGCGCTCGCCGCGTAGCCGCCCACGTCCTTGAAGGCCGAGTACGTCTCGACGAAGTCGTGCAGCAGGTCGGCCGTCGTCTCGGGCTTCCACGCCAGGCCCCGCCCGGGCGGCAACGGCTGCTTGCCGGTGAAGGTGCCGTTCGCGATGGAGCCGTCGAAGCGCGCGGCCGTGAACGCGTCGTGCTCGGCCTTCGTCAGGGGAGCGATCTGCGCGGGCGTGAGCCCTTCTTTCTTCCACAGCGGCTCGAAGCGCGTCTCGTCGGCCGCGGTGAAGGGCCGCCCGTTCGCTTCCTGGAACCGCGTCTTGAACTGCTCGAACAGCGCGGGCCCTTCCGCGCCGAAGATCTCGGCGAACGCCTCGGGGTTGTGCGGCACGTTGAGGCCGACGTTCAGCACGATGGTCTTGTGCTCGGCGCAGTACGTCTGCCACTTCGGGTCCGTCTTCAGGTACTCCTCGCCCTTGATCCAGTCGCGATAGAACTGGAGGGTGGTGTTGAGGTCGGCGGTCTTGAAGACGTCGTTCTTGTAGTCCGAGGGGAACTGCACGCCCTTGTTCAGCACGCTCATCGCGCCGAGCAGGTTGCGGTTCAGCGTGGCCTGGTCGGTGCCCTGCATCGACACCACCTGCACGTTGGCCGGGTAGCCTTTCACGCCCCAGGTGCGCTGGTGGTACGTCTCGGGCGAGTTCACCGTCTTCGCCTCACCGATGTACGCGCCGAGGTGGGTGTTCCCCATCTCGGGCTTCACCATGGTGGTGGCGAGGGCCTTCAAGTCGCCGGTGTGCTCCTTGGGCTTGATGTAGGCGATGAGGCTGAAGATGGGGTCGTTCGCGCCCAGGCCCATCTCCTTGCGGAGGTGGTCGTCCATCGCCTTCGCCGCCGCGGCGTCGTGGTCCTTCACGGGGATGAGGCGCATGCCCACCTTCCCGTCGCCGAGGTCGTAGTGCATGTCTCGCACGTTGTGCGTCTTCACCGAGCCGTCCGCCTGCTGGAGCTGGACGTCGGTGGTGCCGAACTTCTCGGGCTTCACGCCGCCGTACACGGTGTCGAGCACCGTCTGCTTGATGCGCGCCCCCTCGAAGGTGGCCGGGCCCTGGAAGTGGACCGCCGGGCGAACCGCGGCCGTCGTCGTCGCCGCCGGTGCTGACGGCGTGGTGGGAGTGGCGACGGCGGGCGGAGGCGTCGGCCCTTGCGGAATGGTGGGGCGCGTCGGGCGGCCCGGGCGGTTCGCTCCCGGCGTCCACCCCGGGCGCGCGGGCGTCGTCGTCGACGTGCCGTTGGTCGTCGGCCGCGAGGGCTGCGTGTCGCGCGTGGGCCCGGTCGGGCGCGTGGGGCGGGCGGGGCTCGTGTCGGTACGACGAGGCATGAAGGGCTCCTGAGTCGACGGCGGGGGAACCGCGACTCGTAGCAGAGGCGGCTCCGGCGTCACGAGGGCCAGCAGCGCTTCCAGCGCGCCGCGTCAGCGCTCAGTCGCCCGGACTTCGCACCATGAGCTGCGCCTGCCAGCCGCCCTCGGCGCTGGCCCGCACCTCGGCGTCGACGCGCGGTGACAACGCCACCCGGTCTCCCACCACCGGGAGCCGCTGGAGCTGGTGCGTCAAGAGCCCCGCCACCGTCGTCAGGGCGCCTTCAGCAGGCAACGGCACTCCAGCGAGGCGCTCGACCTCGTGCAGCGGCGCCTCACCAAGGGCCCACAGGGCGCCATCGGCCGCGCGCCACGCCGTCACGCGCAGCACCTCGGTCTCCTCGAGAATCTCGCCGAGCAGCTCCTCGGCGATGTCTTCCACCGTCACCAGCCCCTCGGTGCCGCCGTGCTCGTCGACGAGCAGGGCCACCTGCTGCTTCGAGGCCTGGAGCTGCCGCAACACGTCGAGCGCCAGCTTCGAGGCCGGCACGAAGGCCATCGGGCGAACGAGCGCCTCGAGCGAGAAGCGGCCCTCGAGCAACGCCTCGGACACCTCGCGGGCGACGACGTAGCCACGCACGGTGTCGATGGTGCCCTCGTAGACGGGGTAGCGCGCGTGCGGCGTCTGCCGGAGGAGCGCTCGCACCTCGTCGGCAGGCGCCGACCGCTCGAGGGCGACGATGCGCGGCCTGGGCACCATCAACGCCGAGGCCTTGAGGCGGCCAAGGTCGATGGCCCGCGAGGCGATGTCGGCCGAGCACGGGTGGAGCGCGCCCGCGGTCCCCGACTCCTCCACCAGCTGCTGCAGCTCGTCCGGTGACAGGCGGCTCTCCGAGAACGTGGTGCGGTCGCCGAAGGGCCGCAGCACGAGGTTCGAGCTCGTGGTGAGCAACCACACGAGCGGCCGCGCGATGGTCGAGAGGAACGAGAGCGGCGCAGCCACCAGCAGGGCGAAGCGCTCCGGAGCGCGCAGCGCCAACGACTTGGGCACCAGCTCGCCGACGACGAGCGACAGGTACGACACGCCGCCGACGACGACGGCGAAGGCGAGCGGGCCCGACGCCTCGCCCAGGCCCAGCCGCGAGAAGACCTCGGCCAGCGGCCCCTCGAGGCGGGCCCCGCCGAAGGCCGCCGCCGTGGCGCCCAGCACCGTCACGCCCACCTGAATGGTGGCCAGCAGCGCCTCGGGTGTCTTGCGCAGTCGCAGCGCCGCCTTCGCCGAGGCGTGCCCGGCGTTGGCGAGCTCTTCGAGCCGCGTGCGCCGCACCGACAACATCGCAATCTCGGCGCCGGTGAAGACGCCCGTCACGAGCGTCAACGCCAGCAGAAGTCCCAGCTCGAGCCAGATGCTCATCGCCCTGCCGTCGTAGCACCCCCGGCCGACACGTCAGCCCGCCGCAGGAGAGGTGGCTTCGTCGGCTCCAGCCGGCGCGACGTCGGGCAGCGGGGTCGAGCGCGACGGCTTGAGCAGCATGCGCAGGATGCCGGGGAACACCACCAGCATCAGCACCGTGGCGCCGACGATGCCGAAGATGACGACGGT
>JALOQF010000119.1 GCA_025459425.1 Myxococcaceae bacterium | reverse complement strand
CCTGGATCGCGCCGGGGTTCGTGGCGAGCTGCGGGTACGCCGCCCGGTTCGCATCGACGAGGGCCTGCACCGTCGTGCCGCTGCGCTGCGCGATGCGGCTCAGCGTGTCGCCAGACTGCACGGTGACCTGTCCTCCCGCCGGAGTCGTGGTGGGGGTGCTGACGGGACGGGTCGACGTACGGCTGATCGGTGCGGTCATGAGGCTCCTCGGGAGTGAGTCTCAATTCTCGCAACCTCGATGTAGGTGTTCGTTACGAAATGCCGAGGTCGCTCATTCACCCACCCTCATGGCAGCCCCGCGTCGACGGGCCCGAGCCAAAGCATGCACCCGCCGTCGCCACAGACCGACTCAGAGGTGTTCCTCATGAGCGACGCGGAGGGACAAGCGCCGAGTCCGACATCGACGAAGAACCGGCAGACCTGCTCGACCGTGGGAGGCCGTGGCTCGCTCGGCCCAGCAGGACCGGCCGGAGGCGCCGCCGGCCCACCACACGCGACCAACAAAGCAGCGCCCAGTGTGCGTCGGAGCATTCTGGCGCTCCTTCAGACCCGCCTCGAGGCGGCGCGGGCGCGTTCATTCGGCGACGGCGGTGGAACGAGCGCGGCTGGCCCACGGCCGATGAGATCGCTCCGGCCCGCCTGGGTGAGCGCCTCGCGCGCGTCCTCCCAGTGCTCGGGGTTCCAGTACAGCAACAGCGCCTTCTGGAGCCGTTTCTCCTTCAGTCCGCGCGCCGTGTAGACGGGCTCCATCTTCAGCGGGTCGATGCCGGTGAAGTACATGCATGCGGCGATCGACATCGGCGTGGGGATGAAGTCCTGCACCTGGCGTGGCCGCCGGCCGTTCTGTTTGAGCCACAGCGCGAGCTCGACCATGTCTTCGAGCGTCGAGCCGGGGTGGCCCGAGATGAAATACGGAATGTCGTACTGTTCCTTGCCGGCTTCCTGGCTGGCGCAGGCGAACATCTGCTGGAAGCGCTCGTAGCTCTCGATGCCGGGCTTCTTCATCTTCTCGAGCACGCGGGGGCTGACGTGCTCGGGCGCGACCGAGAGCTGGCCGCCGGTGTGGTGCGAGGCGAGCTCCTTGACGTACTCGGGGCTGCGCTCGGCGAGATCGTAGCGGACGCCCGAGGCGATGAAGACGTGCTTGACGCCCTCTTCTTCGCGCACGCGCTTCATCACCGAGATCAGCGGCCCGTGATCGGTCGAGAGGTTCTCGCACACGCCCGGGTGCACGCAGGACAGCTTGCGGCACTTCGACTCGATCGCCTCGGACTTGCACTTGAGCTTGTACATGTTGGCGGTGGGCCCGCCGAGATCGGTGATGGTGCCGCGGAAGTCTCCTTGCCGTCGCACCGCGCGGATCTCGCGCAGCACGCTCGCCTCGCTGCGGCTCTGAATCACACGGCCTTCGTGCTCGGTGATCGAGCAGAAGGTGCAGCCACCGAAGCAGCCCCGCATCAGCACCACCGAGTGCTTCACCGTCTCGAAGGCCGGCACGCCCTCGTCGCCGTACATCGGGTGCACCGCGCGGTTGAACGGCAGATCGTACAGCTCGTCCATCGCGATGGTGGACACCTCGCCCGGCTTCGCCCCTTCCCCGTCTTCGAGCGGCTTCGCCGGAGGGTTGAAGAACACGCCGCGGGTGCCGTGCCGCTGGGCGATGGCGCGGGCGTTGCCGGGGTTGGTCTCCATCTGGAAGTCGCGCGACATGCGCGCGAACGCCTCTTTGTCGACGCTGGCCTCTTCGAAGCTCGGCAGCACCACCGTCTTCCGGTCGGCCGCGCGGCGCGCCGGATCGGCCTCGTGCCGCTTCATCTCGTCGTCGTTGATGACGTAGGCGGTGCCACGAATGTCGCGCAGCTGCTTGATGGACTCACCGTCGCGCAGGCGCCGGGCGATCTCCCACACCGGCCGCTCGCCCATGCCGAAGACGAGCAGATCGGCCTTCGCGTCGAGGAGGATCGACCGGCGCACCGTGTCGCTCCAGTAGTCGTAGTGCGCGATGCGCCGCAGCGACGCCTCGATGCCGCCGAGCACGATCGGCACGTCGGGGTACGCCTCGCGGCAGCGGTTCGCGTAGACGATGGTGGCGCGGTCGGGCCGGCACCCCGTGCGCCCGCCGGGGCTGTACTGATCCTCCGACCGGTTCTTCTTCTGCGACGTCAGGCGGTTCAGCATCGAGTCGAGGTTGCCCGCCGCCACCCCGAAGAAGAGCCGCGGCTTGCCCAGCGCCTTGAAGGGCTCGGCCGAGTGCCAATCAGGCTGGGGAATGAGCCCGACCCGAAAGCCGCGCCCCTCGAGAAAGCGGGCGATCAGCACCGGCCCGAACGCGGGGTGATCGACGTACGCGTCGCCCGAGACGATGACGATGTCGACCTGGTCCCACCCGCGCGCGTCGAGGTCGGCCCGGCACGTCGGCAGGAACGGGTGCGGGAAGCGGGTCTTCGCGGTCTTGAGCGGAACGAGCGGGGACGACATGCGGCTCCCCTATCGCTTCGCCGTCCAGGAACGCAAATCGCCGCTCAGGGGCTCCGCAACATCCACGGCAGTGGGCGCGCCTGGGCGACGTCGGTGAACTGACCCAGCAGCGAGTCGGGCATCGAGAGCGCCTTCGCCATGGTGCGGTAGAGCGGCGCGGCGGGAACGCGCCGGTCGTTCCCCGTGGTGCCATCGGCGATGGGCGCGCCGGTGGCGAGATCGGGCATGTGGTACCGGTAGCGGTGCCCGTCTCCGTCACGCCCCGCGTTCTGAATGTCGCCGTAGTAGCCGCCCCGAATCATGCCGCCCGCGAGGATGACGCCGTTCTTCCCCTCGTCCCCCGACGAGCCCGAGGCCGGGGACCGCCCACCATCGGCGGTCGAGATGACGATGAGGGTGCGATCGTACAGGTTGGCGGCCTTGAGGTTCTCGATGAGGCGCAAGAGCGGCAGCACGACGATGGCCGTCTGATCGCGCATCTGCGCCTCGGTGCGCTCGCCGTGAATGTCGCCGATGTCCACCTCGAGGGCGACGGAGCGCACGACGTCGTTCGCCACCAGCTTGAAGGCGTACGCGGCCTGCTCCCAGACGTCGATGGTGGTGCGCCCGTAGCGGGCCGGCACGCCAGCGCTCCAGGCGGCGCGCTCCTGTGGGGTGAGGGCCAGGCTGAAGACGCTCGGCGGGCGGTAGATGAGGTTGCGCGCTTCCTGCACCTGGGTCTCGTGGTTGCTCGGGTCGATGGCGCGGCGCTGGAGCACGCGCCGATCGCGGGCGAGCAGCCCGGAGCGGATCGCGTCGGCCTCGGCAGGGCTCGAGATGATCGACCGCTGCTGCGTCGAGTCGGGGAACGCGCGCAACAGCGCCGCCACCGTCTGGAACCGGTCGGGCTCCGCGCCCACGACGCCTGCGCCGAAGTGGTAGATCGCGTTGCTCCGCTGCGTGCCCTTGATGACGACGCCGTTGCGCGTGCCCGGGTGCTGCTGCTTCTGCCAGGCGTTGTGCAGCGCCACGAGGGTCGGCGTGCGGGAATAGGTGACGCCTTCGCCGTTCGACTGGCCGGGCTCACCGTTCCACATCGCGAGCCGCCCATTGCCGCTCTGGAGCGACCGCCCCGGTGAGCGCAGCGGGTTGCCCGCCTCGTGGCCGTGCACCGGGCCGTAGGTGAGCTCGCCGAGCTCCATCATGGCGATGGTGTCGAGGTGGGGCCGCAGCACCGCCGACTGGGGCGTGAGGAACACGTTCGGCATGGCCTCGATGAGCTGGGCCTGCTGGAAGAAGAGCGCGGCGCGGCGGCCGGTGGGGCCCCGAATGAGGTTCGAGTCGCGCGCCAGGCTCGGCGCCACCATCACGTGCCCGAAGTCGAGCTGATCGCGCAGACACAGCTCGATCACATAGGTCTTGAGCGGCTCGCCCTGGGCGAAGGCGTCGCGGCAGGCCAGCGCGCCCACGGCGGCAGCGGAAGACTTGAGCAGCGTGCGGCGGTCGAACGTCATGGCGTCACCGTCAGGCCCGGTCGACGGGCCTGCATCATCGAAGGATGGCTGAAGAGCTCGACCACCAGGCTGGCGAGCGTGGGCTGGCTGGAGCGCGCGAGGGCCTCTGACACCGCCTCGGACACCACGTCGGCCGGGAGCGCGTTCGCCTCGCTCTCGCTGAGCGCGAGCACGTAGCCCGAGAACGAGCGGGCCGAGCACTCGAGGTACAGCCGCGAGCTCGAGATGACGCGCGCGGCCTCGGCGAGGTTCTGCACCTGCTGTCCGAAGATCTGGCTATGCTCGCTCGCCGCGGCGGCCCCGGTGAAGTGGGACGTGAACAGGCTCGCCGTGCTGCGGCCCTGCTCGAGCGCGGGGTCCTGCAGGCCCGTCGCGTTCGCCTGGTAGCGGCCCTGATCGTCGAACTTCACGAAGGGCTGGGCGTGCGCGCTGAACTGGCTGTGACAGGCGTAGCAGGCGTGCCCGTTACCGAAGGTGCCCGCGCTCGAGTCGTTCGTCTGGTCGACCTGGAAGAGCGGAATGAGCCGCTCCCGCTCGATGGGCGGCTGGAGTGCATGGTCCATCGGGTAGTCGGAGCACGCGAAGGTCTTCACCACCGTGCGAGCGCGCTTGAGGTTGAAGCGCGAGGCCGTGTTCTTGAGGAACGCGCGCGTGGTGAGCACCCCCGCGGTGAAGGGAGCACCGGTGTCGCAGGCGCGGGGCGCGCCGTCGCGGCCGTAGCAGCGCTGCGCGGTGAGCAGCTCGGCGTGGGGGCGGCCGTTCTTCACGAGGTACGCCGCGAGGTTGCCTGGGAGATCGCCGTCGATGCCTCCGCCCGACCCGCTGGCCTTCAGCTTCACCGAGATCCAGTCGCGCGCGGCCTCGGCGAAGCCGGGCTCGGTCGTCCAGGCCTCGAGCAGCTCGCGCAGCGCGGTGCCGCCCCCCATCGACAGCCGCGCGAGCTCGTCCGGCGTGGGCACTCGGCCGATCAACATCGGCGCGACGCGGCGCGCGAAGGCCACCGCCTGCGCCCCGCTCACCGTCGCACGGACCTCGGCGAGCGGCGTCTGTGGCGCCTGCACCGTTCGCGACGGCGGCACCAGCTCGGTCGGGGCGACGAGCGACGGCGGCGTGGTGAGCGGCGGGCGCACGCCGATGAGCTCGCCCTCGCAGGCCGTCAGCACCAGGCAGCAGACGATCGCGGCGCGGCTCATGGCGACAGCAGCTCCACGCCCGAGAGGAGCACCAGGCAGTTCGCGCGCCAGGCATCGGCTGCCGAGAGGCTGCCACCGCTCGTCACGAGCTCGGCCACGTCCTCGGGCGTCGACGGCCGGCCCCAGGCCTCGAGCGCGAACCTGGGCATCGACGCCGCCCAGTCGGCGAACCGGGTGCGCACGCGCGAATCGGTGCAGACCGGCGCGAGCCCCTCGATCCACACCGACAAGCGCCGCCCGGTCCACGCGAGATCGGGCGCGACGCCGTTGGCGAAGTCGTGCGCACCGAGATCCGTCGCCCGGCTGCGCAGCGCATCGAAGACCGGGTCGGCGACTGGCAGCCCGACGGACGCGGCCACCCGCTGGAGCCGCACGTCGAAGGGCAGCAGCTGCAACCGCTCGGGCGGCAGCTCGACCGACGACCGCGGCGGCGCGGGCAGTACCGTCACCGGGGCTTCCCGCGGGGCCATGGGGCTCGGCGCCACGGCTGCGGGCGCGGCGGGCGTAGGAGCGCTGACCTCGGCCTCGCAACCGCTCAGCAACGCCAGCGCAAGAAGGGACGAGCGGAACACCATGCCGGGCTCGGAGAGCAAGCGCCGCGCCCTCTGATTCCGTCGACACTTCATACACTTACGAGCCGCCGAATGTGCCCTCGAAGGCACACTGCCCACCGCCGGCGACAGGCGAACCGGCCACCTACCAGCGCAGGCGCGCGCCAGCGAAGGCGCCGAAGTACCAGGCGAGAATGGTGCCGCTCGTCGGGCTCACCGGCTGCGTCTGGAGCCCGCCGGCGACGCTGAACGTCAAGAAGTCGTAGCTGATCTCGAGATCGCCCGTCGTCCGGAACGGGTTCTGAAAGCCCTGCTGGGTGAGCGGGAGCCACTTCGCGTTGAGCATGACGCGCGTCTTCGGGGTGTCGACGAAGGCCAGCCCCAGGGAGGGCCCGAAGCCGACGTTCACGGCGCTCGGCGCCATCACCGGCTGGTTCCAGCGGAACTCCACCGCGCCACCGATGCCGATGCGCCCGAAGAAGTACCGGGCAGTGACGACGGCCTCGGCCTGCTGCACCGACGCCGCGCCCAGCGTCGAGAGGAACCGCCCGATGCCGCGCACCTCGAAGCCCGACGCCAGCCCCTCGGACGGCGCAGTGCCCCAGAACCCGAGGTGGAAGAGCGCCTGCCCGCCGAGCGCGCCAGCCGTGCTGCCCGGCCACGTCGTCGCCCCTCCACCGCCCATGACCCCGAGCGACCCGCGCGATCGTTCGTCGGTGTCGTCGATGACGATCTCGGCGGCCTGCGCGCGCAGCGTCCTGGCCCGCTCGACGGCCTGGAGCCGCTCGGTCTGCAGTTGGGCCGCCGTCTGCGCCTGCTCGGCGGTGAACGTCATGCCGGCGATCTCGCTCGCGCGCTTCTCGGCTTCGTCCGCCTGCTGCGTCAGCTTCTCCTTCTGCGTGCGCAGGGCGAGCTTCTTGTCTTCACGGGCCTTCACCTGGGCCACCTCGGCCGCCTCGCGGGCCTTCCGTTCGGCCTCGTCCTTCGCGCGCTCGGCCTCGGCCTTCGCCTGACGCTCCGCGGCTTCGCGCTCTTCCTTCGCCTCGCGCTGCGCCTTCTCGGCCTTCGCCTCGGCCGCCTCGCGCTCCTCCTTCGCCTTCTTCTCGGCCGCCTCCCGCTCGGCGCGCGCACGCTTCTCGGCCTCTTCCTTCTCCTCCTGGGCACGCTCGGCCGCGTCCTTCTTCTCGCGCTCGGCCTTCTCGACGGCCTCCTTGCGCTCACGCTCGGCGCGCTCCTGGGCCTCCTTCGCCTTCTGCTCCGCCGACTTCTGCGCCTCGGCCTGCGCCTTCGCGGCCTCTTCGGCCTTCCGCCGGGCCTCGGCCTCGGTCTTCTGTCGCAGCTCCTCGGCGGTCTTCGCGGCGAGGGCAGCGGCGGCGAGCTTCTCGGCTTCGCTGCGCTCCTGCGCGCGGCGGGCCTCTTCGACGGCCGATCGATCGCGGCACGCCTTCGCCTGATCGGTCACCCACTGCACGTAGCGGGGGTACTCGTCGGCGAGGGCCTGGCGCCTCGCCGCCTGGAGCGACCGGCGTGACGACGCGTTCATCAGCTGCGTCGAGTCGCCATTGCAGGCCGTGTCCATCGCCTGGGCGCCAGCCTGGAAGGTGCGCGTCGCCGGGTACGAGAGCCCGCCGTAGGGCAGGAGCATGTCGCGCAGCCACGCGCCGTCGTCGAAGCCCACCTGGGCCTTCAGCGTCGAGGCCAACTGGTTGCTGCACTCGAGCCGCGCGGCGTCACAGGCGTCGCTCTGTGCCATCTGGCACGCCTGCGAGGCCTTGAGGAACGTCTGGGCCATCGCCTTGTCCTGCGCGATGGCCGTCGCCAGCGGCGCGAGGTCGCGCACCCGGGGCGTCTCGCACACCTGCGAGAACGCCGACGAGGCCCAGGCGAGTCCAGCAACGAGCACGATGCGCTGCACGAGCACCTCCGAGAACGACGACGGGTTACTGACGGCTCAGCGTCGACACGCCGGGGTCGCGGGCGATGTTCATCACGCTCGGCGGCGTCGTCTCTTCGTAGGTGAGCGTCGTGCCGGCGACGCAGTACTCGAAGGTGCGGTTGCTGCCGGTGGTGATGACGTTGTTCGCCGCCGTGTACGTCTCGCTCGCCATGTCGTTGAAGGCGAAGCTCAAGTCGCAGGTACAGGTGTTCGACGAGGCGCCGCCATCGGGCAGGCTGAGCGAGCAGGTGCCCGTGATGCCGGCCTGGCCGAGCAACGCTGGCAGGCTCGTGCAGCCGAAGCCCATGAAGCCGACGACGCAGGTGGTGTTCGTCGTCGTCGCGGTGAAGTTGACGCTGCCCCGCACGGCACGCGCCATCTGGTTGTTGGTGAAGAGCACCGCGCCCGACGCCGACCCCACCTTGTTGAGGATCTGCGTCTGCGCCGCGCCACCACAGAGTTGCTGAATGCGGCCGAAGGCAGTGTCTTCGATGCAGACGCTGCCGTAGTGCCACAGGCCCGGCAGCGCACCGCCACACGCCTGCACCGCGTTGCAGTTCGACGCGAAGGTGATCGGCACCGTCGGCGGCATGCCGGCGTCGAACATGAGCGGAGGCAAGCCGCCCCCGGCGCCACCGGCCGTCCCGCCCGCATCGCCTCCAGCGGTTCCACCTGCCGTGCCGCCGCCGCTGCCCCCAGCCGAACCGCCCGCAGCCGAACCGCCCCCAGCGCTGCCGCCAGCCGCGCCTCCGCCAGCGCCACCGCCGCTGCCGCCGCCGCTCCCACCACCCGAGCCCGCCACGGTCGTGCACGCGCCGGTCACGCACGACTGGCCGACGCCGCACACGCTGCACATGTTGCCCTGCAGCCCGCACGCCGCGAGCGAGTTGCCGCCCTGGCAGGTTCCAGTCGCGTCACAGCACCCACCGCACGTCGCCACCGAACACCGGGCCGGGGCGGGCGTTCCACACGCGAACCCCGCGAGCGCGCCCAGCGCAGCTGCGAGGAGGACGGCAGACGTCTTGTTCATGAACGATCCTTTCATCGGAAGTGGGCGACCCTATTCTCACGAGCCTGAGGAGTCGACCGCGACGCGCGAGGCCCGATGCCGCTAAACCGCCGCCCATGACGCTCTCGCTCGGGCAGTCCGTCGACACCGCCCCGCTGACCCTCGACCCGAAGGCCCTCACTACCCACGCCTTCATCCTCGGCATGACCGGCTCTGGAAAGACGGGCCTGTGCGCCGTGCTCGTCGAGGAGCTGCTGGCCCAGAAGATCCCCGTCATCGCCATCGACAGCAAAGGCGATCTCGGCACGCTGCTGTTGCGCTTCGACCCGATGGACACGGCAGCCCTCGCGCAGTGGACGAGCGACGCTGGCACCGCCGCTGAACAGCTGGCCACCGCCCTCGGCCAGACGGGGCGCTCGCTCGACGACGACGCGGCGGTGCGCCAGTCGTACGAGGCCAGGCTCTACACGCCGGGCTCGACCGTCGGGCTGCCGCTCGATCTGTTGGGAACGCTGGCGCCTCCGGCCGACCCGAGCCCCGACGCCATCACCTCGGCCGCCGACGGCATCGCGCGGAGCCTGCTCGGCCTGCTCAGCCTCGAGATCGACCCGGTCACCTCACGCGAGTACCTGCTCGTGGTGCAGCTGCTCACCCACGCGTGGAGCCAGGGCCAGACGCCCACGCTCGTCGATCTCGTGCGTCAGGTGAACCAACCGCCTTTCTCGGTGGTCGGCGCCCTGCCCCTCGAGGACTTCTTCCCGCAGCGTGAGCGGCAGGCGCTCATGATTCGCCTCAACGGCCTCATCGCGTCGCCGAAGTTCCAGGCGTGGCGTACCGGTGACGCGCTCGATCCGGCCGTGCTGTTCCGCGCGGGCGATGGCCGGCCGCGGCTGTCGGTGTACTCGGTGGCCCACCTGCCAGACGAAGAGCGCATCGCCGTGGTGGCGCTGCTGCTCGAGCGCGTTCAGACGTGGATGCGCAAGCAGGGCGGCTCGAACGGCCTGCGCGCGGTGGTGCTGATCGACGAGATCTTCGGGTACTTCCCGCCGAACCCGGCGAACCCGCCCACGAAGCCACCGCTCATCGGGCTGCTCAAGCAGGCGCGCGCCTTCGGGCTCGGGGTGGTGCTGGCGACGCAGAACCCGATCGATCTCGACTACCGGGGGCTGGGCAACATCGGCACCTGGCTGGTGGGGCGGCTCCAGACGGAGCAGGACAAGGCGCGCATTCGCGACGCGCTGGTCGCCGCCGCCTCGGCCACTGGCGTGACGGCGAGCGAGCTCGAGACCCGCATCGCCACGCTCGCGCCTCGCCAGTTTCTCTTGCACTCGGTGCACAGGCCCCAGCCAAGCGTCTTCCGCACGCGCAACGCGCTGACGCTGCTGCACGGGCCGCTGAGCGAAGACCAGATCCGTTCGCTCACCGCGCCCATGCGTCAGGCGGCCGCGAGCGCGCCCGTGGCCGCCGGAGTCGGTGCCGCGGCTCCAGCGACGCCGGGCGCCCTCACGACGCCGCCGATCGTCGGCGTCGAGCCCGAGCTGGGGCCGATCTACGAGGTGGACCGGGGCGCGGCGCAGCTCTTCCTCTTGCTCAAGTTCGGCGTGCGCTACCGCGTGGGCACGGTGGCGAGCGAAGAGACGGTGCACGAGCTCGCGTTTCCCGTCGAGCAGGCGCTCACCCCCGGCGAGGTGCTCGAGCACGCGCCCTTCTCGGTCACCGGCGTTCCGTTTCAGTCGACGCCTCCCGCCGGCGTCACCTTCGGCCCGGTGCCGGGGTGCGTCAACGCCACGAAGCTCGCGAAGCTCTCGGCCGCGATGAAGGAGCGCCTGCCCTCGAAGCTCGAGACGAAGCTGCTGGTGGACCCGACGACGAAGCTCATCTCGGGGCCCACCGAGTCGCTCGAGGCCTTCACCTCGCGCGTGGTGGAGAAGCAAGGCGTGTCGAAGGAGGCCGGGGCGCTGATGCGCAAGCTCGAGAAGCGCAGGGCCGACGTCGCGCAGTTGTCGAGCGAGGTGCAGTCACGCAAGGCGCAGAAGTGGATCGACGTCGGCGCCGGGGTGATGAGCCTCTTCTCGGGCCGCCGCAGCACGCTGACCGCCGCGAGCCGCGCCATGTCGGCGCACCGGAACCAGGGCGGCGCCGAGGGCAAGCTCGAGGACGCGCAGGTCGAGGTGCAGCAGCTCGAAGAGCAGATCGCCGCGCTCAAGGAGATCGACCCGCGCCGCTTCACCGAGCAGGTCGTCGTCCCGAGGCCCGCCGACGTTCAGCTCCTGCGCCTGTGCTGGGCGTTCATCGTTCCCTGAGTCGGGCCTCGGTGACCGTGACGAGCGGTTCTGCCGGTGGGTTGGACTTCCGCGCCTCGAGCCACGCGCCGGGGGAGCGAATCGAAGCGGCCGTACGGCGGCTCACGCTGCGCGCTGCTCCGGAGCGTGTCGTTGCTGCGCCGCGGACCTGGCGGAGTTCGTCGCACGCACCGACTCCAGACCGCGGCCCACGCGTCACCTCCGCGAGTACACCACGCAGATCACCTCGGCCGAGCAGTCGGGCGCAGCGCCGGCGGCCGAAACCGGGCCGGACTGCAGGACCAGGTTCGGGCTTCCGGCCGGGCAGTCGGTTCGCAGCACCGGCGCGTCGATGAGCAGCTCACCCAGTTGAATGTTCGGCGCGTCGAGCGTGCGCGTCTCCTGCGCGGTGCCGCCGAAGTTCCCCGGGCAGCCGGTGGTGGTGGTCGCGTCCTGGGCCATCGTGAAGCGCCGGGTGGCTCCGCCCAGCGTCAGCTTCACCTCGCGCGTGAGCACGTCGAGCTCGAGCGTGGAGCCACTCACCGTCGCCGACGGCGCCGCCTCCCGGCCACGCAGCGCGCCAAAGACGTACGTTCCAGTTCGAAGCCCCGACGTCGGGGCGCCACAGGCGACGAGCAGGAGGCCAGCGAGGACGAGCAGTCGATGCATGCCCTGCACCTTCTGACGGAACACGCTCCAGGTGAAGTCCATCTGCGCATCGTCGCTTCGGCCTCGTGCGTCAGGCCACCGCGCCGCCCGCGAGGCCGGGCAGCCGACGCCAGGTCCTACGCCTGGGAGCGAAACCACGCCACAGTGTTCGCGAGCCCCGCGGCGACGTCGAAGCCTGGCGTCCAGCCCAGCACGTCCTTCGCCTTGCGGACGTCGAGCACGCTCCGGCGCTGCTCGCCCATGCGGCCCTCGGCGTAGGTCGCCGGCGTCGTCACTCCGGCGGCGGTCGCCAGGTGCCGGTACACGGCGTTCACGTCGGTCTCGACGCCGGTGCCGATGTTGACGCCGCCGCAGAACGGCGTGTCGAGCGCCAGCACGTTGGCGCGGGTGACGTCGGCGACGTGCACGAAGTCACGCGTCTGCCCACCGTCGCCGTAGATGGTGCAGGGCCGACCGTGCACGAGGCGCTCGGTGAAGATGGCCACCACCCCGGCCTCGCCGTGCGGGTTCTGCCGCGGCCCGTAGACGTTCGCGTAGCGGAGCGCGACGTAGTGCACGCCGTAGATGGCCTTCCACGTCTGCAGGTACAGCTCGCACGCGTGCTTCGACACGCCGTAGGGCGAGACCGCGCCGCAGGGGTGCGTCTCGGGGGTCGGGATCACCTGGGTGTCGCCGTACATCGAGCCGCCCGAGGCGGCGTACACGCACCGCTTCAACGCCCCACCGCGCCGCGCTGCCTCGACGACGTTGAGCAGGCCGCCCACGTTGACGTCGACGTCGAAGCGCGGCTCGGTGACGCTGCGCCGGACGTCGATCTGCGCCGCGTGCAGGTTGACGAGCTGGGGCGCGAACGCCTCGACCGCCTTCGCCGCCACCTCGCTGCGCACGTCGGCGTGCACGAGCTCGGCCTTCGGGTTCACGTTCTTGCGCTGGCCCGACGAGAGGTCGTCGATGATCAGCACCTGGTGGCCCAGGCCCACGTACGCATCGACGATGTTCGAGCCGATGAAGCCGGCTCCACCCGTGACGACGATCTTCATGTGACGCTCCCCAGAGTGACGTCCAGCCCTTGCGCGACGGTGTGCGTGGGCGAGTAGCCGAGCCGCTCGCGGGCACGCGAGATGTCGGCCTGTGAGTCCTTGATGTCGCCCGGGCGGAACGGCTGGTGCCGGGGCGAAAGGCCCTTCACGTCTGGCCGGCGCACGGCCACCCGTTCGCGGATGAAGGCGTACAGCTCGAGCAGGCTCGTCTTGTGGCCGACGGCGACGTTGTAGACGGTGTCGCTGACGTCGGCGCCAGGCGCCAGCGCGCCGCGAAGGTTCGCCTGCACGGCGTTGAGCACGAAGCAGAAGTCGCGGCTGGTCGAGCCATCGCCGTTGATGTCGCAGGGCTGACCGGCCTCGAGCGCCGCCACCCACCGGGGGATCACCGCGGCATAGGGCCCGTTCGGGTCCTGCCGGGGCCCGAAGACGTTGAAGTAGCGCAGGCCCACCGTCTCGAGCCCGTAGGAGCGCTGGAAGACGCCCGCGTACAGCTCGTTCACGGCCTTCGTCGCCGCGTACGGAGACAGCACCCGCCCGGTCCGCTGCTCCTGCTTGGGCAACGTCGGGTCGTCGCCGTAGACCGACGACGACGAGGCGTAGACGAAGCGCTTCACCTTCGCGTCGCGCGCCGCCACCAGCATGTTGGCGAAGCCATCGACGTTGGCGCGGTGCGAGGCGAGCGGATCCTTGAGGCTCCGGGGCACGCTGCCGAGCGCCGCCTGGTGCAGCACGAAGTCGACGCCCTCGCACACCCGGTGACACGTCTCGAGCGAGGTGATGTCTCCTTCGACGAAGCGGTACCGGTCGCCCGCGCCCGCGGCCACCACCTCGACGTTCTCACGCCGGCCGGTGGCGAAGTTGTCGAGCCCCACCACCTGCTGGCCTGCGCGCAGCAGCTGCTCCACGAGGTGCGAGCCGATGAAGCCCGCCGCGCCCGTCACGAGCCAGCGGTGCGAGCGGGCCGAGAGCGCCGCGTCGAGATCGAAGGGCGCCATCGTCAGAGGCACCAGTAGTGCGCGCGCCCAGCCGGCACCTTCGAGGGGTCGAGCGCGCTCTTCACGTCGACCAGCACACCGCCGGGCTTGAGCCGCGCCAGCAGCGCGTCCATGCCGAGGTCGAGGTACTGCTTGTGCGAGACCGCGAGGATCAACGCGTCGAGGTCGACCAGCTCGTCGAGCGTGCTCAGGCCCAGGTTGTACTCGTGCCTCGTCTCTTCCGGGTCGGCGTAGGGGTCGGTCAGCATCGGCGCGACACCGAACTCACGCAGCTCAGTGAGAATGTCGGGCACCTTCGAGTTGCGAATGTCGGCGACGTTCTCCTTGAAGGTGAGCCCCATGACGCCCACCCGCGCGCCCTTCACCGGCTTCTGCGCGTGAATGAGGAGCTTCACGGTGCGCTGCGCGACGTAGGGCCCGATGGAGTTGTTGATGCGCCGGCCGGCGAGGATCACCTGCGGCTGGTAGCCGAGCTGCTCGGCCTTCGTGGTGAGGTAGTACGGGTCGACGCCGATGCAGTGGCCGCCCACGAGGCCCGGGGTGAACTTGAGGAAGTTCCACTTGGTGCCGGCGGCGGCGAGCACGTCGCGGGTACGAATGCCCATGCGGTCGAAGATGAGCGCGAGCTCGTTCATCAGCGCGATGTTGAGATCGCGCTGGGTGTTCTCGATCACCTTCGCGGCCTCGGCCACCTTGATGCTCGCGGCGCGGAAGACGCCGGCGTCGATGATCGCGCCGTAGGCCTGCGCCACGCGCTCGAGCGTCTTCTCGTCCTCGCCCGACACCACCTTCGTGATCCGCTCGAGGGTGTGCTGCTTGTCGCCCGGGTTGATGCGCTCGGGCGAGTAGCCCAGGAAGAAGTCACTGCGCGAGAGGCCCGACACCTTCGCGAGAATGGGTCCGCAGATGTCTTCGGTGACGCCGGGGTACACGGTGGATTCGTAGACGACGACGTCACCCTTCTTGAGCACCCGGCCGACCGTCTCGCTCGCCTTCACCACCGGCGTGAGATCGGGCCGGTTGTCGAGGTCGACGGGCGTGGGCACGGCCACCACGAAGAACGTCGCGGCCTTCAGCTTCGCCGGGTCGGCCGTCATCTCGAGGCCGGCGCCGGTGAGCGTGGCCTTGTCGATCTCGCCCGTGCGGTCGAAGCCCGAGGCGAGCTCCTTCACCTTGGCCTCGTTGATGTCGAACCCGATGGTGCCTGGGAACTTCCGCGCGAACGCGAGCGCGACTGGCAACCCGACGTACCCCAACCCGACGACGGCGATCCGTTCAGCCATGTGTGTGCCTCTCCTCGAGGGTGCCGCCGTAGCCCAGCGGCGGGCGGTTTTCGACGTCTGTCACGGTGTCTCGGAAGGGTCGTTCGATTCAGCGGCCTACAGGCCCGGCGGAGGCCGCAGCAAGCCCGGGCCCAGCCTCTCTCCGACGGCCGCGAGGGCCGCGTTCAGCTTCGAGGCGAGGGCTGCCTTGATGGCCTGGTGGTGGGGCAGATCGGCCGCGTGCGAGGGATCCTTGATCCACTCGTCGAGCTCGAGCGGGCGAGCCCGGGTGCCGTTGAAGGCCACGCCGACGAGCGCCGGGACGAGAGGCAGCAACAGCCAGAGGTCGTGCCGCAAGAACGCATGGGTCGCGAAGGCCGGCACGAGGAGGAGCAGCGCGAGGCTCACGGCCCGGAAGAAACTGCTCCAGGCCTTCGCCGAGGCCGGAGCCGCGTAGACGATCGCGTGAGCCTGAAGAAAGCGCTTCGTCTCGGGTTCGAGAGCAGCCAGCGCGGGGTCGGCCTCGAGCGCGGCGCGCGCCTTCGCCGACTCCTGCGAGAGGCCCACCACCAGCAGCACCTGAACGGCGAGAAAGGCGGCGGCGCCCCACAGCGGCATGCAGGCCCATGCGCCCCAACTCAAGGTAAAGAGCGTCTGCAAGGTCTTCTGGTTCACCGGGGCGCCCTCGGCGGCAGACAGTCGGTCGCTCGACCCTCGACGGCAGCGCGCGTCACGCCCAAGACCGACTCGAGGCGCCGCACCGCGCGGCCGCGCCCTTCCGACAACGACAGACCGAGCCGCCCCGCGCACGCCTCGACCGAGCCAGGGCGACCCGCGCCCACCTGACAGAGCTTCGCGCGCACGTCGACGAACGCAGGCGGCGCCGCGCCCTCGTGCTCGAGCAGATCGCGACAGTACCGGCCCCACCCCACCAGCACGTCGATCGGCCGAACGAAGGCGCGCCATCGGGCCAGCGCTGCGTCACGTGGCTCACTCGCCTCGAGCCGCTCGAGCGACAGATCGAGGTGCAGTGGAACGCTCGGCGCCAGCGGTCGCGTCGCCTGCAGCACGGCCTCGAAGCGCTCTCCGGTGGCCAGCCGCTGGGCGACCAGCTGAATCAGCTCCGGCTCACCCGGCGGTGCGTTCGCCGCATCGAGCGGCCAGGCGTTCGCTTCGCCGAAGACGGCGACGAGCGAGTCGCGCTGGGCGGTCAGCTCGGCCATCGGATCGACCCGCGCCGTGTTGCGCTTCTTGAGTCGCGCGTGCCGGGTGCGGCGCCCGTTCGAGGTGGCGAAGGCCAGTTGGCGCTCCACCATGGTGTCGAACGCCGTGAGGATGGGGCGGAACCGGCCCGGAGCGCGCTCCAGCTTCTCGAGCACGATGGCCGTGGCCTCGATGGTCGAGACGAAGTCGTCGTCGGGCTCGGCCCGAATGCGGTAGCGGCTGGGCGCGTCGGGGCGGAACGCGACGCGTGGCAGCGCCGAGAGCAACGGGCAGTTCATCACCACCTTGCGCGCGTTCGACCACGTGCCGTCGATGACGATGAGGGTCGAGGGCGGAGTCTCGAGCGTGTCGGCGTCAGCCGCGTCGTCGGCCGGGAAGAGCACCGCGACGCCGGGCCGCTCACACCAGGCCTCGAGCGCGGGCGTGCCCTTCGCCGACAGCGCCACGTGCAGCTCACTGTTCGGCAGCGAGAGGTGCGCCATGCGGCAAGTGCTGACGGGCACGCGGAACTCGCGCGGGTGCTGGATGAAGACGACGTGGGTGCGGCTCTGCACAGGTGTGACGGCGTCGCACCAGCAGACGCGGCGCGGGCGGCGGCAGCGCAGGCACACGTCGCGGAACTCGGGGCTGCTACCGTCCATGCGAGGGCTTGTGCCGAGAGAGGCTGCCGCGCGCAAGGACCGAAGCTCGGCTTTTCGGCGTGGCAGTGTCGTCGGGCTCGTGGTGGGCTCCGAGGGCCATGCGTGGGGGTCTTTCGATGAAGCGTGTCCTGAGCGGAGTCGTGGTGGTGGTGTTCGCGGCGTGTCCGGAGCCGCTGGGCGATCGCTGCGGGCCGGATCTGCCGCCATGCCCGTCGGGGCAGGCGTGCATCGACGCGCGGTGCCAGGCGGCAGTGGGCGGAGGCGGCGCCACGGGCGGCGGCGCAGCAGCGGGCGGGGGCGTGACGGGCGGCGGCTCGGCCGGAGGCACCGCGGGCGGCGGGAGCGCGGGCGGTTCGGCCGGAGGTGACGCAGGTGGGACGGCCGGGGGCTCGTCGGGCGGAGACGCTGGCGGGACCGCAGGCGGCGGCGACGCCGGTGGCATGGGCGGCGGTTCGGCAGGTGGAGACGCTGGTGGCGCTGCGGGCGGCGCGGCCGGAGGCGCAGGTGGAGGCAGTGGCGGAGCCGCTGCTGGTGGCGCCGCGGGTGGTTCAGCCGGAGGAGCTGGTGGCGGGGCTGCAGGAGGTGTCGCAGGTGGCTCGGCCGGAGGTTCCGCAGGTGGCTCGGCCGGCGGCGGCGCTGCGGCCGGTGGTACGGCCGGCGGCTCCGCTGGAGGGGCTGCGGGGGGGAGCGCAGGCGGTTCGGCCGGTGGCGCGCCTCCGATGCCCTCGTGCCCTGCGTCCTGTCCCGAGTTCGCGCCGTGCGAGGCCGATCTCGATGGTGGGCGCTGCGTGCCGGTGTCGTTGAGCTTCGTCGCTCCGCCGGATCAGTCGATCTGGGACGCCGGCGCTTCGGTCGGCGTGCAGGTGAACGCGGTGCTCCGCGATGGTGGGGCGTACGCGGTGTCGATTCCGCTCAGAAGCACCTTCGGGACGACGACGACGCGGAGCTCGGGCGTGAGTGCGCCGCTGACGCTGCCGACGAGCGGAGGCGTGCACCGCCTCATCGCCGGGTGGGAC
>JALOQF010000465.1 GCA_025459425.1 Myxococcaceae bacterium | reverse complement strand
CCGTAGCGCGCGAAGAGGTCTTCCTGCCTGACGGTCTCGGCCACCTTCGCCGCCACCTTCTGCAGCACGTAGTCACCGGCCGGGTGCCCGTAGGTGTCGTTGATCTTCTTGAAGTGGTCGATGTCGAACATCACCAGCGACAACGGCACGCGGTGACGCAGGCAGTACGCGAACTCCTTGCGGAGCGTGTCGAGGAAGTACTTCTTGTTGAAGATGCGCGTGAGGCCGTCGCGGGTGGCGCTCTCGTAGATGGAGCGCTGGTACTGCTCCTCGAGCTGGTCCTGGATCGAAAACTTCAGCACCGAGTTGGCGCCAATCTGAATCTTGTCGCCGTCTTGCAGCGTGGCGACGTTCACCTTGATGCCGTTGAGGTACGTGCCGTTCGTCGAGCCGAGGTCGACGAGCTGGTAGTGGCCGTTGGGCGCCTGGGTGATCTTGCAGTGCCGCCGCGAGATGCCATCGTCGTCGACCGGCATCGGCAGGTCGGGGCTGCGGCCGAGCACGAACTCGCCCTTCTCGAGCTTCACCATCTTGCCCACCGTTGCGGGCGAGCGCGCGCTGATGACGATGAGATAGGCGGCGTTCGTCTTCCGGGCTTCGCCCAGGAGGTCCTTGATGCTGTGGACTGCCGTTTTGTCCTCAGCCATGGCGTCACGAACCCGAGTAACTGACCACGTTAACACTCACGAGCGCTCTCCCGCTACCGATCGTTCGAGATAGCGGCCCAGGCGCTGGCCCGGAAAATGAGCGAGCCCATGCATGAGCTTCACCACAGCCGCCGACATGGTGAGGTCGCCGCCGTTGATCGCCCCATACGAGCGCGCCAGCGAACCGGACTCGTAGAGCGACAAGTCGACGCCGTTGCGCGGGGCCTGACTCACCACCACCACCGGGATTCTGCGCCTCTGACACTCGACGAAGACCGGCTCGAGCGAGCGCCCCAGGGCCTTCGCGACGGGGAAGTTGCCGGCCCCGTAGGCCTCGAGCACCAGCCCCCTGATGCGGGGCAACAGCGCCAGCGGCAGCGCGGGGTCGAGCCCGGGAAACACCCGCAGCAGAAAGACCTCGGGCACCACCCCCGGCAGCAGCGTGCGCCGGCCCCGCCGCGAAAGGCCCGCTTCGAACTTCGCCTCGACGCCCAACACGCCCAGGCCGGGGTGATTGGGGCTGTCGAAGGCGTCGTACTCGGCGACCGACACCTTGCGCACGCGGTTGCCACGAAACAGGTGCGAGTCGAAGCAGACCGTCACCTCTTTCGGGCCGTGCAGCGCCGAGGTGACCGCGTCGATGAGGTTGAGGCGCGCGTCGCTGCGCACTTCGCCCAGGGGGCGCTGCGCTCCCGTGAGCACCACGGGCTTGTCGAGCTTCGCCAGCATGAAGGACAGGGCCGAGGCGGTGTCCGAGAGCGTGTCGGTGCCGTGGGTGACGACGGCGCCGTCGAAGTCGTCGAGCCGCTCGTGGAGCAGCGTCGCCAGCCGCGTCCACAGCTCGGGCTGCATCTCACAGCTGTCGAGGTTCGAGAACAGCTCGAATTCCAGGTGCGCCAGCTTCGTCAGCTCGGGTACACGTTCCCGCACGGTGCGAAAGAAGGCGCCGGGCTTGAGCGCGTGCGGTCGTCGGCCGCTCATGCCGAGGGTGCCGCCGGTGTGCACCAACAGGAGTCGTCGCATGGGAATTCGTGAAGAAGAACGTTCCTTTACAAGGCTGGACCGCGTGGTTACAACGATTCGCATCGTGGCGGGTCGCATTCGCACAGTGGGGGTGCTTCTCGTCACGGTGGCCTCGGTGGCCGTCGCCCAGGGCTCCGACCCCGCGCGCCTGCTCTCCGACCTGCCCGGCTTCGACTTCTCGCGCCTGTCGCCGGCCGCCAAAAAAGAGCTCGTCACGGTGCTGACCGACGAGTTCGACGCGTGCGGCCGCCCGCTCACGCTGCTGGCCTCGCTCAAGAAGGGCGACGCCTGCAAGCACACCCGGCGGCTCGTCGGCTACGCCGCGTTCCAGGCCAGCGAGGGCACGCCGGCCACCGAGATCATCAACGCGCTCGCGAAGTACAACCAGGGCTTCACGGCGAAGCGCGCCCGCTTCCAGGTCGACGAGCGCCAGTGCGTCGGCCCGAAGGACGCGAAGGTGACGCTGGTCGAGTTCAGCGACTTCGAGTGCCCGTACTGCAACGCGGCCCGGCCGATGATCGACGAGGCGCTCAAGGCGCGGCCCCAGACGCGCGTCTGCTACGCGCTGTTCCCGCTCGCGGCGCACCCCAACGCCACCCTCGCGGGGCAGGCGGCGCTCTTCGCGCGCGACGCCGGCAAGTTCGGCGCGATGTACAACGCGCTCTTCGACAACCAGCTCTCGCTCTCCGAGGGCTTCATCAAGGCGCTCGTGAAGAAGGTCGGCCTCGACGAGAAGGCCTTCGACAAGGCCGTGGCCGAGAAGAAGTACCTCGACGAGCTCAACGCGTCGAAAGAGGCCGGCCGGACCGCGGGCGTCGACTCGACCCCCAGCATGTTCGTCAATGGCCGCAAGGTGACGCTCAACCCCTCGGTCGAGACGCTGCTCCTCGCCATCGACGACGAGGCCGATTGGGTGCAGGGCAACTCGAGCTGGTGACCGGAAACGAGCCAACGTGGACCAGCGCTTCGTCGTCGACCCGAAGGGAGGACTCGCCGCTGCCGACGGGCAGGGCTCTCCGCTGTCGGGTCGCACGGGGTACTTCCGGCTGCAGCCCACCTCGCCCGACTGGCTCCTCTTCGTGCGCAGCCCGTCGCAGGGTGGCGTCATCGACAAGAAGCCCCGCGTGGTGCTCGCGGGCGACTGCGGCACCTTCGCGCTGCAAGATCTCATCGCCTTCCTCGGCCAGGCCCGGTGGACCGGCGTGCTCCGGTTGTCGGCCCCCGGCACCGAGCGGCTCCTCACCATCAAGGACGGCGAGGTGCGCTCCGCCGCGTCCGACTCTCCGGCCGATCGCATCGGCGAGGTGATGGTGCGCATGGGCTACGTCACCCGGGCCCAGCTCGAGCAGGTGTTGTCCGACGCGCCGCCGTCTCGCGTGGGCAAGGCGATGGTCGAGCGCGGCTTTCTGAAGTCGCACGACCTCTACAAGTGCCTGCAGGAGCAGATCACCGAGATCTTCCACGGCATGATGCTGCAGAAAGAGGGCACGTTCCTCCTCATCGACCAGGAGCTCGACGAGAAGACGCTGGCGCACAGCCTGTCGCTCTCGATGCAGGGCCTGTTGATGGACAGCATCAGGAAGATCGACGAGCTCGCCCAGTTCCGGAAGCGCATTCCCCACGGGAAGCTCTACGTGGTGCGCAAGAAGGCGTCGGACGGCAAGCTCGAGCCCGAGGAAGATCAGCTGCTGGCGGCGGTCGACGGCGTGCGCACCGTCATCGAGCTGGGGCAGCTCACCAAGGTGTCCGAGTTCGACGCGACCCGCATCGTGTACCGCCTCATCGAAGGCGGCTACGTGCAGGTGTCGCAGACCTCGGCGGCCGTCGTGGCCACCCCCGCTGCGTCGGCCCCCCGCCCACCTGCTCCCGCGCCCAGCGCCCCGGCGCCTGCGCCAGCGCCCGCGCCCCTCGAGCCGCCGCCCGACCCGCTCGCGGCCGTGCCGTGGCCTCCGCCGGCCATCGACGAGCGCAAGGTGCTGCACGTCTTCAACTTCATCTTCCGCGAGGTGCGCGACGAGGTGGCCCGCCGCGGGCAGCTCGACATGTTCCTCGCCTCGGCGAACGCGGCGCTCCGTGGCTCGGGGGTCTCGACGTCACGGGTGCTCAACGGCCTGTCCTTCTTGCCCGACGGCAGCCTCGACGAGGCGCAGGTGCTGGCCCAGTACGGGCAGCTGAAACACGACGGCCAGATGGGCTCCGAGCCGCTGATGTCGTTCAAGCAGGCCCTGTCCGACGTGATGTTCTTCCTGCTCTTCCAGGCCGGAGAGCTGCTCGAGTCGCGCGCCGACGAGGAGCTCGCCCGACGCGTGAAAGAGCTCTTGAGCACCATCGACATGAAGTGAGTCGTGGCGCTCCCCTTCCTCACCGCCGACGTGCCCGGCTCGGGCGGCGTCTTCAAGGCCAGCCCCGAAGACTTCGAGGTCGAGGAGCTGCCCGCCTATCTGCCGAACGGCCTGCCCGACGGTGAGCACGGGTACCTGTGGGTCGAGAAGCGCGGCCGCTCGACGCCCGAGGTGGCGAAGCTCATCGCGCGCCACGTGGGCCTGACGGACCGCGACGTGAGCTGGGCCGGCCTCAAGGACAAGCAGGCGGTGACGCGCCAGTGGTTGTCGCTGCCCTTCAAGGCGCTCGCGAAGCTCGAGGGCTTCTCGGTGCCCGGCGTCACCGTGCTCGAGACGTCGCGCCATCGGAACAAGCTCAAGAGCGGTCACCTGAAGGGCAACCGCTTCATGCTGACGGTGCGCGGGGTGAGAGACGTGGGCGCCGCGAAGGCCAGCTTCGAGCAGCTCGTGGCGAAGGGCGTGCCGAACGCGTTCGGTGACCAACGCTTCGGCGCGCGTGGAGACAATGCCGAGCGTGGCCGGGCGATTCTCCTCGCGGGCGGGCGGCACCGCGACCGCTTCGAGCGGAAGCTCTTCCTGTCGGCGTACCAGTCGGCGCTCTTCAACCGCGTGCTGGGCCTACGGCTGGAGCGCGGGCTGTTCTCGAGGGTGCTCGCCGGCGACGTGCTGCAGAAGCACGAGTCGGGCGGCTCGTTCTGGTGTGACGACGTGGCGATCGATCAGCCCCGCGCCGACGCCTTCGAGGTGAGCCCGACCGGCCCCATGTTCGGCCCCGAGATGCGCGCGCCGAAGGACGAGGCCCAGGCGCTCGAGGCCGAGGTGCTGTCCGCCGATGGGGTGACCCTCGAGACGTTCAAGGCGGGCGGCGACGAGACGAAGGGCACCCGCCGCCTCCTCCGGGTCCAGCTCGGCGAGCCGTCGTTTGCGCACGATGGCGACGTCGTTCGGCTCGTCTTCTCGCTGCCCGCGGGCAGCTACGCCACCGTGGTGCTGCGCGAGCTGCTCAAGCCCGTCGACGACGCGGCGCTGCCGACGGTCGAGTGAAGAGCGCCTTCGATGGCCT
>JALOQF010000464.1 GCA_025459425.1 Myxococcaceae bacterium | reverse complement strand
GCGGCCGCTCAGGCGCTGCCCGTCGACGAAGGCCTCTCCTTCACCGATGAAGACGAGGGCGAGGTGCGCGAGCGGCGCGAGATCGCCCGAGGCTCCGACCGAGCCGCGCTCGGGCACCACCGGCGTCACCCCGCGGTTGAGCAGCTCGAGGCCGAGCTCGAGCGTCGTGGGCCGGATGCCCGAGAAGCCCTTCGCCAGGACGTTGCAGCGCAACAGCAGCAGCGCGCGCGCTTCCCGCTGGGGCAGTGGGGCGCCGACGCCGACCGCGTGGCTGACGATGAGGTTGCGCTGGAGCTGCCGCAGATCCTTCTTGTCGATGCGCACCTCGGCCAGGGTGCCGAAGCCGGTGTTGATGCCGTACGCGGGCTCGTCTCCGGCCGCGACCTTGTCGACGAGCGCGCGCGCCGCCTCGACGCGGGCGCGGGCCTCGGGTGACAGCCCCACCTTCCGGCCGTGCGTCGAGACCTCGTCGATCTGCTCCAGCGTCAGGGTGTTGCCGTCGAGGAGGAGCGGGGGGAGCGTCATGGGCGGCCGACTTACCCAAGGGGGCCCTTCGCTCCAACACGACTCGACGCCGCACCACCTTTTCGCTTGGGCGGGCCGGCGCCCTCGCGGTAAGCGCTTGACGCATGGTGTCAGGTCGCAGCAAGCGGAAGCTCATCGTGCAGAAGTACGGCGGCACGTCGGTCGGAGACCTCTCGCGCATGCAGAACGTCGCGCGGCGGGCGCTTTCGGCGCAGAAGGCCGGGAACGACGTGGTGCTGGTGGTCTCGGCGATGTCGGGCGAGACGAACCGGCTGCTCAAGCTGGTGCACGATCTCACGCCGCGCCCCAGCGAGCGCGAGCAGGACGTCGTCATCGCCACCGGCGAGCAGGTGTCGATCGGGCTCGTCGCCATCGCCATTCAGACGCTCGGCGGCAAGGCCACCAGCTTCCTCGGGCACCAGTGCCGCATCGTGACCGACTCGACGTTCTCGAAGGCGCGCATTCAGCAGATCGACGGCGCGCCGATTCTCGACGTGGTGAAGCAGGGCCACATCGCGGTGGTGGCCGGGTTCCAGGGCGTCGACGAGAAGGGCAACATCACCACGCTCGGCCGCGGCGGCAGCGACACCACCGCCGTCGCCATCGCCGCGGCGCTGAACGCCGACGCGTGCGAGATCTACACCGACGTCGACGGGGTCTACACGACCGATCCGAACGTGGCGCCGGCGGCCCGCAAGCTCGACCGCATCAGCTACGAAGAGATGCTCGAGCTCGCCAGTCTGGGCGCGAAGGTGCTGCAGATCCGCAGCGTCGAGTTCGCCATGAAGTACCGGGTGCCCCTGTGGGTGAAGTCGTCGTTCTCCGACGATCCCGGCACGCTCGTCTGTGAGGAGGATGAAACGATGGAGGATCTGGTCGTCAGTGGCATCGCGCTCGATCGCAACGAGGCGCGCATCTCGATTCGTGACGTGCCCGATCGCCCGGGCGTCGCCGCGCAGATCTTCGGCGCCCTCGACGAGAAGGCCATCGTCGTCGACCTCATCGTCCAGAACCCCCCGCAGGACGGGAAGGGCGATCTCACCTTCACCGTGGGCAAGGCCGACCTCACCAAGGCCCACGACGTCGTCAAGAAGGTGACGAAGGCGCTCGCGGCCGGTGAGATCACCACCGACCAGGACATCGCCAAGGTGTCGATCGTCGGCGTCGGCATGCGCAACCACTCGGGCGTCGCGGCGCGCATGTTCCGCACCCTGTCGAAGGAAGGCATCAACATCATGGCGATCTCCACCTCGGAGATTCGCGTGTCGTGCGTCATTCCCTCGAAGTACGCCGAGCTCGCGGTGCGCTCGCTGCACACCGAGTTCGGGCTCGACGCCAGGCCGGGCAAGGCGAAGAAGAAGTAGCCCATGACGCGCGATGGCTGGCTCGCCGTCGCGGCGGCGATCATGCTGGTGGTGGGCCTCGTCGCCTGGTGGCGGTGGCCCTCGTCGGCCCCAGGGCTCGAGTGCCCACCCGAGCAGGTGTTCCTCGACGACGCGGGCGTGGCGCGTTGTGGGCCCGGGCGCCCGCTCGCAGCCGGGCAGGCCCTCACCGTCGGACAGCGGGTGCCCTTCTCGCGCCTCACCGCCGACGACCTCGCCGTTCTGCCGGGCATCGGGCCCTCGCTCGCGCAGCAGATCATCGCCGCCCGCGACGCCCGGGGCGGGTTCTGCTCGTGGGACGAGGTCGACGCGGTCGAAGGGGTGGGGCCGGCGCGGCTCGAAGCCATTCGTCAGCTGGCCGAGATTCCTCGTTGTGACGCAGGGCTGTGATAGAAACGAAGGGTGCTGATCTCGTGCGAGAAGTGCGCGACCACCTACGTCCTCGATGAGAAGTTGATTCCGGCGTCGGGGGCGGCCGTGCAGTGCACCCGGTGCAGCCACGTCTTCACGGCGTTCCCGCCGAAAGTCGAAGCGCAGGCCACGGTGCTGGACGACGAGCCGACGACCTCGCGGCGGAAGGCTGCGGTGCCCGGGGCTGCGGCGAACCAGACGATGGTGTTTGGCGCCCAGAACGCGCCGCCGGCCTCGAAGCCGGCGAACCAGACGATGGTGTTCGGCGCCCAGCCCCCCGGCGCCGCGCCCGCCGCCAACAAGGCCGCGAACCAGACGATGATGTTCGGCACGCCGGCCGCTTCGGGCGTGGCACCTGCACCTGCACCTGCACCTGCACCTGCACCAGCGCCCGCGGCGAACCGCGCTGCGAACCAGACGATGGTGTTCGGCACCCCGGCAGGCCAACAGCTCGCCGCTGCGCCGCCGCCGCCCCAGGCACCCGCCAACCAGACGCTCGTCTTCGGCGCCAAGCCCGCGGCGCCAGCGCCCAACCCGGCGAACCAGACGATGATGTTCGGCACGCCGGCCGGCCAGCAGGCCGCGCGGGAGCCAGCGCCTGCGCCCAGCGCTCCGGCGAGCGTGAATCAGACGATGATGTTCGGCACGCCCGCTGGCCAGAAGAGCGCTCCGCCGGCTCCCGCGCCAGCCAGCAGCCCCGCCAACCAGACGCTCGTCTTCGGAGCGACCCCCGTGGCGGCGCCCAACCCGAAGGCGACGCAGGTGTTCGGCGCGCCGGCCGTCGCTCCGCCGGTGGCCCAGCCGCGCCCGGCCTCGTCGACGATGGTGTTCGGAGCGCAGCCCGCTGCAGGGCCGACGCCCGCGGTGCCCGCCGGTCCAGTGCCTGCCGTGGCCAACCGGCCCGCGAACCAGACGATGATGTTCGGCACGCCGCCCGAGATCACCGCGCCTGCCCCCAACAAGACGATGGCCTTCGGGTCGCCCGTGGTGCCCGCTCGCCCGCTGCCGAGCCCCGGCACGGTCGAACTCAACGGCGACGCCGACGCCGAGGGCCCACGCGAGAGCACGGTGCGCGTCGATCTCGACGCCATGATGCGCGCGCAGGAAGACCAGTCGGAGGGCGAGTCTGTCGAGCAGCGTCACGATCGCACCCAGCGCTACGCGATGACCGACTCGCAGGCGCCGTCGGGTGAGAGCGCCCAGTCCGTGCAGGACCGCCACAACCGCACGGCGCTGTTCGCCATGTCGACGCTCCAGGAGACCACCAAGCCCGACGCGCTGAGGCCTGGTGGGACGGCGCCGGAGCTGCAAGGCATCATCGATGGCCAGGTCGAGCCGACCGTCGGCTTCGACGCGCAGGCCACGACGGTTCCTCCGGACGCCAGCACCACGCTCCCGCCAAACGCGGCCTCGACCCGCGACCTCGGCTTCCTCGCGTCGGCCCCGACTGACACCGACCCCGGGCAGGACCCGCCCGGCGTCAGCACGCTGCTCGAGCCAGGCGAGGGCCAGCACGACCTCATGGCGACGATGCGGGCCGACGGTCCCATCGGCTCCACGCTCCCCAACCTGCCACCCATCGGGCGAGAGGCCACCGACGCCGCGGCACGGGTTCCGATTCGGCTCGATCTCATCTCGAACTCGGCGCTGCCTGCCGTCGGCGGCACGATGAACGAGATCATCGACCGGCCCATCGCCGACATACCGGCCGAGGCCGCAGCCGAGCAGCTCGCTGCCTCGGGGCGCCGCCGCAACACCATCGCGATCGTCGTGGTGTTGCTGCTGGTGCTCGCGGCGGGCGCGGCGGTCGCGTGGGTACTGTTCGGGAAGGAGCTCCTCGCGCCGGGCATCAGCCCCGAGGCCCGGGCGTCGGTCGAGCAGTCCGTCACCAAGCTGCGGCTCGATGATCCCAACACCCGGCAGACCGAGGTCGCGAGGCTCGAGTCGATGGTGAAGGAGTACCCCACCTTCGCCGACGCACACGCGGCCCTGGTGGTGGCGCTGGCGCTCGAGTTCGACGACCTTCATGCCGAGAACGCCGTCATCGTCGCGCGGTACAAGGCCCTGCGCGCCGACTTCGACAAGCTCGATGACGCCGCGAAGTCGAAGCAGGAAGGGCGCGCGATGGCGACGCGGGTCAACGCCCTCGTCGAGCAGCAGAAGGGGTTGGCGGAGCGGGACAAGTCGCTGCGAGAGAAGGTCGAGCGGGCGCAGAAGACGATGGAGGCCGTGGCCCAGCAGTCGGGCGGCACCGGCAGTGACATCTCGCTGGTTCGCGCGCGGGCGTTCCACCGGGCCGTCTACGGCGTGGCCACCGACTTCGAGCCCGCCGAGGACTTCTGGCTCAAGATCGTTCCCGCCACGCTGGTGCTCAACCAGGACAACCCCTCGCCAGAGAAGCTCGAGGCCGCGCTCGCCTCGCTCCGGCCGTTGCTGGACGCCGAGGAGACGTCGTCGCTCCCACGCCTGCGCTTCCTCGAGGCGCGCTTGTGGATGGCCCTGGGAGACCGCTCGAAGACGGTCGAGGCGCTCGACAAGGCGCTCGCGGCGTCTCCCAACTACCCGCCGGCCGTCACGATGAAGAAGCTCGTCGCGGCCTGGGAGAAGTGACGACGTCGCAGCGGCATGGCGCGGTCGGCTGAATCGAGCGACGGGCTCGCGGCCAACCGAGGCAGCCTCTGCTCGTGATGGAAGCCGAGAAGGTGGCCGCGCTGGGTCGCCTGGTCGTTGGCAGCACCTGGACCCTCGCTCGGTCTCCTT
>JALOQF010000463.1 GCA_025459425.1 Myxococcaceae bacterium | reverse complement strand
GACGCGCGGCCGATCACCACCGTGCCCTGCTTCACCTCGAGGAGCTGCCCCGCGCCGGGTCCGCGCTCGACGTACAGAAACGCTGGCTTGAAGTTCGCGTCGCTCATGCCGTACTGCGCCTGCAGTTCCTGGTCGGCCTTCTCGGTATCGTAGATGGCGGTGGGAATCGCTTCTTCTGCCTTCTTCAAGGGCCGCCTCGCTCCGGTCGTGCTGCTGGGGTATTGGGGAACCCGCTGCGGGCGGGGATCATCGGCCCGAAGAATGTTCTCTTCGGAGATCGGAAAGTCGGCGTCAGAACGTTTCGGCTGCTGCGGCATGAGAACTCCAGAAGACAGGCTTCAAGCTGACGAGGTATCGCACATCTGACACCATGAGTTTCCTCGACCTCAAGTCCCCACCTCCATGAGCGCTCCTGAGATCCGCGTTTTCAACACGATGCAGCAGGCGAAGGTTCCACTCGTCCCGCTAACCCCCGGGAAATTGGGCATCTACGTCTGTGGGCCGACCGTCTACTCCTTCGTCCACATCGGCAACGCCCGCACCTTCACCTCGTTCGACACCATCGTCCGTTACCTGCGCTTCCGCGGCTTCGAGGTGCGGTACGTGCGCAACTACACCGACGTCGACGACAAGATCATCAAGGCGGCGCACGAGGCGAAGGAAGATCCGATCGCGCTGGCGGCGCGCTTCATTCGCGAGTTCGAGGCCGACGCGAAGGCGCTGCACCTGCTCGCGCCCGACGTGTCACCGAAGGTGTCCGACACGATCCCCGAGATCGTCGCCATCATCGAGAAGCTCATCGCGCGCGGCTTCGCGTACGCCTCGGGCGGAGACGTCTACTTCGAGGTCCGCAAGTACCCCGCGTACCTGAAGCTCTCGAAGAAGAAGCTCGACGACTTCGTGTCGGGCGCCGGTGAGCGCGAGCTGCTCCTCGAGAACAAGAAGGATCCGCTCGACTTCGCGCTGTGGAAGGCGGCGAAGCCCGGCGAGCCCTCGTGGAGCTCTCCGTGGGGCGAGGGCCGCCCCGGCTGGCACATCGAGTGCTCGGCGATGAGCGCGAAGTACCTCGGTGAGACGTTCGACCTGCACGGCGGCGGGCTCGACCTGATCTTCCCGCATCACGACAACGAGATCGCCCAGAGCGAAGCGGCGAGCGGCAAGACGCTCTGCAACTGCTGGATGCATGGCGGCTTCCTCGATCTCGAGGGCGCGAAGATGTCGAAGTCGCTGGGCAACGTCGTGCGCTTGCGCGACGCGCTCGGGCAGGTCGACGCGGAAGCCCTGCGGTACTTCTTCCTCACGACGCACTACCGGCAGGCGCTGTCGTTCTCCGACAAGCAGCTCGCCGATGCCGAGACGCGCATGGA
The DNA here is from genome assembly GCA_025459425.1 of Myxococcaceae bacterium. GTDB lineage: Bacteria > Myxococcota > Myxococcia > Myxococcales > Myxococcaceae > Xiheimicrobium. Next base: position 5,471 of record JALOQF010000463.1, on the reverse strand, counting down.
GTACTTCTACGAGACGCTCAAGAAGGTCGACGAGCGAATCGCGGGCAAGGACTTCGGCCAGGGGCCGGTGCACGGCGAGCCCGGGAAGTTCCTGCGTGAGCTCGACGAGGCGATGGCCGACGACTTCAACTTCCCGGGCGCGCTGGGCGCGTTGGCAGGCCTCTTCAACGAGATGAACCAGCTCACCGACAAGCCGCCGGTGAAGGACAAGGCGCTGGTCGGCCGCACGCTCGTGGCGCTCCGTGAGGTGGCCCGGAAGGCGTCGTTGGCGCTGGGGTTGTTCGAAGACGTGCCCGCCGACTGGCTTGCCCGTCGACGCGACCGGCAGGTGGCGCGCCTGGGCATCGACGTCGGGCGGGTCGAGGCCGCCATCGCGGCGAGGCAGGCTATCATGGACACGCCGGCGGGAACGACGTGGAAGGTGATCGCCGAGGCGATCTGAGCGGCCGAGGTGTCACGTGCTCCCCGGCTGACCACGACGCACAGCGGCCGGTCTGCGGGTCGATCGTCGAGCCCGCTGGGTCGAGTGCTGAGCCCGAGCGATCGCCGCAGCGGAGAGCTCCGTTGCTGGTGCGACCGCTGGCCCGGTCGGTCGAAAGGTGCGCGCTCTCAACTGCACCACCGCGGAGGCGCTCGGCTCACAGCACGTGGGCGACCTCCGACGACGCGGTCGGCTCCTCGTTCTTGGAAGAGACCGTCGCGCCGCTCGAGGTGCCTGGTCTTCCTGTGTCGCCGCCTCACGACGAGACCGTCAGGGCTCTTCCGCCCCCGGCCCACGTCGAGGTCGCGCCGTGTTCGCCAGTGAGGAGCCGAACGACGGCCCGAGGACCCCCTGAAGGGCGCCCTCTGTCAGCGGCGTCGGCGAAGCCCGAGCAGCACCAGCGACAGGCTCACCAGCGACAGGCCGCTGGCCGACGAGCAGTTGAACGGCCCCGTCTGCGCGACCGGCCCGCTGATCGACGCGCGCCCGAGGAGCACGGGAGGCTTGGGCGGCTCCTGGCAGTAGCGGAACCCGTTCCACCCGGTCGCGCACTGCCACATGTCGGGGCAGTCGCCCTGGTTGCGACACGTCTGCTGACAGGTCGAGTCGGCCTCGTTCGCGCCGGTGCACGCGAGGTCCATTCCGCAGAAGTTCGCGCCGAGCCGGCAGTTCTGCCCCTGGCTCAGCACGGGCAACTGCCTCTTGATGCAGAACCCACCGGAGCACTCGAACGCAGAGCCGCAGTCGCTCGGCCCGGTGCACGCGCGGGTGCAGTACGGCTCGAGGTTCTGCGGATCGTTGCGGCACTGCCGGTTGACGCACTGATCGGGGCGGTTGCACAGGTTTCCCTCGCCGATGCAGTCCGGGTCGGGCTCGCCGCAGGTGATGGTGGCGCACACGCCGTTGGGGCCGCAGTCGGGGCAGTCGGGGTCGGTGCCGCCCTGGAGCATCAGGCACACCGAGCTGCAGATGTTGTCCTTCGCGCAGACGCAGTCGAAGTCGGGCATCGCGCAGTTGGTGGCGCAGCGGCCGTCACGGTCGCACGAGGGCGCCTCGTACATCGACAGGTACTGCTGTACGAACGAGGCGAACGCGTCGGTGCGGGTGTCGGCGCCGTAGGTGCAGCCCTGCGAGACGGTGAAGCTGTGCACGCCCACCACGCGCTCCACGCCGTCCGGGAAGGTGTGGAACGTCGGGCCCCCCGAGTCTCCCTGGCAGATGCCCCTCGAGCGCTGGTCGCCCATGAAGATGAGCTGCGGGTAGAGGTCGGCCACGACGAGGTCGACCTGCCGCCGCGTGCCGCTTCCGACGCCGGGGCTCGTGTTGCCGTAGCCGATGGCGCGAATGGGCCGGCCACGGAAGCTCGAGGTCAGGGGCGTGTTGTTCCACGGCTTGGGCATGACCCCCGCCGGCGCGCGCTCGAGCAGGATGATGGCGATGTCGTTGCGCAGGTCCTGCCCGTTGGGGTTCCAGTTGGGGTGCACGTTCCACCGCGAGGCGCGGTAGGCGTTGACGCCGAACTGAATCTGGCTGTCCGACGGAGCGTTGTGCGCGAACACCGAGCGCGCCGAATCGACGCAGTGCGCCGCCGTCAGCAGCGTGCGCGAACCGATGAGCGTCGCCGTGCAGATGCCCATCTGCCCCGACTGCTCGGTCATGATGAGCTGAAAGACGTTGGTGTCGTTGGGCGCCAGGGTGCCGCCGACGATCGCCCCGCGCTGGTAGGCGATGGGTGGCAGCTCGGGCGCGTCGAGCTCGGTGGGCCCGCACGCGGTGAAGGCCAGCAGGAAGAACGTCGAGAAGAAGGAGCGCATGTCAGGACACCCGGCGGCGACGGAGCGTCGTCAGCATCAGCACGCCCAGCGCCCACAGTCCACCGGGGACCGACGAGCACGCGAAGGGCAGCTGGAGGCCGGTCGAGGCCGTCTGGCCCAGCGTCGAGGGCACCTGCGGCACCACCTTGGGGCTGAAGTCGAGGGTGGGCGGGCGGCAGAAGCGGCCACCCATCGAGCCACCTTCGCAGACGTCGCCGCGGTTGCAGTCCGAGTTCGCGAGGCACGGTTGCACGCACCGGGTGATGCCCTGCTGCGGGCCGTTGCAGGTGCTGGTGACGCAGAAGTCGAGCATCGGCGAGCACGAGTCGAAGAGCTGGCGCTCCGGGCGAAGGCGAATGCGGCACACCCCGCTCGAGCACTCCATGCCGTTCTGGCAGTCACCATTCACAGTGCAGCTGCGGCTGCAGTACGTGTCGGTGTTCTGCCGGTCGTTGACGCACTGCCGGCCCTGGCACTGGCTGACGACGGTGCAGAGCCCTCCCTCGTTCACGCAGTCGGCGTCGGCGCGGGGGCAGTTGTCCACGGCACAGACGCCGTTGGGCGCGCAGTCGGCGGGGCAGTCGGGGTCGCGGCCGAAGTCGTTGCAGGCCGTGGTGCACTGCCCGTCGCGGGCGCACGCACAGTCCTGGTCGATGACGGCGCAGCCTTCCTTGCAGAGGCCGTCGAGCTCGCACGTCGGCTCTTCCCACGCGCCGGCCGTCGTCCGGATCCACGGCACCACGCGGTCGACGCGGCCGTCGGCGCCGAACTGCATGCAGCCCTGGTCGCCGAAGCTGACGACGCCCACCTGGCGCGGCCCCGGCGTGCCAGGAAACGTCATGAACGAGGGGCCGCCCGAGTCGCCCTGGCAGGTCTGCTTGCCCGTCATCCCCGACACGATGATGGTGGGCTGCACCTGGCGCAGCACGGTGGTGACATCGCGCTTGGTGCCGCCGCCCACCTGCGTCGCGCCGTCGGTCACGCCGAAGCCGACGTGCCGAACGGACTGGCCCACCAGGCCTTGCGTCATCGGCGTCTCGTTCAGCACGACCAGGGGCACGGTGGTGACGGCGCGCTCGAGCTGCACGAGCCCGAAGTCGTTGCTCTGGCCGTTGTAGCTCGGGTGGCGCACCTGGTTGACGATGCGCACCGTCTGGGTCGGGCTCGACGCATAGGTGCCGAACGCCGCGAAGTAGGGCGCGTTGCGGCCCTGCGCGTAGATGCAGTGCGCCGCCGTCAGCACCGTCTTGGGCCCGATGAGCGTGCCGGTGCAGAAGCTCGAGAAGCGGCCGTTGAAGCCCACCGTCAGCGCGACCACCGCCGGATCACCCATGGTGATGACGCCGCCGATGATCTCCTGCTGCGTCTGCGAGACGCCGTCGACCTCGGGTGTCCGTTCGACCTGGCCGCATGCACTCCCGAAGACGGCGCCGGCCAACACCGTGAGGAGAACCTGAGACTTCATGTCGAACTGCTCCCTTTCCGCTGCTGCGTGACGTCCTACTTCAGTCGGGCCTCCGCTCCCTGCCCCCGACATCGGCTGCGGTGGTGCGCGCCGGTGAGCAAGGTGTGTGCCCAGGTGGTTTCGGGTCGAAAATTCGATGCCTTACGTCAGTGCTCGACGAGCCCCTCCGACACGAGGGCCCTGATCTGACTGGATTCGGGACAGTGCACACACCAGCCCCATGTCAGGACCGCTGACGCTGGCCCAGCGGCCGCTTTTCCGAGGCCGGGCGGCACCGAGGAGCGATAGCGTGCGCCCCCTCGTGACGACCTTGTTGAAGGGCGCGACGCTGGTCGAGCTGGAGCCCCCGGTGGTGGAGCGCGGTGACCTGCGCATCGACAAGGGGCGCATCGTGGCGCGCGGCACGGCGCTCGAGCCGTTGCCCAACGAAGAGACGACGGACTTGAGCGGGCGCGTGGTGATGCCGGGCCTGGTGAGCGCGCACCATCACCTCCACGCCGGGCTGCTGCGCGGGCTGGTGCGCGCTCCGGGCGGCTTCGGGGCGGAGCAGTCGGTGCTCGAGCGCCTCGAAGACGCGCTGTCGCTCGACGACATCCAGGCGGCGGCGGCGGTCGGCGGCCTCGAGGGGTTGTGCGCCGGCACGACGACGGTGTTCAACCTCCACGTCTCGCCCCGCGTGGTTCCGGGCTCGCTCGCGAAGGTGGCGCACGGCCTCAACGACACGGGCATTCGGGGCGTGCTCGCGTACGAGATCTCGGAGCGCGCGGGCGCGGTGAGCCGCGAAGAGGCGCTCGAAGAGGTGACGGCCTTCATCAGCCGGGCGCGGGGCCGCTTCCGTGGCGCGGTGGGCTTGTCGCACCTCGGGGCCACCAGCAACGACACCCTCACGGCGGTGAAGGCGGTCGCGCAGGGCTCGGGGGCGATGCTGCTCGTCAACGTGGCGGAAGACCCGCGCGAAGAGGCGAAGAGCAACGAGCAGTTCGGCGCCGCCCCGCTCGCGCGGCTGCTCGAGCTCGGCCTCGTCACGGAGCGCACGGTGGTGAGCCAGGGCGTTCACTTCTCGTGGCCCGATCTGTCCGAGCTGCTCGCCCGCGGCGCGTGGATGGCGCACGCCGCGCGCAGCAACATGAACACCCAGACGGGCCTGGCGACGCCGTCGAAGTTCGGCGTGCGCGCGACGCTGGCCACCGACGTGATGAGCCTCGACGTGTTGGCCGAGGGGCAGGCGGCCTCGCTGCGGGCCCGCGACTCGGGAGCCCCCATCGACGTGCTGCACTTCCTCGCGAACGGGCATCGGCTCGCCTCGGCAGCCTTCGGCATGACGATGGGCCCGCTCCGGGAAGAGGCCGTGGCCGACCTCGTCGTGCTCGACTACCAGCCTCCGACGCCGCTCAACGCCGAGACGCTCGCGGCGCACGTGCTCCACGGCATGGCCTCGCAGCACGTCGAGTCGGTGATGGTCGATGGCATGTGGCGCTTGTGGAAGCGCAAGCCCCTGTCGGTCGACGCCGTCGAGCTCGCCCGCCACAGCCGTGAAGCCGCCTCGGCCGTCTGGTCCCGCCTCGGTGGGTGAGGACTGTCGCTGGGGGAGGACTGGCGGCAGGCCGCGGCCCCCGCTAAGGAGAACGACATGCTCGCTGCGTACCTCGTGCTGGCTGCGACTCCGGTGGTGGGTGACGTCGCGCCCGACTTCACGGTGAAGGACGTCGAC
>JALOQF010000118.1 GCA_025459425.1 Myxococcaceae bacterium | reverse complement strand
GCCCGTCGTGGATCTCGCGGGCCAGCCGGTTGCGCTCCTCGACCACCGCCAGATCCTTCAGGTCCTGCTGCAACTCGAGCACCTCGCGGTGCCCCGTCGTCTCGCGCTCGTTCAGGTACACCAGCACGTAGATGATGATGAAGTTCAGCGCGAGGTACCAGAGCAGCGTGAGGATCTCGATCGCCGTCGGGGTGCGGTTGAGCAGCTGATCGATGCGGGTGACGATGGGGAGCGCCAGCAGCGGCGGCAGAATGGCCAGCGGCTTGGGGAAGAGCAGGGCGAACAGCGTGGTGAAGAGCAGCTGTGAGGCCAGAAGCGGGTTCGCGAGGCCGCCGCCGGTCAGCGGCTTGGCGACGACGATCACCATCACGATGAGGTCGACCAGCAGCGTCAGGTAGGTGATGGGCGGCCCGTAGCGGGGGTGCTCGAGCACGAGGTAGTTGGCGACGCTGTAGAGCAGCATCATGAAGAAGACGCCGAACGACAGCACAGTGAAGCCGAAGTACAGCCGCCACACCGGCACCGAGAGGATGAAGAGGCCCAGGGTGAGGAAGACCATGCGCGCGTAGAAGAGGGCGCGCGCCCGGGCCACGAAGCGATCCTTCAGCCACGACGCCGCGGCGTCCGTCGCCGACGCCTGCTGGGTCAGCCCCCGGCGCTCGAGCACCTGCTGCACGCGCGCCCTGCGGTCGGTCGTCTCCACGCGAAGGGCGATGCTACCCCGCGCGCCCGGCCGGCGGTGGACGAGTTACAAGGAGGCATGCTGCCAGCGTCGGTCGCCATCGTCGGGCTCGGTGGGCTGGGGTGCCCGGCGTCGTTGGCGCTCGCCCGGCTTGGCGTCCGCGCCCTCACCCTCGTCGACCCCGACGTCGTCGACGTCACCAACCTGCACCGCCAGCCGTGGCATCACCCGGCCGACGTCGGCCGGCCGAAGGTCGAGTCGGCGGCCGAGAAGCTGCGTCGGCAGTTTCCCGACCTGCGCGTCGAGGCCCGGCAGGCGCGCGTTACCGCCGGGTCGGTCGAGGCGCTCTTTCGTGCGCACGACGTAGTGCTCGACGCGACCGACGGCGTGGGCACCAAGTTCCTGCTCTCCGACGCGGGCGTCATCACGGGTACGCCGGTCGTCTACGCCGGCGTGCTGCGCTTCGAAGGCCTCGCGATGCGGCTGGAGCCTCGCGGCCCGTGCCTGCGCTGCCTCTTCGAGACGCCGCCCACCGACGTGCCGACGTGTGCCGAGGCGGGCGTGCTGGGCGCGATGGCGGGCCTCGTGGGGGGCCTCCAGGCGACGCTCGCCACCAGGCCGAACGCTCAGCCGGGGCTCGGGCTGCTCCACGTCGTCGATGGGCGAGACCTGTCCTTCCGGGTCGTCAAGGTGCGACGCCGGGGCGACTGCGTGGCGTGCGGCGAGGGCGCAAAGGCGGTATTGCGCGACGAGGACGATCCATCGTGTCGCGTGCCGCCATCGACATCACCCGCGAGGTCTGCCCCATGACGTGGGTGCGGGTGAAGCTGGCCCTCGAAGCGCTCGAGCCGGGCGACGTGCTCGAAGTACACCTGACGGGTGACGAGCCGCGCCGCAACCTGCCGCGGAACGCGCGCGACGACGGCCACCAGGTCGAGCCCCTCACCGAGCACCTCGATGGCTCGGCCACGTTGGTCATCACCGTGGGGACGCCGTGACGCCGGGAGTCGGGGAAGCCATGCTCCCGGGCTTCGGAGACGCCGTGCTCCCGGGCTTCGGAGACGCCGTGCTCCCGGGCGTCGGGGACGCCATGCCCCCGGGCTTCGAAGACGCCATCAAGCCGGGCCCCGAAGGTGTGGGGCGAATGCAGCTGCCCGTGACGGTGGGGCGGCACGGCCATGCCCTTCGACGCGGGGTGGGGACCCAGGGACGAAGCTTCCCTCGGCGGGGATTCGAAACGGACCGAGGGGCTGGCCTCTGCCGACGATGGCGACGAGGCTCTCGTTCAGCGAGCGTCACCGCCGCCACGTCGGTGCGAGGCGCGCGGAGCCGCGTGTGTGGGCTGTGCCAGGTCGAGCCGCGCCCGGTGCATCGCGCACGCTGCGTCACCGTCGACGAGGCCTGTTGATGCCGCTCTCCGAGGCGCAGGTGCAGCGGTACAGCCGGCAGATCCTCCTCAAGGAGGTGGGCGGCCGCGGCCAACTGCGGCTCCTGGCAGCCCCGTTCGAGGTGGCCGGAGCGAGCTCAGCGCTCGACGTCGCCGTCGCCTACCTCGCCGCCTCGGGCACCCCGCTGCGCAGCCCGTTCGAGCACCATGGGTTCGTCGCCGGCGTCGCGCTCCCGCAGTTCTCGCCGGACGTCGAGGTGATGGGACCGGTCGCGGGCTGGTTGGGGCCGCTCGAGGCCCTGGGCACGGCGCCGACGGAGTTGCATCGCGTTGGCCTCGGGCCGGGCGTCGTCGTCGCGGCCCGCGCCCTCGCCGTCTCACCCCGGGAGGTGGTGCCCGGTGACGACGTCGACCCGGTGTCGGTGGGGGCGCTCGCCGCGCTCATGGCCCAGCGGCTGGTGCTGGCGCTCGAGCGTGCCGAGGTCGTCACTGCTCGCTTCTCGGGCGGCCGGTGGGTGCGCGAGGCGTGACCTCGAGCGCGTTCCCGCCGTCGCTCGCCGAAGCGGTCGCCGATGCCGAGGCCCGGGCGCCCCGAGAGGCCGTCTCGGTCTATCGCTGCGCGGACGATGGCGCCTGGCACTTCCAGCGGCTCACGAACCGCGCCGCGGGCGAGCTGGCGTTCGAACTCGACGCGCTGGAGTGGGCGGCCCTGGAGCGCGACGCGGGCCGAGGCCTCTGTCTGGTGCATTCCCACGTCGACGGCCCCGCGGTGCTGAGCGCGAAAGACGTGGCGGCCTTCACGGTGGGGACCGGCCCCCTGATTCCGGGGCTGTCGCTGGTCGTCCTGGGCCTCCAGCGCGGGCGGGTCGTCGAGGCGCGCGGCTATGTCTTCGCGCAGCAATGGGTGCATGTAGAGCTTTTTGACACTTTCTCATTGCAGTCCCACCGCGACCTGCACTAAGTCGACGCGCTTTTTGACGCGGGTCGACCCCTCCACAGGAGTGTGAGACGCATGGCGCAGCAGCAGGAGCAGCAGGGCTTCACGGTGTGGCTGACGGGCATGCTGGGGGCGGGCAAGACGACCCTGGCGGAGTACCTCGCGGCGCGCTTGCGCCAGGTCGGCCGCAAGGTCGAAGTGCTCGACGAAGACGACGTGGCCGAGTCGCTCTGGGGCGAGATCGAGGGCGCCAACAAGGACGAGCGGGTGCTGATCACCCGTCGCCTGGGCGTGGTGGCCGACATGCTGACGCGCCATGGCGTGTGCACGCTGGTGGCCTGCACGAGCCCGTACAAGGGGGTTCGCGACGAGAACCGGCGCCTCATCGGCCGCTACGTCGAGGTCTACATCGACTGCCCCACCGAGGACCTGATCAAGCGGGACTCGACGGGCAAGTACAAGAAGGCGATGAACAACGAGATCCCCGACTTCGTGGGCATCACGTCGCCGTACGAGCCTCCGCCGGACAACATGGTCGAGGTGAAGATCCGCTCCAACGAAGAGAGCGTCGAAGACGGAGCCCTGCGGGTGTTCCAGGCGCTGCTCGACCTCACGTACATGAACGCCGAGGAGCTGAAGGTCATCACCGGCACCAAGATGAAGCCGAACCCGAAGGCGAAGAAGGGCAAGGCGGGCAAGCCGGCGAAGGCTGCGAAGGCGGCGGCGCCGAAGAAGGGCGCGAAGAAGAAGTGACCTGCCCGGCGGTGGGTTGTCGGGGGTGGCCCATGACGGTACGAACGAGGCGCCATGAGCTCCGTGACCCACAAGCCGCTGCTGTCAGACGATGAGGTCGCCCGCCTGTGTGCGGGCAGCGGCGAGAAGCTCGCGCAGCTCCGTGAGCGCATTCGCAGCTACGGCTCGGCGCTCGTCGCCTTCTCGGGCGGCGTCGACTCGACCTTCGTGCTGAAGGTGGCCGTCGAAGAGCTGGGCGTCCGCGCGCTCGGTGTCACGGCGCTCTCGCCGTCGGTGTCGCCGGACGAAGCCGACGAGGCCCGGGCGCTGGCCGCGCAGGTGGGCGCGCGGCACCTGGTGGTCGACTCGCACGAGCTCGAAGACCCGCGCTACTCGGCCAACCCGACCAACCGCTGCTACTTCTGCAAGACCGAGCTGTACGGCATCACCGAGCGCGTGCGGGCCGAGCAGCAGCTCGCGGTGGTGCTCGACGGGTTCAACGCCGACGACAAGCGCGACCACCGCCCCGGTCACCAGGCCGCGCGGGAGCACCGGGTGGTCTCTCCGCTCGGCGACGTGGGCCTCACCAAGAACGAGATTCGCGCGTGGTCGCAGCGCCTGGGCCTGCCGACGTGGGACAAGCCGCAGCTGGCCTGCCTGGCGTCTCGGCTCCCGTACGGCACGCAGGTGACGGTGGAGCGCCTCAAGCAGGTCGGCGCCGCCGAGCGCGCCCTCCGCGAGCTCGGCTTCAAGGTGTTCCGCGTGCGGTACCACCAGGAGGTCGCTCGCCTCGAGGTGAGCGCCGACGAGCTGCCCCGCCTCGACGAGCCCCAGCTCCGCGCGCAGGTCGACCGGGCGCTGAAGGCCACCGGGTTCACCTTCGTCGCCGTCGACCTCGAGCCCTTCCGCTCCGGGCGCCTCAACGACAGCCTCGGCCGGCCTGCCGGCGTCGCGCTGCCCGTGATGAGCTGACTTGCAGAGCCGCTCGAATGGAATTGACGCGTCGTGTTGCGACGCGTCGTGACGGGTGAAGCACGAGTCGTTTCGAGGCCCTGCTAGAGTCTTTGGGTCTTCGAACAGGCCGTCAGGAGGTCCTCTCGACATGCGTGCATCGACCGGTGGTCTGCCCACCCGCCTCATCTGGCTGGTGGCCGGGGTGGTGACCGCGCTGGGCTGCTCTTCGATGGGGGGCATGGGCGGCTGCGCGGCGCTCCAGCCGATTCCCAGCGGGCGGTACGCGGGCCCGAAGAACGACAACGCGGTGAACCTGCGGCTGTCGCCCCAGGGCATCAACTACCTCAACCGCAACTGGCGCTCGCTCATCGAGACCTTCGCGCCAGGCCGGCAGTTGACGGTGCCGGTGCCGTGCACCACGCAGAGCATCGCCGTCGTCGGCAACGTGGCCATCGCCGACCAGGGCGGCATGAACTGCAACGCCGAGTCCTGCGGCCGGCAGGACGGCCGCTGCAACACCACGGGCGCGGCCGCCGACCTTCCAGCCAACGTCGCGATCGAGATCACGGGCTTCTCGCTCCTGCCGCGCGCGCCCGACGCGCTCGAGGCCTCGATTCAGCTCTCGGTCGACACCTCGACGGTGCTCGTCGCCAGCCAGAGCAGCAACTTCGTGGCCTGCATCGGCTTGAGCCGCATCAAGTGTGGGGTGCGCTTCAACACGGCCGAGCGCGCGCCCGTCGACAACCGGCTGCGCGCGACGGTGCGTTTCAGCATCGACCAGAAGTGGGACCAGCTGCTGGCCTTCTCGGTCTCGAGCATCTCGGGCTCCGAGGTGTGCGGCTCGAGCGGCGCGATGCAGCCGCCGGAGTGCCTGCAGACGCAGGACATCACGCTCTCGGGGCAGAACACCTGCGGCGACGTGTATTGCAACACCCTCGACTTCGACATCATCAAGGACACGCTGCTGCGGCTGGTGTCTCCGCTGCTGCAGGGGCAGATTCGCAGCATCCTCGCCGACCAGTCGTGCCAGGCCTGTGGGCCGGGCATGCCGGCGTGCCCCACCGTCGGCAACGCCACCTCGGTCTGTCAGGACGGCATCTGCCGGGACGCTGCGGACAATTCGAAGTGTGTGCCGCGCTTCCTCGGCGTCGAAGGGCGCATCAACCTCGGCGCCACGCTGGGCAGCTTCGGTGCGCCGCCCACGGCCCAGATGGACCTCTCGTTCGCGGCGGGCTCGAGCGTGTCGGTCGATCAGGGCGCGTCGTTCGGCACGCGCGTCGGCGTGAAGGCGGTGACCGTCGCTCCGTGTGTCGCGCCCCAGGCCGCGCCGCCGATCGTCGCCGTGGCCGCGCCGAACTTCGATGCCGAGGCGCCGAGCCGAACGCTGCCCGACGGTGGCACCACCCGCGAGTACCACGCAGCCCTCGGCTTCTCGTCTCCGTTCCTCAACCTCGCCTTCCACGAAGCGCAGCAGGCGGGCGCGCTCTGTCTGCAGCTCGACACCAACAACGTCGGTCTCATCAACACCGGGCTGTTCAAGACGCTGCTGCCGTCGCTGGGGCCGCTCGCGACCCGTGACGGCAAGGACGCGCCCATGATGGTCGCGCTGCGGCCCGGCCGGGCGCCCACGGTGACGATCGGCGAGGGCACCTTCGACCCGGTCACCAAGCGGCCGATCAAGCCGCTCATCCGGCTCGAGCTGAACGATCTGTCGATCGACTTCTACGCGATGCTCGATGACCGCTACGCGCGGCTCTTCACCATCACCGCCGACATCGCGCTGCCGCTCTCGCTCATCTTCACCGGGTGCGATCAGGTGACGCCGGCCATCGGCGACCTGCGCATGTTGATCACCAACGTGCGCACGGCGAACAGCGAGATGCTGGCCGAGGACCCGAGGCTGTTGTCCGACCTCATCCCCGCGGTCATCGGGCTCGCCGAGCCGGCCGTCGCGGGGGCGCTGCAGCCGTTCACGCTGCCGTCGCTTGGGAGCTTCAAGCTGCGCGTCAACGGCGTGAGGGGCGTCGGGCAGATCGCCGGCACCGAGACGTACAACCACCTCGGGCTCTACGCCGAGCTGCTCCCGGCGAACGCGCAGTGCCAGGTGACCAGCCCGCGCACCTCGGCCCGGCTGCGCGAGTCCGACATTCCGAAGGCGAGCGAGATGCGGCTGGCGGGCAAGCCGCTGCCCTGGCCCACCGCCCGGCTCGAGGTGCAGGCGAGCGGGAAGCCGGGGACGCCCGAATACGCCGTGAAGATCGACAACGGCCTGTGGAGCGACTTCCGCCCGGCGGACGGAGACGTGCTCAGCGTCTCGCACCCGCGCTTCCTGATTCAGGGGCAGCACACCATCTTCGTGCGCTCGCGCGTGGCCGAAGATCCGCACGGCGTGTCGGAAGCGGTGGCGGTGCCCTTCTTCGTCGATTGGGACGCGCCCGAGGTGCGGCTCGACGTGGACCGCGAGAACGATCGGTTGTTGGTCTCGGCGCGCGACGTGCTCTCGAGGCCCGAGGTGCTCCGCTATGCGTACGCAGTGGGCGACGAGGCGCCAGGCCCGTTCGGCCCTGCGCGCGAGATCTCGCTCGAGGCGGTCGAGGCCCGGGGTGGCGTGCGGGTGCTGGTGGTGGACGAGGTCGGCAACGTGGGCGAAGCGCGCTACCGCGCGGCCATCATTCGGGACCCGGCTGCGCGCGCGGCGCCGGCGCTCTCGACGCCCGAGACAGGTTCGACCGGTGGTGGCTGCTCGGCGGCGGGCGCCTCGCCCCTGCTGCTCGCGTTGGCCTTGCTCGGGGTGCGACGGCGCCGCTGAGTAGGGGGAGCGCCGGCCTCAGCGACCGAGCAGGGAGGGACGACGGGCAGCTCCCCCGCACGGATCGATCGAAGCATCGAAACGCCCCGGCCGCGCGGAGTGAGCGGGGTCGAGTCGTGCAGGCGTCATGCAGCACTCGGCGGAATCCGGTCTCGGCGCTTCGCGCTGCGTCGCGGCGCGGGTGTTCGCTCCACGCAGCGCGACGCAGAGCCGTCGAACCCCGAACCTCCGAGTCCGGATTCCCCGAACTCCGGGAAGACCCGAGGTCACGCCCATTCGTGGGCCCCTTCGCTTCTCGAGGCTTTGTCTCCCTGGAGCACGCCCGCTTCCTCGGGGCGCACGCCGAGAGCCAGCTCAGCCGCGGCTCAGTCGCAGCTCGACCTCACGCGAGACGAACTTCCACTCCTCGGTGGCACGCAGCTCGTCGAGCAGTGAATCGAAGCGAGGTTCGTCTTGCGGGGCGAACTCGAACCAGGTGAGGAAGTCGAACTCGGCCCCGAGATCGCGCCCGTGGTACAGGCGCCTGGCCACCGCCGGCAGGTAGCGTGCACCGACGCCCACGTGGTGCGACTTCGTCTCGAAGAGCTCGCGGCGCTCGTCCTGCGACAGCGCCCACCAGGCCGCTGACTTCGACATGGGAATCAGGCAGGCCCGCGTCGCGTCCGACCGGCCCAGCCCGGCCTGCACCGAGGCCAGCGCGTCGTGCTCGGCGCGCGTCGAGTACCGCTCGTTGCTCCGCACGCCCACGAGGCGCCACTGCCCCGGGGCCTGGGCCTCGAACGTCGGGCCCTCGAGGCGATCGAGAAACGGCACGGCCGCGAGCCCTTCGCCGATGACGGCGCGCTGGCTCACGACGCGCCAGGCTCCGGCGGCTCCACCGACGAAGGTCGCGCGAACGAACCCGGCCGACGTCGGCTGCGTGGCCGCGCCAGACGTCACGCACGCTGCACCGCTCGCTGCCGCACCCAGGAGGACCGTTCGACGAGTCATGCGCATGGAGTCTCCGAACATCGTGGCGCAGCGGGTACGCCGCACGGCGCGTTCGGGTTTCCGGTGAATCGGTTCCATGTCATGGGGCACCCGTGGGCACGATGGTGAGCCGTCAGCTGCTGGTGATCGTGTTCCTGGCGGGCACGGCCTTCGCGCAGGAGCGGTGGGATCATCGGGGCAGCGTGGGGCTCCTCACCGGCGTCGGCGTCGAAGGCCGCACGTCCATCGGCGTGATGCAGTCGGACTCGGGCGCTCGGCTGCTCCCCGAGGTGGGGGGCACGCTCGCCCTGTCGGAGCGCTGGCACCTCAAGCTCGCGGGACGCCTCGCGCTCCTCGGGCCGCAGGTGGGCGTGATGATCCTCGCGGGGGTTCGCTCGACCTACGGGCAGCGCTTCAAGACCTTCTTCGACCTCGACGCCTCGGTGAACGCCGTGCCGCTCTTCACCATCGGCCCGCGCGTCGCCTTCGGGGTGCAGTACGAGCTCGCCGAGATCGTCGGCGCGTTCGCCTCGGCGGGCGTCAACTTCGGTGTCGGCCCAGCCGGCGCGCGCCTGGGCTTCGAGCTGATGATCGGCCTCCAGTTCCGCTCGTATCTGCTCGAGTAGCGCGCTGTTTTTTTGACCATCGAGAATCGTGTGCGACCATGTGTGCACCTGTAAGGGAGGACGTACCGCACATGGACGACAACAACCGTCTCACCTCGGTGGTGTTCCGGCTGAACCGTGATCGACTCGACGCGCTGAAGGAGCTCTCGAAGGAGACGCGCATTCGCCAGAGCGAGTACCTGCGCGAGGCGATCAGCGACCTGCTCGAGAAGTACGAAGACCGCTTGATGGACTGAAGTCAGTCGTCGGCGAAGGGCGGCGCGAGGGGCAGGCCCATGGCGCGGCGTCGCTCCTCGGCCGTGAAGGGATCGTCGGGAGGATCGTACTCGACGTTCCACAAGGTGAGCCCAGCGGCTGGAGCGCGAAACCGCCTCGATGGCCGCTCGGGTGAATCGAGCGCCGCCGCGGGGTGCTCCGGTGAGAGGGCCGCCACGAAGGCCTCGGCGCTCCACTCGGCGCGCGCGACGGCGACGGCAGCCCCCACGAGGCTGCGCACCATGTACCGCCCGAAGCCCTCACCGCGCACCCGCACGTCCAACAGGCCGTCTGGGCCCTCGGCGACCTCGACCGAGCGGACGGTGCGCGGCTTCACGGCGCTCGAGGGGTCGTGAAAGGCCGAGAAGTCGAACGTGCCCACCGCGCGCTGCAGCACCTCGTGAACGCGCGCGGCGTCGACCTCGACCTGCCACGAGAAGGGCGCCCACGCCGCTTCGCCGCGGCGGTGAAGCCGATAGCGGTACTCCTTCACGCGGGAGCGCCACTGTGCGTTGAAGTGGGGCGGAGCGGGCCGCGCGAGGGCGATGCCGAGATCCTCTGGCAGGTGGGCGTTGATGCGCGCCGGGAGCGCGTCGAGCGGGCCGCCCTCGAGCACGCGCATCGACAGCACCAGCATGCGGGCGTGAACGCCGGCGTCGGTCCGGCCGCTGGCCACAGGGCTGCGTTCGAGGCCGGCCTTCAGCAGCGCCGCCTTGAGCGTCGCTTGAACCGTCACTGCACCGGCCTGAGCCTGATAGCCTCGGAACCGCGTGCCGTGGTACCAACACCACAGCGCGACGAGGCTGGAGGGAGTGCGGGACATGGCTGAGCAGACCTGGCTCTTCCGGCAAGGCGACCTGATCCTGGGTCCCGTACCCACGAAGGTGCTGGTCGACAAGCTCTTCACCGGCGAGCTGAGCGGGCAGACCGAGGTCCAGATGATGGGCTCGGGCCTCTTCCGAAAGCTCAAGGACGTGCCCGAGCTCAAGGTGCACTGGGCGAAGGCCGAGGCGAAGGCGCGGGTCGACGCACAGGCCGCCGAGCACGCGAGGCAGCGGCAGAAGCGCACGCTCGTGCTGGTCGGCATCGCGGCCGGGTTGCTGCTGGTGGTGGGCGTGGGCGTCGCGGTGCTGGGCAGCTACCTCGCCGTGCACGGCTCGAGCGGCGACGACGGCGACAACGACATCACCTTCGAGACGCCGGTCATCGCCAGGGCCCGACGCGACGCCGACGAGCTCGTCGACTACCAGATGGGCAAGCGCCCGACGACGCCGCGGCCTGCTGGCAACACGGGCACTGCCGGCGCGACCGCCTCGGCGCCGACGACGGGAACGCCGAAGCCGAAGATGGGCAGCGCCGACTCCGACGGGCTGGCGGTGGGCGAGGTCGATCAAGACGCCATCAACGCCGTCATCGCGAAGTTCAAGCCGACGCTCATCCCCTGCATCCGCGAGGTGGCGAAGCCCGGCATGCCGCCCACGAAGATCCCCATCGAGTTCAGCGTGCTCGAGACGGGCAAGGTGGGGCGCGTGTGGGTCGACAACCCCGACTTCAAGAACGGCCCGCTCGTCGAGTGCCTCTCGCGCGAGATGGCGAAGTGGCCGTTCAAGCCACAGCCGTCGGGCGCCACGATTCAGCTGGCGTTCAACATCGGCAAGAAGAGTTGAAAGGCCGCACCCCTTCTGGTTCAAGGCCACGCTTTCGCAAGGCGAGGGGTAGCCCATGTCGAACGTCGAACAGGAGCTCGATCGCAAGGCGATGAACGCGCCGCCGGGCAGCTTCCGGCAGGCCGTGCTGGTGGCGGCCAAGCGCTTCAAGTCGTCGTGGGTCGAGCTCGGCAAGCTGCTGACGAAGGTGCGCCACGAAGGCACCTTCCAGGACTGGGGCTACCCCACGTTCGAGGCGTACTGCCTGGCCGAGCTGCGCATTCGCAAGCAGACCGCCGACAAGCTGACCAAGGGCTACTCGGTGATGAACAAGTACGAGCCCGAGCGGTTGGAGCAGCCGGACATCGCCGAGTCGGCCCCTCCGTTCGAGGTGGTCGAGGTGCTCGCGCAGGCCGAAGACCGGGGCCAGCTGTCGGCGCAGGAGTACCGCTCGATTCGCGACGCCATCTGGAACCAGGAGAAGCCCACCAGCGAGCTGCGCAAGGAGCTGGTCGAGCGCTTCCCCGCCCCGGACGGGCAGGGGCCTTCCGACGCGCAGAGCGCCAAGCGGCTGTGGTTGCAGATGAAGCGGCTGGCGGCGGAGCTGAAGGCGAACAAGAAGATCCCCCGCGCGCTCGTCGAGCGGGCCGACGCGCTCGTCGACGATCTCGAGGCCGTCGTCACCAGCAAGGCCGAGGCGTGACGGGTCTTCGGGGTGGCGTCACGAAGCTGACGCCTGACTGCCCGGCGGTCGAGGTGCCGACGATGCGAGGGGCTGCTACTGTTTCTTCGTTCGGCACCTGTGACTACAGTGCTGGCTCAAGGCTCGTTGCGCTGGAGGCGGTGTGAAGAAGGGCGAACACCACGTCAATCTGTCGTGCTCCTTCTGCGGGAAGTCTCAACGCGAGGTGCGCAAGCTCATCGCCGGCCCCACCGTCTACATCTGCGACGAGTGCATCAAGCTCTGCAACGACATCATCGCGGAAGAGAACGAGAAGGACGAGGCCCGGCCGCAGGTGAGCCTGCCCACGCCGGTCGAGATCAAGACGTTCCTCGACGACTACGTGGTGGGCCAGGACTTCGCCAAGCGCGTGCTCGCGGTGGCCGTCTACAACCACTACAAGCGCATCTATCAGCGCAAGGCCTCGGCCAAGCCGCGGCCGGGCATGAAGCTGCCCGGGCCCGAAGAGGTCGAGCTGTCGAAGTCGAACATCCTGCTGATCGGGCCCACGGGCTCGGGCAAGACGTTGCTCGCCCAGTCGCTCGCGCGCTTCCTCAACGTGCCCTTCACCATCGCCGACGCCACCAGCCTCACCGAGGCGGGCTACGTCGGTGAAGACGTCGAGAACATCATCCAGAACCTGCTGCACAACGCCGACTACGACGTCGAGAAGGCCGCGCGCGGCATCGTGTACGTCGACGAGATCGACAAGATCGCCCGCAAGAACGGCGACACGCCCTCGGCCACCCGTGACGTCGGCGGCGAAGGCGTGCAGCAGGCGCTGCTGAAGATCATCGAGGGCACGCGCGCGAACGTCACCCCGCGCGGCGGCAAGAAGTACAACCAGCAGGAGTACATTCAGGTCGACACCTCGAACATCCTCTTCATCTGCGGCGGCGCCTTTCACGGCATCGAGCAGGTGATCCGCCGGCGCACCGGTGAGAAGGGCCTCGGCTTCGGCGCGTCGATCGAGTCGAAGGAAGAGCGCAGCGTCGGTGAGCTGCTGCGCCTCGTCGAGCCCGACGACCTGATGAAGTTCGGCATGATCCCCGAGTTCATCGGCCGCCTGCCCGTCACCGCGACGCTGAACGATCTCAAGGAAGAGGATCTGATCACCATCCTCACCGAGCCGAAGAACGCGCTCACCAAGCAGTACCAGAAGCTGTTCGAGATGGAGAAGGTGAAGCTCCAGTTCTCGAAGGACGCGCTCAAGGCCGTCGCGAAAGAGGCGCTGCGTCGTCACTCGGGCGCCCGCGGCCTCCGCGCCATCATGGAAGACGCGATGCTCGACATCATGTACGACGTGCCCTTCCGCGAGGGCGTGAAGGAATGCCGCATCACCGAAGGCGTCGTGCTCAAGAAGGAAGCGCCGCAGATCTTCTTCGAGAAGGAGAAGAAGTCGGCCTGAGGCTCGCCCTCGCCTGCGCCGCGCTGCTGTCGTTCGCGTGCCCGTCGAAGACCCCGGTGGCCGTCGTCGACGCCGGCACCTGTGAGTGTTCGGCGCTGGCGTCCGCGCCCCCCCGGTCGGTCACCTCACCACCGCGGCCGGTGCACCAGGAGCCGGCGGCCGATCACCACGACGTGCACCCGCTCGCCGTCTGCGAGGCCAGGGGTGACGACCCGCTCGAGGCGGCGCGCCGCTTCGCCGACGTCGAGGCGTGGGACAAGGCGCTGTCGTGCGCCGCGCAGGCCTCGGCCCTCATGCCGAACGAGCCGCTGGCGCACGCCGAACGGGGCCGCGCGCTGGTGGCGCTCGAGCGGTTCGACGAGGCGAAGGTGGCGTATGCGCGGGCGCTGGCCATCGAGCCCGATCACCTCGACGCGCTGCTCGGCGCGGCGCACCTGTACGCGGTGGCGCTCCCGTCGGCCCGCGAGGTCGACGAACTCGGCGTCATCTACGCGGAGCGGGGGTTCGATCTCGCGAGCGCGCCGCTCCTGGCCGACGAGGGCGACGGCGGCGAGGCCCCGGTGGCCGATCGTGAGCTGGCCCTCGAGTTCGCCCGCGTCGCGGCGATGGCGCTCAACGACGTCGGGCGCAACGCCGAGGCGATCGCGCGCGCCGAGTGGGTGCTCGCCCGGGTGAAGGACGACCCCGAGGCGGCCTTCGAGCGGGCCATCGCGCTCTTCGAGCGGTGCCAGTTCCCCGAGGCGAAGGCGGCCTTCCAGCGGCTCCTCAAAGACGCCCGGCGCTCGGGGCACGCCCACTACCACCTGGGCCTGTTGCTCGAGCGCGAGGGCAAGCAGGCCGAGGCCGACAAGCAGTTCGCGAAGGCGCTCAAGGCCTCGCCCGAGCACTTCTGGGCGCCCGTGCTGCTCTCGCCCGACGAGTTTCGCGCCGAGCTCGACGCCCTCGTCGCGGCGCTCGAGCCCGACGTGAAGAAGGATCTCGTGGGCGTGCCCATCGAGGTCGAAGATCTCCCGCGGCTGGACGATCTGACGACGGGCGAGCCGCCGCTGTCGCCGACGATCCTCGGCCTCTTCCGGGGGCCGCCGCTCCAGGAGGCCTGCACGCCCGAGAACGGGGCCGAGCCCGGGCAGCCGTGCCGCTCCATCGCGCTGTACCGGAAGAACCTCGGCCGGGCCGTCAAGACGCGCGACGAGCTCCTGCAGCAGATGAAGGTGACGCTGCTCCACGAGATCGGCCATCTGCGCGGCGAAGACGACGGCGAGCTGGCGGCGCGGGGGCTCGAGTGAAGGCGGCGGTCGCGAAGGTGAGCGAGAAGGCCGCGAAGTCGGTGCGCCTCGGCTACCCCTGGGTGTGGCGGCAGGAGCTGGTGTCACTCCCGAAGGATCTGCCGAAG
This sequence comes from Myxococcaceae bacterium, assembly GCA_025459425.1. Lineage (GTDB taxonomy): Bacteria > Myxococcota > Myxococcia > Myxococcales > Myxococcaceae > Xiheimicrobium. Next base: position 3,355 of record JALOQF010000118.1, on the reverse strand, counting down.
GGCGCGCTCGTCGACGTCGTCGATGCGCAGCAGAACCCCCTGGGCCAGGCCTTCGCCGCCTCGGCCTCTCCGCTCGCGCTGCGGCTCGTGTCTCGCCGCCTGTCCACCGAGGAGCGGATCGACGACACCTTCTGGAAGCGGCGCTTCGAGCTCGCCGTCGCGCGTCGCGCCAGCCTCTCGGCTCGTGACGCCCTGCGCCTGGTGCACGCCGAGGCCGATCTGGTGCCCGGCCTCATCGTCGACCGCTATGGCCCGGCGCTGACGCTGCAGACGCTGAGCGAGGGCGCCGACGTGCGCAAGGCCACCTGGGCGCGCCTGCTGCAAGAGGTGACGGGCGCGTCGCTCGTGGTGTGTCGTGACGACGCCTCGGGCCGCGACTTCGAGGGCCTGCCGCGCGAGGCGAAGGTGCTGGCCGGTGACGGGCCCACGCTCGTCGAGTACCACGAGGGCCAGAGCGTGCTCTCGCTCGACCTGCTGGCCGACTCGAAGACCGGCTCGTTCCTCGATCAGCTCGACAACCACCTGCGGGCCGGTGAGCTGGGCCGCGGCCGGGCGCTCGACACCTTCAGCTACCATGGCGGCTTCGCGCTCGCCCTCGCGCGCTCGTGCACCAGCGTCATCACCATCGAGCAGGACCCCGACGCGGCCGAGCGGGCGCGGGCGAACGTGGCCCGCAACGGCCACCGCCACGTCCAGGTCGTCACCGGCAACGCCTTCGACGAACTCAGGCAGCGCAGCGACGCGGGCGAGGTGTTCGACACCGTCGTCATCGACCCGCCGGGGCTGGCCAAGCGCAAGGAGGGCCTCGCCACCGCGCGCCGCGCCTACCACGAGCTCAACGTGCGGGCCTTCAAGCTGGTGGCGCCCGAGGGGCTGCTGGTGACGTGCTCGTGCTCGGGCAAGTTCGGGCGCGACGCCTTCGAGGCGATGGTGCTCGAGGCCGCGGCCGACGCGAAGCGCACCGTGCAGATCCTCGAGCGGCGCGGGGCCGGCCTCGATCACCCGGTGCTGCCAGGGTTGCCCGAGACCGAGTACCTCAAGGCGTGGTTCCTGCGGGTGCTGTGAGGCGCCTCAGCCCTTGAGGCCGAGCTCCTTCTTCAGCTTCGCCGTCAGCTCGAAGTACTCCTGCCGGGTGAACTGCACGTTCAAGATGTGGAAGTCCTTCTTCGACAGCCCGACGCAGCCGAAGCAGTAGGTGCAGTCGGACAGGTTGCGGCTGTAGACGACGTAGGCGCTCGCGGTGCAGTTCTCGCTCTGCACGCAGTACGCGCAGCCGTGCAGCGACTTCGAGTCGACGCAGTGCGAGCAGTTGTTGCAGAGCTCACACCGAATGCAGTGGGTCGACGCGTAGCAGGCCTCGCAGCCCTCGCAGAACATGCAGTTCGCGCAGCGCACGCAGTCGGAGCACGCGTAGCTCCCGGGGTTGCCGGCGTCGGACGCGAAGGACTGGGTCAGCCGGCCCAGTTCGTCGAGGAAGCGCCGCTTGTCGAGCGAAGCGACGAGGGCGCGGGCATCGGCAGGGTCGAGGGACGGCTTGCGGGGGTCGCGGGCCACGCCGCGAGTATTCCCCAGGTCGACGCCGACACGAACCTCTTTGCCGCCTCAGGGCAGCGGTCGCAGGAAGGCCGACACCGCCGTCACCACCGCCGCGGGTTTGTCGATGAAGGGCAGGTGTCGGCAGCCGGAGAGCTGCACCACCTCGAGCTGCTTGACGAGGGTGGCGAGGCGCTCGAGGTGGGCGGCAGAGGTGAAGGCGTCCTGGTCGCCCCGCAGGCCGAGCGCCGGGCACGTCACGCCGCGGAGGAAGTCGTCCATCTGCCAGGTGGCGAGCTTCGCCCCCGTCCACAGCGTCGCCCAGTCGGTGAAGGTGCGCTCCGGGTCCGACGCCGCGGCCAGCAGCGAGTCGGGCAGGCCCCGCTGGTACATGCGGCGAATCTCGAGGCGGAGCCCGTCGTCGACGAAGAGGATCGGCGCCATGGCGATGACCGCTTCCACGGGCTGGGCGGCGGCGCCGGCGTGGAGCAGGGCGATCGACGCGCCCTCCTGGTGGCCCAGCAGCACCACGCGCTCGAGGCCGAGGGCGCCGCGCATCGCCGGCAGCACGTCGAGCGCTTCGTGCTCGAGGTAACCGGGGCCGAGCGGGTCGGGCCGCGGCTCGGACTCGCCCCAGCCCAGGCGGGAGAAGGCGTACACCCGCCGATCGGTCGCGTCGGCCAGCCGCTGGGGGAACTCGCCCCAGCCCTTCGCGTGGCCAGCCGCTTCGTGCAGGAGCAGCACGGGCGCGAGCGCCTCGCCCTGGCCCCACCACGCGTACTCGTACGAGTAGTCGTTGACACGAATCGTCGGCATTCGTCTCCACCGAGCAAAGCAGAAGCGCCGGGGGGCGGCCCATGGGTTTTCGTGTCAGCCACGAAAACTACGCGCGCGCGAGGGGGGGCGGCCCGAGCGAGATGTCGGCCCGCGAGGGCGCTTCGAGGAACACCTCGAAGGTGAGCCCCGAGGCCACCTGCGGCAGCGACGCCGCCCAGGCGCGCGTCAGCTCGCCGTCGATGGACACGCGCAGGCGATCGCCGTCGGTGCCCAGCGTGACGACGCCGCGCCTGCCTGGGGCGCAGCGCTCGGCGGCGTCGAGCAGCACCAGGCTCACCAGGCGCATGAAGGGGAGCGGGTCGACCAGCCGGCCCGCCAGCGGCTGGTAGTCGCGCACGAGCTGCACGTTGCGCTTGAGCCGGGGTTCGACGAGCAGCAGCACCGCGTCGAGGACGTCGGCGATTCGTGCGGGCTGCTTCGACTGCATGAGGGCGCTCGAGGCGCGCAGGCCCAGCATGAGGCCCTCGATGCGGCGCAGGCCTTCGCCCGTGTCTTCGAGGGCCTCGCGCACCTCTCCATCGGCGCCGGCCTTGTCGGCGAGCTGGCGCTCGAGGAACTGGTGGTTGCTCATCACGAAGGCGAGCGGGTTGGCGAGGTCGTGCGTCACCTGGGCCGCGAGCGATTGGAGCGACTCCGACAGGCGGCTCGTCTCGCGGAGCGCCGCCTCGTGCTCCGCGGCGCGCTGCTGCACCAGCCGAGCGCTCGCGCGGGCCACCGCCACCAGCGCCACGAAGGCCAGCACCGCGAGGGCGAGCGAGCCCACCACCAGCACCCCCAGGCGCGACCACGCTTCGGCGAGGGAGGCCGAGATGGTGGCCGTCTGGCGCCGCAGCGCGCGGGTCAGCTCTCCGGCGGCGGCGTGCCCCTTCGAACGGTCGTTCACCTCGAGCGCCCGTTCGAGCGCCGAAAGGGCCGACACGGCACCGGGAGAAGGCTGGCTGGTTCGGGCGAAGGCGCGCACCGCCTCGAGGTCACGCTCGACGCC
>JALOQF010000117.1 GCA_025459425.1 Myxococcaceae bacterium | reverse complement strand
AGGTCCAACAGGAAATTCGGCAGCTGCCCTTCGACCTCGGCAGCGATGAGGGGCTCGCCGTCGCAGCCGTGGGTTCGGCAGCGGTAGTTGCGCTACCGCTGCCGATAAATCCACGAATCCATCGTCGCCGCCGCCTGGGCATGAAGCTCCGGCCGCAGGTGCCCGTAGACCTCAATCGTCGTCGACACCCGCGAGTGGCCCAGCACGTTCATCACGACGCGAAGGTGGACGGCACTCTCGAGCAGCATGGCCGCTGCCGTGTGCCGAAGCAGGTGCACCGTCACATCGTTTCGCCGCAGCCGCGCTTTCATGACCGCGCGGTTCAGCCACCGCTGCAGCACCGTTCCGTGGAGCGGCGTGCCCTTCACGCCTGCGAAGAGAAAGCCCCTCCGTTCACGGCGCGAAACCTTCGCCAGTTCGCGAACGACGAACCGGGGCAGCGCGATGGTCCTCAGGCTGGCCAGGGTCTTCGGCGGGACGATGTCGAGGCCCTTCCCGGCCCACTGCGCGGTACGTCGCACGTGCAGACGCCTGGTCCGAAGGTCGAGGTCGCCCCACTGGAGGCCTCTCAGCTCGCCCGCGCGAAGTCCAGCGAGGCCAAGCACGACGAGACGACCGACGGCATCGCCACGTGTTGCACGAAGCAGCGCGCGCACCTCGCCTGGTGCGAGCGGGACGATGACCGGCCGAGGCACGCGAGGCGTGACGACCTCGCGCGCCACGTTCACCTTGACGAACCCGAAGCCGCGAGCGCGCTCCAGCGCAATCCGCAGAATTCGCAGCGTCTGGCGAACCGTCGACGGGGCCTGGCCGCGACGAAGCTCACTGGCAAGGAACGCTTGCACCTCGACCGCGCGGAGGGCCCGCAACCGCAGCTCGCCCCACTCCGGCAGGATTCGATTCTGGCAGATGTACCGATAGCCACCGGCCGTGGTCGGCCGCACACCGGGGCCCACGACGTCGCGAAGCCAGAGGCTGATGAACTGACGAACGGTTGGGTCTCGTGGGAGCTTGGATCGGGTCATGCCGGCGCAAAGCCCGCCAGCTCGTGGGTCGGGGACAGCGGGCGGCGTTCTGGCAACAGGCCCCGTCAATTCAAGGCGATGCTGAGTCCTCCACGCCCGTCGCGGCTGACACAGAATTGCCCAGGCCCGCTCCTCAGCCATGATGCCCACGTGCCACGCAGACTCCGCCAGATGCCCGATGGCTCGGCCGTGGGGAACATCGGCGTTCACGACCCCTTCGAGCTGATTCGCCACCTCGCCCGCAGCCAGTCAGACCCACGCAAGGCCGTCGCGGAGCTCGTGCAGAACGCGCTGGACGAGCAGGCCGCTCACATCACCATCGAACGCTCCCGCGACGCCGGTGAGACCGTGTTGTCCATCCTCGACGACGGCCTTGGCGTGCTGCCCGAGTTGCCGCGCAAAGACGCGCTCACCACCATCGCCACCAACATCGGGCACTCCCGCAAGCGGCAGCTGTCGTTCGACGAGCGCATGCGCCAGGCGATGCTCGGGCAGTACGGCATCGGCCTGCTCGGCTTCTGGGCGGTCGGCCACGAGCTCCGAATCCTGAGCTGTGTCGGGGGCTCCGAGGTGTGGGGGCTGACGCTGTTCGAGGACTCGCCCCGCTACACCATCACCCGCATGCCCGACGTCATCGGCCGCCCCGCGACGTGGACCGAGGTGCAGGTGCGTCGCCTTCACCGCGCGGCGCTCGCTCCAACGGTGGGCGGACGGCTGGCCACGTACCTGTCGGTCGAGCTCCGCGGGCAGCTCGTGCGCCACGGCACCGAGCTGAAGCTGGTCGACCGAATCGCTCGCGGCGCCGCTGACAAGCTCGTCGTCATCAAGCCCAGCCACCTCGCCGGCGAGCGCCTGCCCGGCTTCGAGCCGATTCGCCTGCCCGACTTCAAGTTCCCCATCGAGGTGACGCTGCACTTCGCAGGAGACGCGGGCCCCGACGCCGGCCGGGTGAGGCTCGGCTGTGCCGGCGCCGTGGTGCTCGACGACCTCGCCAGCCTCCCGGAGCTGGCGCACCCGCCGTGGACTGACGAGCGCCTCGTGGGCGTCGTCGACTTCCCTCACCTCGAGGTCGCGCCGGGCTCACGCCGCGGCATCGTTCCGAACGCGGCAGCCTCTGCGCTCATCGACGCGCTCGTCGCCATCGAACCCGTCGTCGCCGCCCGGCTCGAGGAGCGAAGCAACGCCGAGGCAGCCTCACTGTCCGAGGACATGCATCGCCAGTTGGCTCGTCTCTTCACGCGCGTCACCAACTTCGTCCCGCACCTGGAGTGGTTCCCCGTCTCGAAGCGAAGCGGAACGGTCGATGACGCGCCATCGTCGGGGAGCGCCGTTTCGTCGCCTTCAGACCCGGCACCGCCGGCCGAGGCCGAAGGGGAGCCAGCCGAGCAGCCAGAGCTCTTCCCTCCGGGCCCGCTGTTCGCGGTCACCGTTCGCCCGTCGAAGCTGGAGCTGGGGGTACAGGAGCGCAAGGAGCTCCACGCCGTCGCGGCGGACGAACACGGGCGAGCCATTCGTGAAGGAGTCACCTTCGAGTGGAAGGCCTCGAGCGCCTTGTCGCTGGCTGCGGCAGGAAACCTCGCCACCATCGAGGCGCTCAGCCCATCGGCCACGGAGTCGGTGGAGGTATTGGCACGGCAGGGCGAGCGCGAGCGGGTGTTCATCGTGCCCGTGCGCATCGTGAGCGAGCATCACCGACGCGCAGACGCTGGCATTCCTCAGCCCGAGGAGGTCAACGAGCCCTTGCAGTCGTGGCGCTCACGACTCACCGAGAATCGGTGGCAGGTGAACACCGGGCATCCCGACTATCGGGCCTTCGCGCACGAGGCGCGGCCTCGCTTGCGGTACCTCGCGATGCTCCTCTCAAAGGAGGTCGTCACGCGGAACTTCCCGCAGCCGGGCGTCGGCTCGACGCTGGAAGAGCTCGTCGGGCTGCTGGCGGCGCTGGAGCGCTCTGGCGCCTGGCGGGGCCGGGCGCGCGATGATGAGGAGCATGGCTCGACGTCGTGAGGCGACGAGGACTGGGCGGGCCCTCCTCGTCGGTCGTCACGCTGAAGCGCTCGAGCCACTCGAGCAACGCCTGCACCCGCGGCTCGAGCGGCACCACGGAACGGAGGAGTTTGAGGTCCTGCACCACCTGCCACGGTGAGCGCCTGCGCGCGCCCCGAGAACCGTCCACGCAAGGAGCTGAAACCATGGGCCTGCATGCAGGAATAGCCAATCTGGCTATTCTTCCTGCATGCAGCTCCAGCCCAAGGGTCGAGTGCTGGTTCTCGAAGGTACGCCGAGCGCCGCGCGCGCCATGGCGCGTTCAGGCTTCGAGCTGAGGAGCGTCGCGAAGGAAGCCGAGGCGCTCGAGCTCGCAGGCTCGGAAGCGTTCGACGTCGTCGTGGTCGACCTGGACCTGCCGAAGATTGATGGGGTCTCCCTCGTTCGTCGCCTGCACGAGCGGGGAGCGGCGGCGTCGGTGGTGTGGCTGACCTCGAACACCTCGAACGAGTTGGCCGCGACGGCAGCTGCGGTGGGGGTGGTGCAGGTCCTGAACAAGCCGGCGGACTCGAAGGCGCTGACGCGGGTCGTGTCACTCGGCGTTGAACAGAACCGAAACCTCTTCTCGATGCTCCGCGCCATCACCCGATCTGCGGCGACGACGCAGTCCGTGCCGGCGACGAGCGCAAAGAATGGGTTCGCCTCGGTGCTGGACACCGCCGTCCAGGATGGGGCGGTCGTCATCACGAAGCACGACGCTCCCAAGGCCGTGTTGGTCTCCATCGACCGCATGAGCGAGCTGCTCGCCAGACACGAACCGAACCTGAAGGCGCTGACGCAGGAGTTCGACGAGTTGGTCGCCCGGATGCGAACGACCAAGGCGCGTGCCGCGGCCCGGTCGCTCTTCACCGCAGCTCCCGGAGCCTTCGGAGAGGCCGCTGTCGCAGGCGCCAAGAAGCATGGCTGAGCGCGCCCGCATCACGGTGCTCGCCGGCGTCAACGGCGCAGGAAAGAGCAGCGTCGTCGGAGAGAGGCTGCGTCAGAGCGGAGGCGAGTACTTCAACCCTGACGAGGTGACGCGGAAGTTCCTGGCCGCATCGAAGTCGATGACGCAGGACGAGGCGAACGCGCGCGCGTGCGACGAAGGGCCTGAGCCTGGCTCGCTGGCGAAACCGCAGATTGCACCGGGGTCTTCGCCGTGAAACGTCCGATCGTCGTCATCGACCCCCTAGCTAAAGTCAACGACTCGGGGATGGAGCATCGAACAGCCTGACAGTCGCGAACCGCAGTGGTGTGCAGCGGAACGTGCAGGAGTCGAACCTGCCTCTCCTTGTCGGATTTCACCGCGTAGCAGACGGGCTGGCACCCACGAGCCAGATGACGTTCCACGACAGCGGAGAGCGGAGGGCACGATCCTCAGCCCCTCGCGGGACCGCGGCGCTTTCCAAGCGGGCCGCCGACCATTCGGCGTTCACTCTCCATGCGGAAGGCGGAGGACTCGAACCCCACGCCGGTGAAGACGCACACTCGTTTCGAGCGAGGTCTGGCTCCATCGCCAGGTCACCTTCCAAATGATGCTGCTGCGGAGGGCGGAGGTCTCGAGCCCCACACCTGGCGGTGCCCACCGGGTTCAAGCCGGCGCCGGCCCCTCGCCGGTTCACCCTCCATCGTTGTCCAGGGCGGGAGTCGAACCCGCACGCCCGCGAGGGCACCGCGTTTTGAGCGCGGCGTGTCTCCCGTTCCAGCCACCTGGACGTCGCAGTGCCCCGGGCGAGAGTCGAACTCGCATGCTCGTCTCGAGCGCCGGCTTCTGAGGCCGGTGTGTCTACCGGTGGTTCCACCACCAGGGCGTGAATGTGGTGCTCGGGGCGAGGGTCGAACTCGCATGGGCCGCTTTCGCCCGCTGGCCCCTGCCAGGAATCGAACCTGGGCCGCTCCCGTACCGGGGGAGTGCTCGACCACCGAGCTGCGGGGGCGCTGCTGTGCCGACCCCTGGAATCGAACCAGGATGTTCCGCTCTTCAGGCGGCTGCCTGGACCACCACGGCCAGGTCGGCGAATACCACTGCGGTCCGTGCGGGAATCGAACCCGCCTCACTGCCGTGACAGGGCAGCTGCCTCGCCAGATGCATCACGAACCTCGACAGGTAGGAGCGGAGGGAATCGAACCCCCGTCTCGCGGTCATCGGCCGCGGGCCCTGCCATTGGACGACGCTCCAGTACCCCGTACGGGAATCGAACCCGCCTCTTCGACTTGAAAGGTCGATGGCCTCACCTGAAGCGCGAACGGGGCTGCAGTACCGCGTACGGGTGTCGAACCCGTCTGGCTGGATTGAGAACCCAGCGACCTCCCGGAAGTCGAACGCGGCGAGAGTGAGGTCCACCTCGGGATCGAACCGAGCTGACCGCTGTTGCAGAGCGGCGCCTTCACCATGATGGCCAGTGGACCGACGACGACAACGACAAGGGCCCTCTGGGAGTCGAACCCAGCTCGTGCCGCTTAACAGGCGGCTGCAATCCCGGACGTGCCAAGGACCCGTGCTGCGATGCTGGGGCGGAAGGACTTGAACCTTCAGCCGGCCGCTTCAAAGGCGGTCGCTCCACCGTTGAGCTACGCCCCACTGAGCGGGTGGCGGGAATCGAACCCGCGCGTGTCAGGGTGGAAGCCTGATGCCTTCCCGCTTGGCGACACCCGCCTGTGGACGGGGTGAGAATCGAACTCACCATGCTCGCGAGCGAGCGGCGGGGTTACGGCCCGCTGGACCTCCATTGGTCACATCCCGTCCTTGTTCGCCGCGCGCTCGAGCTGCCGAACGCGCGACGTTCACCACTGCTATTCACGCTGTCAGAGAACGACGACGAAGAGCGGGAGGCGGGAATCGAACCCGCTTCTCCGGGAAGGCGTCCGGGTGCCCAACCAATGGGCGACACCCGCGTGTGCACGGCAGGAAGGAGTCGAACCTTCAGCAGCGGGTTTTGGAGGCCCGTGCCCTGACCGATGGGGCTTCTGCCGGAGAGGGTTGCGCTCGTCGGTCCGCTCCAAATGCGAAGAGGCCGGGGAGCTTTCGCCACCCGGCCTCGTGAAGGTCTCCGTCGTGGAGAGCGTTCAGGAAGTGGGTGGCACGCGAAGGCGCAGGGCGAGCGGCTGGTGCTCGTAACCCTTGAAGCTGCAGTCGATGACCTGATCGATGCGCAATGACGCGCACGACGACGAGCTCACCGAGAACGATTCGGGGCACCACTTCGAGCTGAGCGCGGTTGAAGTCATGGAAGACGAGCCTCTCGGTTCACCCCGACGAGGGCGCGGCGAGAAAGCTGACGCGACAGTATTTCGAGCCCTCTGCCCGAGCCGCCGGTGGTTCGGCGCTCCCGTCATCAGCGCTCCGGCCTCGAGCGCCGACTGGCCACGACTCAACTTCCCCCATCACCGCTCGCGCCCAGGCGCCGTCATTGACTTCCCCCCACCCGCCCACGACACCGCGGACCATGCGCTGGTGCCTGCTCCTCCTCCCGCTCGCCGCGCAGGCCGCGCCGCCACGGCTGGCCTCGACGCTCGACCTGCCTTCGTGGCTCTCGTTCTCCCTCGAGCACCGCACCCGCCTCGAGCATCTCGACGACGACCCACGCGCGCCGACGCCCTCGCCGCGCACGGCCGTTTCCCTCCGGACACTCCTCGCCGTCGAGCTCACCCCGGGTCCCTTCCGCGCCGCCCTCGAGCTCGCCGACTCCCGCGCCTGGGCGAACGACCCTGCCCTGCTCAACGACCGCCTCGTCAACCCGCTGGAGCCGCTCAACGCCCGCGTCGGCCTCGCCCTCGAGAACCTCCGCCTCGACCTCGGCCGCCACACCATCGACCTCGCCACCGGAGACGACGACCACACCGACGGGCGCTCCACCCGCTTCGACCCGCTCTTCGCCGCGCGGCGCTTCGAGTTCGGCCCCACCGGCCTCTGGGGGCTCCTCTCGCGTTCGAACCTCGTCTCGCCAGGCGCGCGACTGTCCATCCAACCCGCCGCCACCGTCGACGCCTCCGTCGTCTGGCGGCCGTCGTGGCTGTGGAGCGCGCGCGACGTCTGGGCGGCCACCGGGCTTCGCGGCACGAACGCCGCGCCCTTCCTCGGGCACCACCTCGAAGGCCGATTCCGCTGGACGCCCGCCGACAGCGTCTTCACCTTCGACACCGGGCTGGCCCTCTGGCTCGCCTGCCCCTTCGCCGAGGCGACGCCCAGCGCTCGCGCCGCGACCTCGGTGTACGGCTACGCCCAGGTGACGGTGGTGCTGTGAACCGGCCTTCCCGCGCTACGGTGCACGCGTCGTGAGCGCCACACCCCGCCTCCGCTTCGATCGCCACGAGCTCGCCGGCGCTTTCGGTGACATCGGCACCGATCTGCCGTTGCTGATCGCCCTCGTCGCCACCCGCGGCCTCGATGCCGCGAGCGTCTTCATTGTCTTCGGTGCGCTGCAGATCGCCACTGGCCTCGCCTACGGCATGCCGATGCCAGTCCAGCCGCTCAAGGCGATGGCCGCCATCATGCTCGCGCAGAAGCTCTCGGCCGGCACGCTCGCTGGCGGAGGCCTGGTCATCGGCGTCACCATGCTCGTGCTGGCGACGACCGGCCTGCTCGACTGGCTCGCCCGGGTGGTCCCGAAGGAGGTCGTCCGCGGCATTCAGCTGGGCCTCGGCCTCTCACTCGCGACCCTCGGGCTCAAGGACTACGTCGTCTCGGACGGCGCGCGCGGCATGGCCCTGGCCCTCATCGCGACGCTCCTCCTCATCGCCCTCCGCGGAGGCCGCCGCCGAGTCCCCGCTCCGCTCCTCGTGATGGGCCTCGGCCTCGTCTACGCGCTCGTCTTCCACGTCGACGTGTCCCAGCTCGGCGCCGCGGTGGGGTTCCGCCTGCCGTCCGTCGTGGTGCCAACACAGTCGGAGCTGCTCGACGGCGCGCTGCTCCTCGCGCTCCCGCAGCTCCCGCTGTCGCTGGGCAACTCGGTCATCGCCACCAGCCGCGCGACGGAGGACTTGTTTCCCGAGCGCCCCGTCACCGTTCGCCGCATCGGCCTCACCTATGGCCTCATGAACGTCATCGCGCCCTGGTTCGGCGGCGTGCCCACCTGTCACGGCTGCGGCGGGCTGGTGGGCTTCCACGCCTTCGGGGCCCGCACGGGAGGCGCCGCGGTCATCTACGGCAGCCTCTACCTCGTGCTCGGCCTCTTCTTCGCGCCGGGCCTCGCCACCGTGGTGAAGATCTTCCCCATGCCCGTGCTGGGGGTGGTGCTGCTCTTCGAGGCGCTCGCGCTGATGCTCTTCATCCGCGACGTGGCCTCGGAGCCGAAGCAGCTCTACGTCGTGCTGGCCGTCGCGGCCGCGGTGGTGGGCCTCAAGTACGGCTACGTCGTCGGCCTGCTCGGCGGCACGGCGCTCGCCCTCGCGCTCCGGCGCGGCCTGGTGACGCCGCCCGGCCCGGCCTGAACGTCAGAGGCTCGCGAGCGCGACGCGGTACAGCGCGCGGTAGCCCATGCGGGGCGCGGGCTCGAACTTGTCGGCGTGGAACAGGTCCTTCAGCACGGCCGCGCCCGGCTCCGTGTCCTTCATCGCGAGCAGCGCCTTCTCGAGCTCGGTGACGAGCGGCCCCTGCATCGCCATCGACACGGCGACGCCGTCGTTGGGTGCCTCTTCGGTGAAGGCGAGCACGCGGAAGCGGGCCTCGTTGCCCGGCCACACCTCGCTGATGCCGGTGGTGTCTCCGGCCTTCGCGGCGGGCGCAAAGACGCTCGTCACGTCGACGGCGCCCTTCGCCACCTGCTCGAGGGCGCTGCGGTAGTTGCCCACGAAGTCCTGGCGGAAGAAGAGCTTCGCGGGGTCGAACCCCTGCTCGCGCAGCCACGCCATCGGCAAGAGGTAGCCGCCCACCGAGTCGCGATCGCTCCACGCGGCGGTGGTGCCCTGCAGCGAGTCCTTCGTGACGTTCGAGTCGGCCCGGCACACGAGCGCCGCCCGGTACGTCGACGCGCCGGCGCGCACGCCCCGCACCAGCACCCGCACGCCCATCGCCTCGATGCGCGCACAGACGAAGGGCGGCGCCCAGGCGGCGTCCACCTTGCCGCCCAGCAGGTCCTTCGCGAGCGATTCGTACGACGTCGGCACCACCACCTCGGCGGGCTTGCCGAGCGCCTGGCTCAGGTACGCCGAGAGCGCCGGAGCGCGGGCCTCGACGTCGATGAGCGAGGGCGGCAGCGCGAAGCGGAAGGTGGCGCGGGGCTTTGGAGGAGAGGAGTTCGGCATCACGCCTCCGCGGTCAGCTTCTTCACGTCGTCGTCCGACAGGCCGAAGGTGGCCTGGAGCAGCTCGAGCACCTTGAGCTCGGGCTTGCCTGGCGCGCCACCCGCGTTCGCGATGCGCACGCCCAGCTGGTACGCCTTCTTCCGCTGCGTGCGCGTGGTGAGGCCGCGGGCCAACGCCGCCATGCGTCGCGGCAACCCCTCGGCCGCCAGGTTCTGGATCGCCGTCTTGAGCGCCGCCTCGGCCGACGCGCGAGAGACGTCACGAAAGACGGGGTCGCCCGCGAGGTTCTCGAACATCGAGAGCAGCTCGCTCTCGCGCACCACGCCGTCGGCGGCGCCCACCAGCACCATCGTCTCGGTGAAGAGGTGCTCCGGCGGCTCGCCCAGCACCTCGGTGAGCGACTCGCCCCGCTGCACCACGTCGACGACGCGCTGCACCTCGTCCTCCGAGATGCCGAACGACAGCTGCACCGTCTTGAGCAGGCCCAGCTCTTCGCGCGTGGCCTTGCGGTCACCGAACGCCACCGCCGCCGCGAGCCCGAAGGCCAGCAACCGGTTGCGGTGCTCGGGCAGGCGCTCCTTGAGGCTGGCCAGCACGTCGTCGAGCTGCTTCGCCGACGCCAGCCGCTTCGCGCCGTTCTCGAGCATGGTGTTGAGCGTCTCGGCGTCGGTGCCCTCGAACTCGGGCCGCTCGATGACGCGGGCGATCAGCACCTGCAGCTCCTTCGGCTCGATGCGGCCGTCGGCGCTCGCCGCGAGGAGCATCGTCTCGACGAGGGCGGCGTTGCGCTCCCGACGGGCTGCTTCGAACGTCTCACGCGCCATGGTGTTCCCCCCGGCTCGGGTCGATCTTCAACGCCACGAGCCCTTCAGCGGACTTCAGCGTCGCGCGCGGCGGAGCCTCTTCCGTCGGCGCGCTCCAGAACTGCTTGTCGAGCAGGTGCGACACGTGGAGGTTCCCCATCGCCGAGACGATGGAACTCTTCACGTTGGGAATGTCCTTCTGCAGCTCGTCGACCAGCCGCTTCACCTTCTTGCGCTGGAGGTTCTCCTGCGAGCCGCACAAGTCGCACGGAATGATGGGGAAGGCCTTGAGCTCGGCGAAGCGCGCGATGTCGGCCTCGTTCGCGTAGCAGAGCGGGCGGATGACGGTGTTGCGCCCATCGTCGGACTTGAGCAGCGGCGGCATGGTGGCCGAGGCGCCGGCGAAGAAGAGGTTCAGCAGGTACGTGTGGATGAGATCGTCGCGGTGGTGGCCGAGGGCGATCTTGTTGCAGCCCAGGTCGACGGCGGCGTTGTACAGAATGCCGCGGCGCAGCCGGCTGCAGAGCGAGCACTGCGTCTGCCCGGGTTTGAGCTTCTCGAGGACGATGGAATACGTGTCCTCCTTCAGCATGCGGTAGTCGTAGCCCTCGGCCTTCAGCCAGCCCTCGAGCAGGTGGCCGGGGAAGCCCGGGTGGCCCTGGTCGAGGTTGACGGCGACGAGGGTGAACGGCACCGGGGCGCGGCGGCGGAGCTGCTCGAGCCCATGCAGCATCGTGTACGAGTCCTTGCCGCCCGACAGGCACACCATGATGCGGTCGCCGGCCTCGACGAGGTTCCAGTCGGCGATGGCCTTGCCCATCGACGACACGATGCTCTTCTCCAGCTTGTCGAGCTCGTTCATGGGGATTCCCGGTTCAAAGCGCGCCGGGCCCGTAGCCCAAACGCGGCGTTGTTGCTAGTCGCCCCGCCCGTGGGATTTCCAGAGCGGACCATCGACGTGACCCGCCCGTCACAGCTCGACGAGGTGAAGGCCGGCGTGGCGGCGGTGCAGGAGCTCGCGGTGGACGTCGAGGCCGACTCGATGCACCACTTCCGGGCGAGCCTGTGCTTCGTGCAGGTGGGTACCGACGAGTCGATCTTCCTCGTCGACACGCTGGCGCCCGAGGTGTCGGTGGCGCCGCTCGGTGACGTCTTCGCCGATGCGTCACGCACGAAGATCTTCCACGCCGCCATGGGCGACTTGCAGTACCTGGCCGAGGCGGGCATTCGGGTGGCGGGGCTGTTCGACACGCACCGGGCGGCGACGCTGCTGGGCTGGCCGAAGGTGGGGCTGGGCGATCTCGTGCTCGAGAAGCTCGGCGCGACGCTGAAGAAAGAGCACCAGCAGGCGGACTTCTCGCAGCGGCCGCTCCCGGCGGAGCTGCGCGCGTACATCGCCGACGACGTGCGGTACCTGACGACGCTGGGGCGCATGGTGAAGCAGGCCTGCGTCGACGCCGACATTCTCGAAGAGGTCGAGCTCGACTGCGCGCGCATGTGCGCCGAGGCCCAGGTGCGGCCGGACATCACGAACGCGGAGCTGAAGATTCCGAAGCAGGGGCTCAACGCGAAGGAAGTGGCCCTGGCGCAGGCGATCGCGAAGGGCCTGCACGCGCTGAGGCTCGAGGCGGCCGAGGCCGCTGACATTCCGATGGGGCGCATGCTGTCGAACACGGCGCTCGGTGAGATCGCGGTGAAGCCGCCGACGAGCCTCAAGGAGCTGGGGAAGATCAAGAACGTCCGCGGGCAGTTCGTGCGGGAGCACGGCGACCGGGTGATCGAGCTGGTGAAGGTGCAGATCGAAAAGCTGCGCAACGGCGAGCTGGCGATGCCCGACGAGAAGAAGGACCGCGAGCCGGGCCGGCGCCGGCGGGAAGACGCGCTGCTCGCGTTCCGGAAAGAAGCGGCGGCGAAGCGCAAGGTGGCGGGGTCGGTGGTGTTGTCGAACCCGCTCGTCGAAGAGATCGCCGCGATGAACCCGACGTCTCCTGAGCAGCTCCTGGCCCTGCCCTTCTTCGGCAAGAAGCGGCTGGCGCTGTACGGCGAAGGCATCGTCGCGACGCTCGCGCAGGTGCGCTGATGCTGGGCCTGCTGGTCGGGTGCTTCGCCCTGGGCGCGCTCGCCCGGCGGCTCCCGGCGATTCCCCGCGAGGCGCCGAAGGTGCTCAACGCGTGGGTGCTGAACGTGTCGCTCCCGGCGCTGGTGCTGAAGACGGTGCACGGGGTGACGCTGGCGCCGGGCGTGCTGGTGGGCGCGGCGACGCTGTGGGCGTTGTTCCTGGTGTCGGCCGGGCTGGCGGTGGTGGCGGTGCGGCGCGGCTGGGCGAGCCGGGAGATCGCCGGGGCGTTGGCGCTCAGCTGTGGCCTGGGCAACACGGCGTTCGTCGGCGTTCCGCTGGTGGAGGCGCTGGGAGGACGCGGAGCGGTGGCTCCAGCGGCGCTGCTCGATCAGCTCGGGAGCTTCCTCGCCTTCAGCGCCGGAGCGGTGCCCTTCGCGATGTGGATGGGCGGGGAGCGCCCCTCGTGGTCGATCGTCGCGCGGCGGCTGGTGACGTTTCCGCCCTTCGTGGCGTTGGTGCTCGCGTTCGCGCTGCGGCCGGTCGAGTTCCCATCGGGCGCGGAGCCGGTGCTGACGCGCCTGGCGGACATGGTGACGCCGCTCGCGCTGGCGTCGGTGGGCTGGCAGCTCGAGGCGTCGGGGCTGAAGGACCATGGGCGAGCGCTCGTGGGCGGGCTGGCGTGGAAGCTCGGGGTCGCCCCGGCGGTGATGCTCGCGGTGGTGTGGCTGGTGGGAGCCCCGACGGGGCTCGAGGCGAAGGTGGCGGTGGCGCAGGCGGCGATGGCGCCGATGGTGACGGCGGCGGTGTTGGCGACGGAGCACCGGCTGGCGGCGCCGGTGTCGGCGGCGCTCGCGGCGGTGGGGGCGGTGGTGTCGTTCGTCACGGTGCCCGCGTGGTGGGCGGTGCTCGGCCGGGTGTTTGCCGAGTAGGGTGCGCAGCCATGCGCTACGTCGTGAAGCAGAAGTGGCTGTCGTTCGGGGAGGACTTCGCCATCAAGGACGAGTCGGGCCGCGAGGCGTTCTACGTCGACGGGAAGGCGTTCACGCTCGTGCGCGAGAAGCTGGCGATGCTGGATTCGAACAAGAAGGAGGTCGCGCTCATTCGCGAGAAGCTGATCTCGCTCACTGCGGCGTATGAGATCGTCCGCGAGGGGAAACCGTCGGCGGTGGTGAAGAAGGATCTCATCAACCTGTTCCGCATCGGGTTCACGGTCGACGTTCCCGGGCCGGATGATCTCGAGGCGACCGGGAGCCTGCTCGAGCACGAGTACACGTTCCGCCGCAGCGGGAAGGTGGTGGCCGAGGTGTCGAAGCGGTGGTTCTCGTGGACTGACACGTACGGCGTCGAGGTGCAGCCGGGGGAAGATGACGTGCTCATCCTCGCGAGCACGATCGTGATCGATCTCATCGCGCACCCTGACGCGAAGAAGCCACCAGCAACCGGTTGAGCTCAACGACAGCGGGCGGGGAAGCGCGATCGACGATGAACGAGTTGTTGGTCGAGCCTCGTGGCCTGCGCTGCGGAACGGACGAGCGCCGGTGAACGCCCGACTGGCGAGCCAGCCGCGTGGAGTTGTGAGACCGCGTGAGCCGTTTTCGCGTTTCATGGCATGAGCAAGGCGTGAGGCAACGCGCGCCACTCCACCTCGTCCCACCGCCGCGCGGAGACGATCGCCTCTTTCTCGACTACTCGCCGCATGTCGCCCGCCTGGCGTACCGGCTCGTCGGGCGCGAGGGTGACGTCGACGACCTCGTGCAAGACGTCTTCGTCGCGGCCTGGGAGTCGATGCCATTGCTCGACGAACCGAGGGCCATCCGCGCGTGGCTGTCGCGCGTCACCGTTCGACTCGCCGGTCGCAGGCTTCGCCGGAGACGCCTCGCCCAGTTCTTCGGCTTCGACGACGAGGAGCCGCTGGAGCTGGCGACGTCGGCGCTCTCGCCCGAGAGCCACGCGGTGATGGTGCAGCTCTATCGGCGGCTCGACGAACTCCCGGTGGCCGAACGACTCGCCTGGACCCTTCGGCACGTCGAAGACGAGTCGCTCGAAGACGTAGCGGCCCTGTGCGGCTGCTCGCTCGCGACCGCCAAGCGCCGCATCGCGCGCGCACAGAAGATCCTCCTCGCCGGGACGGAGATCGCGCCATGACGCCGGAGCGTTTGCGGCACCACCTCGACGAAGCGCGCACGGCGCTCGAGCCCGCCTGGACACCGGCTCGCGCGGATCACGTGCGGGCTCGCATTCCAGCCGGGCGGCGGCGCCATCGCCGTCAACGGGTCGCGGCACGGCTCGCGACGGGCGCCTGCCTGCTCGCGATCGGCGTCATCCTCGGGTCGGCCCTTCGTCGGGAGCCGAGTGCGGCGCCGGCACCGGTCGAGATCGTCGCGCTGCGGCCGGTCGAGCCAGCCCCGCTCGTCATCGAGGCCCGCCAGGAACCCGTGCGATCGAAGCGGGTCGACGCGAGAGCCGAGGTCGAGGCCTCGTCGACGCGAGTGCTCGTCGACCGGCAGCGGTCGTCGGCCGGGGTGACGATCTCGAGCGACGCCGAGTCGCGACGCGAGGGGCCGGCTGATGCGCGCCCCGAGCCGGAGGCGACACCTTCGACACCGCCCATCCCGTCGGAGCAGCCCCGCGTTGAGCTGAGCACCCTCCTCCGCCAGGCCGACGAGGCGCGCAGCGCGGGGCGCCTCGTCACCGCCGCTTCGATTTTGCGCCAGGTGGTCCGAGCGCATCCCGATGACCCACGAACGCCTGTCGCGAGCATCTCCCTGGGGCGCCTGCTGCTCGAAGAGCTCGACAGCCCGATGGAGGCGTTCGCGGCGTTCTCGCAGGCCCGCGCGGCGGCTCCCGACTCTGCGCTCGCCGAAGACGCGTTCGCGCGAGAGGTCGAGTGTCTGGCCCGCGCGCAGGACCCTCGGCTGGCGGACCATGCCAGGGCGTTCGAAGCAGCCTTTCCCCAGAGCGCGCGGCTGGCGCGCGTTCGACACCTTGGAGGGAGCCGATGAGCGCGTTGCTGCTGCTGCTGCTTTCGGCCGTCGACGTGACGGTCGAACTCGATGGGTGCGCCTTCGAGGCCGCCGAGGTGGAGCGGCTCGCAGAGCTCGAGCTCGCTGGCAGCAAGGGTGGACCGCTGGTGGTGCTGGCCCGCTGCACGGACGACGCCCTGAACCTCGTCGTCGTGGAGCCATCGACGAGGTCACGCTGGCGCCGCAAGCTGAACCCGAAGGAC
The DNA here is from genome assembly GCA_025459425.1 of Myxococcaceae bacterium. GTDB lineage: Bacteria > Myxococcota > Myxococcia > Myxococcales > Myxococcaceae > Xiheimicrobium. Next base: position 7,432 of record JALOQF010000117.1, on the reverse strand, counting down.
CTTCCTCAGGGAGAGCCGGCCCGCTTCGTCGCCGTCGCCGTCGCAGAAACACTGCAGGCGGACGCGGCGCGCCGAACGGTCCCTCAGCCACCGCCTGTGCCGCGGCTTCACGTTGGAGCCGTCGTCGGCGCTCGCTACCTGCCCGCCTCTCCGCTCACCCAGCTCACGTTCGGGCTTCGCGGCTCGTACCTGTTCGCCAACCGCCTCGGCGTTCGAGCCGACGTGCTCGCTGACGTGGGGCAACAGGAGACCTCGGTGGGACGGATCGTTGCGGACGGCGTCGGGGCGTCCGTGATGGGGCTGTGGCGGCTCACCGAAGACACGGCGGTGGTCTTCGCCCACGTCGGGCTGGGGCTTCGAGGCTGGGCCCAGCGCTTTCGCGGGTCGACCGACGTCGTCGGGCTCGAAGGACGGAACCTTCTCGGGTTCGTGTTGGGCCCCGCGGCGTCGATCGAGGTGCTCGTGCCCATCGGGCCCATCGAGCTCACGTTCGGCGTCGAGGCGGGGTTCCTGGTGCGGTCGTACCGCGGCACGTTCAGCGGCGTGTCCCTGGTCTCGGTCAGCGGGGCGTGGGTGACACCCACGGCTGGCGTGAGTCTTCGTTTCTGAAAGGGATCTCCATGCGCTTTCGTCTTCTGTCTGTCCTTTCGTTCGTCGTGGCAGGTGCATGCGACACCAGCGGCGCGGTCTTCACTCGCCCGCCGGTCGACCCGGGCCCTCCTGCCCCGATGACGCCTGACGACGCGGGCGTGCCCGCCCCAATCACGCCTCCGGAGACGCGATGCGATGCCCCCGCGCCGAAGAACGACATTCTCGTGTTCGCGGGTGAAAGGAACACCGTGTCGCTGGGAACGGTGTCGTGTGCACTCTCGACGTTCGCCGTCGAGGTTCTGGGGCCGGATCAGCGCCGCGTCGCAGCGGAGCCGAGGGTGACGTGCGCCGGGCGTTGCGCCCTTGCCGTCGAGTTCGATCCGGGCGCGCCGGGCGAGTACGTCATCAATGCCGTCCTGCCTGGGCGCACCCCAGTTCGCCGTGGGGTGTTCGCGGCCACGCTGGCTCCGCCGCTCACCTTCACGACCACGACCTTCGTCGACCGAATGGACACTTGTGACCGAGGGCCATACCGCTCCACGAACGGCTTCACCTTCTGTGAGCGCTATCAGGTGATCGCGGCCTACGGCCCCGATGGCCAACGCGTCGGCGTGTTCGGGGGAATCCAACTCGCAGTCCATGGAAACAACGTGTGGTCTCTTCCTCCAGATGGGCGCATCGAGCTTCGCCGTGCCGGCACCTCACTCGACGTGGTTGGCAGGGGCACGACAGGCGGGCTCGGAGACTTTTTTGACCCAACGCTCGATGCTGACCAGATTCAATACTCGACACGAAGTGGCTCGCTCATCGTCTCAGCTCTGAGCATGCCGACGGGGCTGACAGAGACGGTCATCCCTACGGTCTTCCCCGACTTCCCTGCATCGCGCTCGTTCGTCCTGGAACCCGGTACAGGGGCGTTCACCCTGTCCAATCTGTGCCTCGCAACACCGGGTTGTCAGGCACCAGTGGGGTGTCCCCCGGTGGTGCGCTGCGGATCAAACGATCTGTTCATCAACTGCATCACCCCAGGCGCAGTCTACGGACTGATCGCGACCTATGGGGATAGCGGCGTCACGCTGTCGCTCAGGGCGGTGCCACGGCCCATCTCGACCCGTTCAGTGGCGACGGTAAGTCTGACTCTCGACTCGGGCGGGGGCCCCTCCTGGATCCAGAACCCGGGCGTCGAACTCCCGGTCTTCGCCTCGGGAGACCGCGCGGTGTTCGCGAAGCTTCAGGCCAACGGGAAGATCCTCCTCACTGCCGTGCCCATTCCCGGCACGCTGCTTCGAGTCACCGACGAGGCGATCGTCACGATCGACCCGAACGACCCCTTCCGGCTCAGCTTCGCGCCGCCTCCTGTCACCTACCGCACGCCCTCCAGCCCGTGAGCCGGCCCCGCAGGCCTTGACGACGTCGCCGATGGCGGCCAGAGAGCCCGCCATGACTTCCATCGACACGGTCATCGTCGGCGCAGGCATCAGCGGGCTCACCACTGCGGCGGCCATCGGCAAGGGCGGCTCACTCGTCGTGCTCGAGCGCGACACCGAGATCGGCGGCTACTGCAAGACGATCAAGCGCGACGGCTTCACCTGGGACTATTCGGGGCACTTCTTCCACTTCAAGCACGCGGCGGTGGAAGCGTGGCTCCGGGCGCGCATGCCCGGCCAGGACATTCGTACGGTCGCCAAGAAGTCGTTCATCACCTATGGCGACCGGCAGATCGACTTCCCCTTCCAGAAGAACATCCACCAGCTGCCCCAGGAAGAGTTCATCGACTGCCTGTACGATCTGTACATGGCGCGCGGCCCCGGAATGCCGGCGCAGCCCGAGGGCAACTTCAAGGAGATGCTCTACGCGCGCTTCGGGCGATCGATCGCCGAGAAGTTCCTCATTCCCTACAACGAGAAGCTCTACGCCACCGACCTCGCCACGCTCGACCGCGACGCGATGGGGCGCTTCTTTCCCTACGCCGACCTCACCGACATCGTGCGCAACATGCGCAACCCGGACAACGCCTCGTACAACGCCTCGTTCACGTACCCGGCCGGCGGCGCCATCGAGTACGTCAAGGCGCTCGCCACCGAGGTCGACCCCAGCGCCATCAAGCTGAACGAGGGCGTCGAGGCGATAGACCTCGAGAAGAAGACCGTACGCACGCCGAAGGGCGAGTACCGCTTCGAGCGCCTGGTGAGCTCCATGCCGTTCCCGGCCCTCCTGCGGGCGTGCGGGCTGCCGGTCGACGAGCAGGTCTTCACCTGGAACCAGGTGCTGGTCTTCAACCTCGGCTTCGACTCGAAGGGCCCGCGCAACGCCCACTGGATCTACTACCCGGACCGCGCGCTCCCGTTCTACCGGGTAGGCCTGTACGACAACATCTTCGACCACCCACGCATGAGCCTCTACGTCGAGCTGGGCTTCGAGCGGCACGCGAAGGTCGACGTCGCGGCCGAGCGCGAGCGGGTGCTCGATGGGCTGAAGCGGGCAGGCCTCGTCACCACCCAGAAGCTGATCGCCGAGCACTCCGTGCTGATGAACCCCGCCTACGTGCACATCAACACCCGCTCGAACGCCGCCGTCGCCGACCTCAAGGCGAAGCTGGCCGACCGCGGGGTACACTCGATCGGCCGCTACGGCTCGTGGACGTACTGCAGCATCGAAGACAACATCGTCGAGGCGCGGCAGCTCGCGACGAAGCTGGGCGTCGCGAAGGCCTGGGCCTGGACCTGACGCTCACCGCCGCGCCAGGGCGACCTCGGCCACCAGGCCCTGCACGAGGCGTTTACGGGCATCGACGACCCGCGTCGCGGGTCCGAGGACCTCTTCGTACCAGTAGGTCCGGCCGGCCTTGACGTCCTTCGCCAGCTGCACGGCGAGCGCGGGCGTGAAGTACTCGAGGGTGTACTTCGCGGCGCGGCGACCATTACCGAGGGTGCCCGGCTCGAGCTGGTTGACGAACCGGTAGGGCAGCGCCAGCTTGATGCCCTCGAGCAGCACGCGCTCGACCTTGTGCTTGAGCTTCCCGAGGCGGTCGACCCGAATGTCGGGCAGGTGCAGATCGCGCAGCAGCGAGTACCGCCGAACACCGCGGTCGAAGAGCTTCAGCTCCTCCTCGTCGGAGAGCCACTCGCCGACCACCATGCGGTGCGAGTGGATGAGCGGCTTGAGAATGTTGTTCACGATGTACTGCTGCTTCGGCTCGGACAGCGGCGTGTTCTCGACGTAGTTGGCGATGCGGAAGATGACCTGCTCGTGCTGCATGTACTTCCGCTCGAAGCTGGCCCGCTCGACGGTCTGGTTCGGGCGACCGAGGAAGTAGCGATAGACCGACAGGTCGAAGTACTTCACGCGCTCGACGTGGGTGAGCGACAGGGTGCAGTACTCCATGTCGACGTACGCGATGCGTTCGTCGACGCGGAGCTGGGCCCGCCGCAGACAGTCGGTCCGAAAGGTCGCCGTCGCGAGCACGGGGCCCCACGACTGAAAGCCATAGCGACCGTTCGCGAGCAGGTCGAAGGCGTGCACCGTGTCGGGCTGAATGTTGGCGTAAATGGGCTTCTCGACCAGCGCGTCGAGGTGCGCCCAGTCCTCTGCGAAGTCGGTCAGCACCACGTCGACGTCTTCGTGCTGAAGCTTCTCGAAGAAGCGGGCGAAGTTCACCGGGTCGACCCAGTCGTCCGAGTCGACGAGGCGCACGTAGCGGCCCTTCGCCTCGGCGACGACGCGGTTGATCACCGAGCCGTGCCCGCCGTTCTCCTTCGCGATGACCCGCACGATGCCGGGAAAGCGCGACTCGAAGCTTCGCGCGACCTCGAGCGACGAGTCCTTCGAGCCATCGTCGACGACGAGCACCTCGAGGCCCTCGAGCCTGGTGCCTGCGAGGAGGGACGACAGGCACCTCGGGAGCAGACGCTCCATGTTGTACACGGGCACGCCCACCGTGAGGGTCACCCGCGTCTTCTTCGAGCCCCTCGGCTCGACGCGACGGGGCGCGACGGGACGGCGGAGCAGCTCGAGTTCCTTGCCGATCGTCGCCGCCGGCGAGCAGAGCTTCACGATGTGAGCACGCAGCTTCTTCGACACCCGGCTCGCGTGCTCGTCATCCAACGCCAACCGCTCCACCGCGTCGGCGAGGCCCAGCGAGCTGTTGTCGGGCGCGAGCGTCTCGAGCGCGCGCGGGATGAACTCGGAGATGGCGCTGCAGTCGCTCGAGACGACGGCAAGACCCGAGGCCGCGGCCTCACAGGCGCTCACGCCCTGAGAATCGTACCTCGTCGGAAACAGCGCGATGCCGTGCGTACGGTGCAGCGAGGCGATCTCGTCGTGAGTGGCGAAGCGGCGCAGGAAAGTGACGTTCGAGAACTGCTTGAGCGGCTCGAACAACGTGTCGTGCGCCGGCCCGTCGCCCACGATGGTGAACTGGAGCTGACTGAAGATCGGCCGCCGGCTGAGCTCGACGATGGCCTGCACGGCGAGGTCGACCGCATACTTCCGCTCGTCGTCATAGCGACGAATCATCAACACCTTGCGCTTCGCCTCTGCCGGCTTCTGGGCCGGGGCGAACTTCTGCGTGTCGATGGTGTTGGGGATCACCTCGGAGCGCTCGAACGCGAGGCCCAGCAGCTCTCGAGAGCGCTGCCGCATCCAGTCGGAGACGAAGACCCACCTGACGTTGAGCCGCTGCTCGAACGAGGCCATCACCTTGTGGAAGGTACGGTAGCGGGCGAGCTGGGCGCCCTCGGCGGGCTTGGGCGTCGAGAAGTAGGGCCCGTTCACGGCGGGCAGGTCGTAGAAGAGGGTCTCGGGCCCGTGGCACCACAACAGCACCTCGGCGTCGCGGTTGCCCGAGGCACGATCGAGCGCGAGGGCGTACTGCTCGTCGAAGAAGTGAATGCCGATTCGAGAGAAGTGGTGCTTGTTGAGCACCGTGATGAGATCGGTCAGGTTTCCACGGAGCACGCGCACGCCGTCGAAGTCGTAGGCGGTCTGGTAGCGGTAAGAGTTGTAGATGCACAGCAGCACTGGCTCGACGCCCTCGCGCCGATAGCCAAGCACCCGCGAGTGCACGAAGCCGCTCAGGTACAGATGGTACGACGACGGGTAGGTCGGCGTGACGATGAGCGTCGAGTCGAACTCCATGTGCTCGTCGAAGAGGTGCGTCTCTCGCTGGGTGGTGTCGAGCCAGAACTCCGACAGGCGCACCTTGCACCGGGCGCCCAACTCGATGGTGAGCCACACGCGCGTCGACGAGGGCGCCGTGAAGCGGTTCCACGAGTTCAGGGGCATCGGGTAGTGGGTCTCGGCCCCGACCTTCGCGACGAGGCCGAAACCGGAGCCGAGCAGCACCTCACCGGCGACCCGAATCGTGAACGAGCCACCGTTCAGCGGGAGCCGCGCGCGCAGTGGAAACCGAAGGCCCACGGACCGCTTCTCTGACGCGAAGTTCTCGACGATGAGGCCCCCCTTGTCCGGAGTCACCTGCACGGCGACGTCAGGGAGCCACTGCTCGTGCAGCACGTTGATTCGTTCGCTCATGAGGGGGGCCGCGTTACCAGAGGGGGCCGCCGGCAGGAAGTCGCGGGTTGAATCGCTGCGCCCTTGACGGTAGGCGCCCCCACCATGCGGAAGGTCCTGGTCATCTGCGGCACCCGGCCCGAGGGCATCAAGCTGGCGCCCGTCGTCCAGGCCCTCGAGGCGTCGCCCGCGTTCGACACCCGCCTGTGCGTCACCGGCCAGCACCGCGAGATGCTCGAGCCCATCTTGCGCTTCTTCTCGCTCACGCCCGACTTCGACCTCGCGCTCATGAAGCCCGGCCAGACGCTCACGGACGTCACGGCGGCGGCGCTCACGAAGCTCAAGCCCGTCTTCGACGAGGTCAAGCCGAACATCGTCGTCGTGCAGGGAGACACCACCACCGCGTTCGCCGGCGCGCTGGCGGCGTTCTACGAGAAGGTGCCCGTCGCCCACGTCGAGGCTGGCCTGCGCACGGGCGACAAGTTCAGCCCCTTCCCGGAAGAGATGAACCGCGTGCTGGTGTCGCGCCTGGCCGACTGGCACTTCGCGCCCACCGAGACGTCGCGGCAGGCCCTCGAGGCCGAGCGCATCACCCGCGGCGTGCACGTCACCGGCAACACCGTCACCGACGCGCTGCTGGCCGCCCGGGCCCTGGTGGCCGAGCGGCACGAGGCCGAGTTCGCCAGGGAGTTCTCCTTCCTCGACGCGCGCCGCCGCCTCGTGCTGGTGACAGGCCACCGCCGCGAGAGCTTCGGGGCGCCCTTCGAGAACATCTGCCGGGCCATCAAGCAGCTCGCGAACACCTTCGACGACGTCGAGTTCGTCTACCCCGTGCACCTCAACCCGAACGTCCGCGCGCCGGTGGACGCGATCCTCAAAGGCACGCCGCGGGTGCACCTCCTCGAGCCTGTCGACTACCCGCGCCTGGTGTACCTGCTGGCGCGCAGCACGCTGGTGCTCACCGACTCCGGCGGCATTCAGGAAGAGGCGCCCACGCTGGGCAAGCCGGTGCTCGTCATGCGAGAGGTGACGGAGCGGCCCGAGGGCATCTCCGCCGGCTGCGCGCAGCTCGTCGGCACCGACCCGGCCCGCATCATCGACGCGGCCACCCGCCTCCTCACCGATGCAGCCGCCTACCGTTCGATGGCACAGGCGAAGAACCCGTACGGCGACGGTCACGCCTCGGCCCGCATCGTCGACATTCTCTCGCGGAGCTGACGCGCGCTACTTGACCCACTTCTCGAGCGCCGAGAGCGGCCACTTCTGGCGCGCCCCGTGGAGCAGGTTGAACAGCTTGTCGAGCCGCTGCTGACCGGCGCTGAGGCCCTCG
>JALOQF010000462.1 GCA_025459425.1 Myxococcaceae bacterium | reverse complement strand
GCTCTGGCACCGAGGTGTTCTCGCAGATGCCATTCACCTCCGAGGCCCTGAAGCGGCTGGTTCCCGCGTTCAGCCTGTCGCTCATTCGGGTCGATGACACTTGCGCTCCGACGACCCACTACAGCGAGCACTTCGACGAGTTCAGCCACCAGCTCTTCGCCTCGGCCGGCCACGTCTTCTCGGCGCGCAGCGACGACCCGGCGGCGTTCGGCAACCTGCTGCGTGGTGCGCGGCCCTTCGGCACCCTCATCGGCGGTGGCGAGGCCTTCGTCGGTGGCGCCACCTACCAGCACCTCTTCAAGCGCAACGGCATTCACCACGTGCTCGACCTGGCGCTGCGCGATGGCGGCGGGCCCATCGGCATTCTCGGCATCTTCCGCGAGCGCGAGGCGCCCGCCTTCACGCGCGCAGACCTCGTGCACGTCGCGGCGTTCTACCCGTGGCTCGTCCACGCGCTGCGGGCCGAGCCGGGAGGTGAGCGGGTGTTCGACGAGGTCGACTCGGCCATGCTGGTGGCCTCGGTCACTGGGCGTATCGAGTTCGCGTCGCTCATCGCGCGCGACTGGCTCCAGGACGCCTTCAGCGGTGCCGCGCGGGGCCGGCTGCTGGAGGAAGGGCTGCTCCCCGACGTCATTCGCCGGCTCTGCGAGCAGGCGAGCCAGGTGCGCCGAGCAGACCCGGGCCGCACCCGGTCCGTCGCGCCGCCGACGCTCACCTTGCCGGTGACGGGAGGCCGGCTTCGGCTCCGGGCCTACCCGCTCCACGATGGGCCCGGCCACGAACGGTTCGGCGTGCAGCTCTCGCTCGAGGTCGACCGCACCGTGCGCCTGCTCAAGGCGTTCGACGCGTGTGCGCTGCCGCCCCAGCTGGCCCGGCTCGCGCTCGCGATGTGGAGGGGGCTCGAGCCCGAGGCCATCTGCCGCGAGCTCGCCATCACCCCCGCCACCTTCAAGTCGTACCGCAAGGACCTCTACGCACGCCTCTCGGTGGTGAGTCGGCAGACGTTGCTCGATCGGCTGGCTGCGCTCGCCAACAGCACGGCGCTCGAGCTGTCCCGGCACCTGCCCCGTCGCGCCCCTGCGATGTGAACGACCCTCCCCCCGAGGGGGTGTCTGCGACCTGCCCCGGCGCCCTACAGCAGTCGTCATGCGACGACTTCTTTTCGGGGTGATGGTGGCGTGTGGCGTTGGGTGTGCGTGCGGGCCGGCTGACGTCGGGCTCGACGCGGGCGCAGGCGGTGGCAGCTCGGCGGGCGGTGGCGCCACGATGGCTGGGGGTGGGGCCGGTGGAGGCACGGCCTCGGCGGGCGGCGGGGCCATGGCCGGTGGCGGCGGCGCCGCCGGTGGAATCGGGAGTCAGCTGCTCCCCGATGGCGGCGTTCAATCGACGAACCTGCTTCAGAATGGAGACGCCGAGGCGGCCGCGGGCGCTTCGATGCCGGGTCAGCTCGTTCCCATTCCGGCGTGGAGCCGGTCGGACGGCGGCATCGCCAACGTGCTGCCCTACGCATACGGCAATGGCTACCCCGGCGCTGCGACGCCTGGCTCGCCGACGCGCGGCGCGAACTTCTTCTACGGCGGAGAGGGCTCGACCGACGATCGCCTCACCCAGCGCGTCACCGTTCCGGCCGAGTGGCTTGGGCGGGTCGACGCTGCCACGACGCGGGTCGTCTCGAGCGGCTGGTTCGGCGGCTTCGAGGCCCAGAACGACTCGGCGCGGCTCACGCTCACCTTCCTGTCGGCCTCGGGGGCGCTCCTCGGGACCCTCTCGGTCGGCGCCGTCACGCCGCTCGAGCGCACCTCGATGACGTCGCTGCTGCTGCGCACCGCCTCGAGTGCCATGCCTGCTGGCACCCGCACCATCGAGGCGGTCCTCGAGACCAGCTTCGACGAGGGAACGTCGGTCGACGGCTATGCCGACGACCTCGTCGTCGTCCTCCAGGGGCCGCCGCCGCCTCCGCCCTCGGGGAACCTGCTCGTGAACGGGAACGCCGAGGCGGGTGAGGGGAGCCTCGACGGGGTGACGCCAGTGGCCTCCATTCCCGGGTGGGTGCGCGCGCCGGGGAGCCCGTTCTCGGTGCTCCGCTACGCGACGACCGCGCCCGGGTTTCCGATGGCGACGACGCCTGGCTCTCCGACCCGCGGCGCGAACTACTTCTTCGGCGGGACCGCGGCCATGTCGGCTTCCCTCTCGCAGGTCGTGACGCTCGACGCCGCCCTGCTGGCCCGGGTCGACTCGGGCCAGGCGCGGTACACGGCGTCTGGCTGGTTCGGTGGGTTCGAGGCGCAGAACGACCGGGCGACGCTTCGGCTCGAGTTCCTGTCGGCGACCGACGCTGCGCTCGGCACCGGTGAGGTTGGCGGGGTCACCGACACCGACCGGGCCGACGTCACCTCGCTGCTGTTCCGCACCACGGGCGGCCCGGTGCCGGCGAACACGCGGAAGGTGCGCGCGACCCTCGAGTCGACCCATGACGAAGGCATGTCGGTCGACGGGTACGCAGACGATCTGTTCCTGTCAGTGCAGTGACGCGTCGTCGCGAGCGGCCGCCGCCTCGGACGGGGAGCGGCGGCCAGGGGCGCCCGGGGGCGGTTGAGGCTCCCGACCCGCGGCGGGCGGAGACGTTGTGTCGGGCGTCTCGAGACGCATCCCGAAGCGGCACGGAGCGCTCGAGCTGCGAGGAACGGCGCCGCACGACGCGAGTCATGGCGACCTGCTTCCTTCTTCAGCGGGCCCTCGCCGACGCGGGCCGAAAACTGGATCGTCTCTGCAGGCCTGTCACCGTCTGTTGCATGAACAAGCGCCTGTTGCCCCGGCTCCGTCGTCGCCTCCAGGTGTGGCTCGGAGACCGGCCCGCCTTCACCAGCGACGTCTCGACGGGCGGCTTCGCGCTCGAGCTCATGGCCACGCTGCTGCCGGGAACGATGGTGCACGGGCAGCTGCGGCTGGGGGAGCGCGAGGTGCCCTTCACCGGCACCGTCACCTGGTCGAAGCGGGCCGAGCCGCGGCTGCAGGTGCGCGGCCGTGCTGGCGTGCGCTTCACCGGCGTCGACCCATCGTTCTTCGAGCTGTTCCGGCGGTGACGGCGCCGCTTCAGCGCGGCTCGCGGCTCACCACCGAGAAGCCACTGCGGCCAGCTGGAGCACCGACTGGCGCGTTGCTCCTCACCTGTTGGAAGGTGCGGGCTGGCCAGGTGAGCGCCCACACGTCGTTGAAGAGCACCTCGGCGCCCGTGCCGTCGACCGCCGAGCCCGAGACGAGGTGACGAACGCCGCCGACCGAGACCCCGCGCGCGTCGCGTCGCGGCGCCGGGCCCGAGGCGACGGTGTGCTGCGTCCACGTGCTGGTGACGACGTCGAGCTCCCAGAGCTCGGCGCGCAGCTCGAGGGGCGACGTCGTGAGGTCGGCGCTGCCGCCGAAGAGCACCGGCGGTGAGACGCCGTCGAAGAACGTGTGCCCGATGCGGGGGCCGGGGCCCGACTGCAGCACCTGCGTCCACGTCGAGCTCGTCGAGTCGAAGGTCCACGTGTCGCCGAGCGCCGGGGCGACGAGGCTCGGTGCTCCGCCGTGGAGCACGAAGCGGCCAGTCGCCGGGTCCACCATCGCCGCGGCGAAGGCGCGGGGCGCAGGCGTCGAACCGCTCACCGCCGGCGCGCTCCACGTGAGCGTCTCGACGTCGAGCACGGCCAGCTGTGCCGAGGGAGGCCCGCTGCTGCCCGCCGTGGTTCCGCCGAAGAGGTACCACCGGCGCCGCGCCGCGTCCCACCCCGACGCCGTTCCGACGAGTGGCGCCGGAACGGCCCCCGAGGTGGTGAGCGGCTCCCATCGGGCTCCGGCGTCCGACACCTCGAGGGCCCACAGCGTCGCGTCGACCGGCGTCAGGCCCGCCGAGCCACCGCCGAAGACGAGGAGCCGCCCGGCCCGGCCGTCCCACGCGGTGACGTGATGCGCGCGCGCATCGGGGACCCCGAGGCCCGCGTCGGCCACCACCTCGGTGAACGAGCGCTGGCCCAGCACCAGTCGCTGCGCCTGGTTGGTGGGCGTCGGATTCGAGGGCGAAGGGAAGCCGCCGAAGAGCAGGAGCTCGAGCGTGCGGCACGCCCCCTGCCGACACACCTCGCCCGCCGCGCAGGGTTGGTTGCACGCACCGCAGTGGGCCGCGCTCGTCTCGAGGCTCGCCTCGCACCCATTCTGTGCCTCGCCATCGCAATCAGCCTGGCCGGCGACGCACGCGCCCACGGCGCACCGGGACGCGGCGCAGCGGCTCGTCGCCTCGGGCACCGCACAGCCCTGACCGCACCCGCCGCAGTGCCGCGGGTCGGTGCCGACGTCCACCTCGCACCCGTTGGCCGAGAGCCCGTCGCAGCTCTGAAACCCCGGAGCGCACCGGGCGACGACGCAGCGCCCGGCTTCACACCCGGCCGTCGCGTTGGCGAGGCCGCAGGAAGCGCCGCAGGTGCCGCAATGAGAGACGTCGGCGCGCAGGTTCACCTCACAGCCGTCGACTGCGCGCCCGTTGCAGTCGCCGAAGCCGTCGTTGCACACGGAGCGACAGGTGCCCTCGAGGCAGCTGGCCACGGCGTTCTGCCCGCCGCAGCTCGTGCCACAGGCGCCGCAGTGGCGCAGGTCGCGCGTCACGTCGACGCAGACGCCGTCGCAGCAGGTGAGCCCACGGCCGCACGACAGGGACGCACTGCAGCGCTCGTTCTCGCGGGCCGTCTGACAGCCGAGCAGGGCCAGGGCCACGGCGAGCAGGGGGCCGCGCCGCAGGAGGGCCATCGACTCGTGAGCGTGAGTGCGCATGAGCGGCTTCTCAGCGCGCGGGAACGCCTCCGTCCATGGTGGCCGCCGTTCCCTCTCGGCACGAAGGGTCGAGCAGCTCGGGCCGGTACTCGAAGTGCATCGTGTCGTAGTGCACCCACCGGCCGCCCCAGATGAAGCCCTCGGCTTCGAAGGCGTCGACGATGGCCTGCGGAATCTTGTTCTGCCAGCGCAGCGGCTCTCCGCGGCGCGTCCAGCGCCAGTAGTGCACGTTCAGGTCGATGGCGATGCCGAAGGCGTGCGTCGACAGGTTCTTCGAGCGGGCAATCTTCCGCCAGATGAAGGTGCCGCCGATGTTGGTGAGGAAGGGCTTGAGCGCCGGCGTCTCGAGCACCTGCGGCTCGAGGCGGGCTACCACGCGCCGGAGGGGCTCGGCGGCGAGCTCGTGGAAGGGGTAGCGCAGGCCGAAGAAGCGCACCTTCACGAGGCGGTCGAAGACGTCGGTGCGGCTGGCGCCGTAGGTCGCGAGGAAGAGCTGCTCGACGCGCACCCGGCCCGGGTCCTCGATGGTGCCGGCGTCGCTCGAGTCGACGGGCACGATGGGCCCCGCGACGTACGGCACCCGGTAGATGGACTCGAGGTCGACGCCCGGCGGGTCGTCGTCTTCGTCTCCGGGCGCCCCGGCGTCTCCGCGCGGCGACGGCGGCCCGGCGCGCCAGGGAATGAAGGTGCCGCCGTCGAGCAGGTAGCCCCAGCCGCCCTCGGGCCGGTGGGCCAGCTCGCCGGTGTAGTAGCGCGTGAGGCAGCGCAGGCCCGCCGGGGGCTGGCCGGCGTCGGGCGCAGCGGCGAGCAGGAGCAACAGAGCGGCAGACGACACGAAGGCCATCGTGACGGCAAAACGGGCGCGCCGTCGAGTTTCGAGGAGCCCTCAGTCCTGAATGGCGAAGCGCACCGTGTAGTCGATCGACACGCGCGCGGGCCGACCGCCGCGGCGCCCGGGGTTGAAGGTGAACCGCTTGATGCGTCGCACGGCCTCTTCGTCGAGCCCGAAGCCCAGGCCCCGCGTCACCACGGCGTCGGTCACCCGCCCCGTCTCGTCGACGGTGATGCGCAGCTGCACGGGCCCTTCGACGCCCGCGTTGAGCGCGTCGTCCGGGTACGTGCCGGCGGTCCAGGGTTCGCGCACGGTCGGGTCGACGTCGCCTTCGGGGCCCGTGACGATGGTCGCCAGCTTGAGCACGGCCGCGGGGAAGCGGGCGCCCAGGCGCTTGGTGGCCTGCTCGCCCACGAAGAGCCGCACGCCGTCGACCACCAGCAGCACGTCCGTCGAGGCATGCGTCTGCCCGACGCCGACGACTGGCACCTGGGCTTCTCTGGCCTGGGCGACCAGGGCCTGCGCCTGCGCAGCGTCGACCTCGCCGAGGAGAATCAGCGCCTTCTTCGCGGCCGCATCACCGACGAGCCCGGGCTTCAGGACGCCCGGCTCGCAGCGCGTCGCGTGGCTCGCCACGCGCGAGTCCGCCGGCCACATCGAGCAGGGCACGCCCAGCGCGATGACGACCAGCGGCTCCTGGGTGAGGCGCTTCGAGAGGCCTTCGTCGTAACCGAGCGTGCGCGCCACCGCGCTGACGGACGCCTCGCTCGTCGCCGCGGTGGCGACCGACGCCATCAGCCAGGCCGTGAGTGCGAGAGCTCCCCGACGACGCCCCATGTGGGTCAACACACCACGTCTGTGGCGTTTGTCACTCCCGCACCACCTCCCACGCGACGCGGGTCGCCGTCAGCGCGGCTCGAGACGGCCTCTCCCGCGCGTTGCCGACGGGACCCGCCTGCGCCTTCTGCTTCCTGGCCAGCGAGCGCGCGTGCGCAGTGGCCGCGCGGGCCCCGTTCGGCGGTGGCCGCGGGCCAACACCAGCCCCGCTTCGGCGCTTGTGTAGGCGCCCCGCCGTCACGCTACCGTGCCGCCGCGCATGCGCGTGCTTCGTCTCGTCGTCCTGGTGGGGGCAGTCCTCGGCTGCAGCCCCGTTCCGTCACCCCCGCCGTCGGGAGGCCCGCTCCTGGCCGCGGTGGCCACCACCGTCATCGACGTGCCCGTGGGCGCGCCGACCGGCGGCTACTCACGCACCAGGTCCGCCGAAGACCCTGGCTCGGCGTGGGCGAACACCTTCCCCTCGACGCGCGGCGTTCACACCGACGCCACCGCCCGGGCCCTCGCGCTCGGCAACGGGCTCGCCCGCGTGGCCTTCGTGAGGCTCGACGTGTGTCTCATCACGCCCTCGCTGCGCACGCGCATTCGGCGGCTCCTCGACGCGGCCGGAGAGTCGGCGTCGTTCATCGTGCAGGCCACGCACACCCACGGCCACGTCGCGCGCTTCTTCGAGCCGGTGCACATCGGCTCGCCGGCCGGGCCCGACTTCGTGGCCTTCGGCATGGACACCTACGACGCCGAGCTCGAAGCGCGCATCGCCACCGCGGCCGCCAGCGCCATCACCGCGGCCTTCGCGCGCCTGGTGCCCGTCAGCGTCGGCTCGGCCACCATCGACGCCTCGACGCTCAACACCGACCGCCGCTGCGAGAACGACCCGCTGTACGGGCCGGACTTCCGCGACCCGACGCTGACGGTGATTCGGTTCGACGAGGTGGACGCCAGCGGCGCGCCCACCCGGCCGCTCACGGCGCTCACCCACTTCTCGGTGCACGGCACGGTGATGTCGGGCTCGAACCCGCTGCTCACCACCGACGTCACCGGCGCCATGGAGCTCGCCGCCTCGGACGCGCTCGGCGTTCCCGTGGTGTTCGCGCAGGGGAGCGCCGGCGACGTGAGCCCCCGCGGGTCGCCGCTCGGCTTCGAGGGCACCCAGCGCCTCGAGTGGTCGGGCCTCGAGTTCGCGCGGCTGGCGAAGCAGGCGTTTGGCGAGGCTGCACCCGGCCCCGCTCGCCCGTCGTCGACGCTGCGGCAGGTCGATCGCGGGGTGCTGCTGACCCGCGAGGCGCTGGGCTACCCGCGCGGGCAGTTCCCCGAGCACGGCGGCATCGGCTGCATGGTGGGCGGGCGGGGCTGCAGCGAGCCGGTGCTGACGCCGGTCGACCAGGGGGCGCTGTTGTGTGGCCCCGTCGAGCCGCGGCCGCGCCTGCGCACCGGGGTGACCCTGCTCGAGGTCGATGACCTCGCGTTCGTGACGCTCCCGGGTGAGGTGACGACGGGCGTCGGCCGGAAGGCCGTCGAGGCGCTCGCGCCCCTGGGGGCCCGCCGCGCGCTGGTGCTCGGCTACGCGCAGGACCACTACGGCTACCTGCTCGAGCAGGACGACTTCCTGCGTGGTGGCTACGAGCCGACGGTGTCGCCGTGGGGCTGGCGCATGGGGCAGTACCTGATCGATCAAGTCGCCGCGCTCGTGGCCACCCGCACCGAGCCGCAGGAGAAGCCGACGGACTCGAGCCCGCCAGAGCCCACGCTCCGCGTGCCGACCGACAGCGCGGGGGCCCCGAGCATCACCGTCGACACGCGAGGCCTCGCGCGGCTCGAGACGGCGACGCTGGCCTTCACCGGAGGGGACCCCGGGCTCGGAACGCCCACCGTGAGGCTCGAGCGTGAGGAGGCAGGCGCGTTCGTCAGCGTGAAGGCGTCCTCGAGCCGCGAGCTCGTCAATGGGCCCGAGATCATTCGCCGCTACGAAGCGACGCCGACGGTCGCTGCGGAGCCGCTGGCGACGACCCGCCGCCACCTGTGGACGG
>JALOQF010000116.1 GCA_025459425.1 Myxococcaceae bacterium | reverse complement strand
CCCGGGAAGCGCGCGAAGTAGCGGTCGATGATCGACTTCGCCTCTTCCACCGGAATGTTGAGGCGCGTCGACAGCCCGTGGGGCGACAGCCCGTAGGCGATGCCGTAGTTCACCATCTTCGCGGCGCGGCGCATGTCGGCCGTCACCTCGGCCTCGGGCACCTGGAACACCTCGGCCGCGGTGCGCGCGTGCACGTCGGCCGCTTCGGCGAAGGCCCGCACCAGCGCCTCGTCCTGCGCCATGTGCGCGAGAATGCGCAGCTCGACCTGCGAGTAGTCGGCCGACAGCAACACGTGGCCCGGCGCCGCGACGAAGGCCCGACGAATCTGCCGGCCCAGCTCGGTGCGCACGGGAATGTTCTGCAGGTTGGGGTTCGTCGACGACAGGCGCCCGGTGGCGGTGGCGGCCTGGTGGAAGGTGGTGCGCACCCGCCCGTCGGCGCCGATCAGCGTGGGCAGGGTGTCGAGGTACGTCGACTTGAGCTTCGAGACGTTGCGGTACTCGATGATGGCGCGCGGGAGCGGGTGCTCCTCGGCGAGCTTCTCGAGCACCTCGTGATCGGTCGACGGCCCCGTCTTGTTCCGCTTGAGGATGGGCAGCTTCAGATCGTCGAAGAGCACCTGCGCGAGCTGCGCCGGAGAGCCGACGTTGAACTCGCGACCGGCGTGCCGGTACACGTCCTGAAGGAGCGCCTCGCACGAGGCGTCGACCTGCTTCGAGATCTCCGCCAGCGCGTCGCGATCGATCAGCACGCCGGCCTGCTCGAGCTTCACCAGCAGGGGAATGAGCGGAAACTCGAGCGTCTTCGCCACCGTGGCGAGGCCGACGCCCTCGACCTCGGTCCAGAGGTCGGGAGACAAGCGAGCGATGGCGTCGGCGGCGGCGCCGAACGAAGGCGCGAGCTGCACGGCCTCCAACTGGCCGAGCGTCACGTGCTCCCTTCCGCCGAGGAGCGCGGCCACCGTCGGCAGCTCCTGGCGCAGGCGCTCGCGGGCGAGATCGACGAGCGCGTGCTCCTTGCGCGAGGGGTTCGTCAGGTACGAGAGCAGCTCGAGATCGGCCCAGAGCGCCTTCGGCACCACGCCCAGCCGCGCGAGCACGTGCAGCAACCCCTTCGCGTCGTGGGCGGCCAGCTCGCAGTCGGCGCGCTCGAGCGCGGCCCCGAGCGCCCGGGCCACGGCCGGCGCCCCACAGGCACGAACGTCGACGTAGAAGACGCCCGCGTCGACCAACGCCAGCCCCAGGCCCAGCACCGTGGCCGAGTGGGGCTCGCCCTCGAACACCGGCGCAATGGCCAGGCGCTTCACCGCCGCGAGCCGCTCCGTCAGCGCCTCGAGGCCCGCCCTCTCCGTCACCAGCGTGGCCTGCCGGGTGAGCGGGGTCGCCTCGGCCGCCGGCATCTCACCGATGAGGCGGTAGAACTCGAGCTCGGTGAAGAGCGCGCGCGCCTCGGCCTGGTGAATCGGCCGTACTGCCAGCGCCGTGGGCGAGGCCTCGAGCTCGAGATCGTCGCGGAACGACACCAGCTGGTACGCGCGCCTCAGCTGCTCGACGTGGTCCTTGATGGCGGCGCGGAGCTTCGGCTTCTCGATCTCGTCGGCCCGCGCGATGAGCTGCTCCACGGTGCCGAAGCGCTTCACCAGCTCGGCCGCCGTCTTGGGCCCCACGCCCGGCACCTTGGGCACGTTGTCGATCGCGTCGCCCACCAGCGCCTGGTACTCGCGCATCTGCGCCGGGGGCACGCCGAACTTCTCGAGCGCCTCGGCCTCGCCGATGGGCGCGTCCTTCACTGGATCCCAGATGGACACGTCGGGCGCGAGCAGCTGCAGGAAGTCCTTGTCGCTGGTGACGATCTGCGTGGCCAGCCCCTCGGCGCGGGCGCGCTTCACCAGCGTGGCGATGACGTCGTCGGCTTCCCACCCCGGCACCTCGAGGATGGGAATGTCGAGCACCGCGGCCACCCTGCGAATGAGCTCGAACTGCATCGACAGATCGGCCGGAGGCGCCTCGCGGTTGGCCTTGTAGTTCGGGTCGATGGCGAGGCGGCCCTTGCGGCTGTCCTTGTCGAAGCAGAGCGCCAGGTGCGTCGGCCGGCGCTCACGCAGCAACTTGAGCAGCATGCGCGTGAAGCCCAGCACCGCGTGGGTGGGCACGCCCTTCGACGTCGTGAGCGGCGGGAGCGCGTGGTACGCGCGAAACACGAAGCCCGACGCGTCGATGAGCGTCAGCGTCGCGGGGCCAGTCGGCGCGACCGGCGCGGCCTCGGCCACCGTCTCGGTCGGAGGCGGCGCGGCCGGTGCGGAAGGAGCCGACGAGAAGAGATCACCTTGAACGCCCATGCGTGCGCTCGTAGCGCAAAACCACGGGCGTCAGCGGGTCACTTGCACCCGTTCTCGATGGCCATCTCTTCGACCTTCTCCTTGTACCCGTCACCGTCGACGGCGAGATCGAGCACGACGTTGAGCGCCGGGCACGAGTCGGCCTTCTTGAGCGCCTCACCCGCGCGCTGCGTGCAGAAGTAGCCCGCCTTGAGCAGGTCGGCGTTTGCGCGGTTGAACGAGATGCCCAGCTTCCACACCCGGCAGGCCGCCCGGAAGTCCTTCTTGTCGGCGAGCGCCTTGCCCTTCGAGTAGCAGGTGCTGCCCATGCCCTCGACGATGCCCTTGCGCACGAACGAGCTGCGCTTCTCGACCTCCTTGCGGCGCTGCTCCTCGGGCAGCTTCATCAGCGTCGGGCCGAGCACCACCTTCTCGTCGAGCGCCAGCGCCTTGCGGAAGGGGTCTTCGGCCTTCTCGGGCTTGTCGTTCGACAGCTCGGTCTGGCCGGTGCGGAAGAACGAGGCCGCGTTGTCGACGTCGAGCAGCAGCTCGCGCGTCTCGTCGTGCAGCTTCGCCTTGCTGACCGTCTCGAGGATGCGCTGCAGCGGAATGCGTGACTCGGCGAAGGCGCCCTTGAAGTAGAGCCCCAGGGACCTGGCGATCTCGGGCTCGGTCGGGTAGCGGGCCTTGAACTCCTCGATCACCTTGAGCCCGGGGTCCTCGACTTTGGGGGGCGGCCGGAAGACGGGAATGTCGGGGCAGGTCCACGGGGCGTCGCCGGGGCGGAGCTTCTGCCGCGCGCGCAAGAAGTTGAGGAACGACGGGTCGGTGGGTCGCCAATCGTTCGCGCCGAGCGCGCCGTCGAGCTTGAGCTGTTTGGGGTACGGCGGCACGAGCTCTTCCCGCGTCATCGCCTGGCAGGCGAGCCGCATGTAGGCCTCGCACGACTTGAGGGCGTTCTCCCAGCGACCGCCCGACGCATAGGCCTTGCACTCGTTCGCCAGCGCCTTCTTCTCTTCGTCGATGACGGGCTTGGCGTACGAGAACGTCGGCAGGAAGTAGCAGCCGCTGAGCTCTTTCGAGAACGGCTTCACCTTCGCGAACGCGTCGAGCGCATCCTCGCGTCGGCCGGCGGCCGCGAACTCCTTGCCCTTGAGGTACGCCTGCTCGGCGGCCTTCTCGTGCAGGATGCGCTTCATCAGCTCGTTGGCCTGCTCGTGAATGGGCTCGAGATCGATGATCTTCGCGCACGCGGCCTCGGCGCGCGCCCAGTCGGCGGAGCGCCCTTCACAGCTCGCGTAGGTGCGACAGACCTTCAGCAGCTCGTCGATCTCGTCACCCGGGTTCGCTGGAGCCAGCGGCTTCACCGGCCCGCCCGGCCCTGGCTGGTTCGGGTTCTGCACACCGGGGTCGGCGGTGAGGCCCTTCACCAGCACGGCGACGAAGAGGAAGGCCAGCACGGCGCCACCCACGACGAACAAGCGCTTCTTCTTCGGGTCCATCGCCGAGGTGGCGGTCGCCATCGCCTCGATGGGCTCGTCGTCAGCCAGCCGGCTCCGCCGGGCGGGCCGCTCCGGGGCGCTGCGCGGCGCCCGCGACACCGCCGCCTTGGGGCCCGACGCCGCGCCGTTCTCGTACATCAACTCGACGACGCCGAACTGAATGATGTCGCCGGGCGACAGCGGCGTGTCTTCGGTGATGGGAGACCCATTCACCGTGGTGCCGTTGGCGCTGCCGAGATCGCGCAGCACCACGTCCCGGCCCTTCACCTCGACCTCGGCGTGCCGCCGGCTCACCGAGTCGTCGTCGACGCGCACGTCGACGCCCGCGACGCGGCCCACCACCATCACGCCCGAGAGGTCGAACGTCTTGCCCGTCACCGTCCCCGAGAGCCCGCGCAGCACCGGGCCCTTCGAGCCAGCGCGCCTGGTGTCCTTCGAGGCCGTCGGCTTCACCGCCGGCATCACCTTCGTCGAGCGCTCACCGCCGCCGGCCTTCGCCAACGAGGCCGGCCGCTTGAGCGCCTGCGTGCCCCGCCCCGACGGCTTCGCCTGCGACTTGTCCACCTTCGGGCGCGAGCGGCTCTCGACCTTCAGCGTCACCTCGTAGTCGCCGAGGATGATGGTGGCCCCGGCTGGCACCGCCGCCGGGCCCTCGATGCGCTCACCGTCGATCAGGGTGCCGTTCGCCGAGCCCAGGTCTTCGACCATGAGCGCGTCGCCGTCGAGGAAGAAGCGCGCGTGCTTTCGTGACACGCCTCCTTCGGAGAGGATCAGATCGTTCCCCTCGGCGCGGCCGACCGTCAGCGCGTCGGCGAAGTCCTGCTCCTGCTCGTTGCCGTCGGGCCCCTTGATGACGAGCGTGGGCATGCCGTCACTCCTCGCGGAAGATGCCCATGTTCACGGGCACGCCACGACGCTGCAGCTCGTCGTAGAACTTGGGAACGAAGCCGGTCGCCACGTAGCGCCCCCGCACGCGGCCCTCTTCGGTGAAGCCCTCTTGCTTGAAATAGAAGATGTCCTGGAGGGTGATGATGTCGACCTCCATGCCCGAGATCTCGGTGATGTAGGCGATCTTGCGCGTGCCGTCGTTGAAGCGCGTCTGCTGGATGATCATGTGCACGGCCGAGGCGATCTGTTCGCGAATGGCCTTCACCGGCAGATCCATGCCGGCCATGAGCACGAGCGTCTCCATGCGCGCGAGCGCGTCGCGCGGGGTGTTGGCGTGCAGCGTGGTGAGCGAGCCGTCGTGGCCCGTATTCATCGCCTGGAGCATGTCGAGCGCTTCGCCCGAGCGGCACTCACCGACGACGATGCGTTCGGGCCGCATGCGCAGGCAGTTCTTCACCAGATCACGAATGGTGATGGCGCCCTTGCCCTCGAGGTTGGGCGGGCGCGACTCGAGCTGCACCCAGTGCTCCTGGCGCAGCTGCAGCTCGGCGGCGTCTTCCACGGTGATGATGCGCTCGTCTTCCGGAATGAACGACGACACGACGTTCAGCGTCGTCGTCTTGCCGGAGCCGGTGCCGCCCGAGATCACGATGTTGCGCTTGGCCTTCACGCACATCTCGATGAACTCGGCCATCTGCGGCGTCACCGTCTTGAACTTGATCAGGTCTTCGATGCGCAGCGCGTCGCGCTTGAACTTTCGGATCGTGATGCACGGGCCCTTGAGGGCCAGCGGCGGAATGATGGCGTTGACGCGGGAGCCGTCTTTCAGGCGCGCGTCGACCATCGGGCTCGACTCGTCGATGCGGCGGCCGATGGGAGCCACGATGCGCTCGATGACGCCGAGCACCGCCTGGTTCGACGAGAAGATCTTGTCCGAGAGGATCAGCTTGCCCTTCTTCTCGATGTAGAGCTGGTTGGCGTGGTTCACCATGATCTCGCTGATGTCGTCATCGGCGAGGAACGCCTCGAGCGGGCCCAGGCCGAGCGCCTCGTTGAGGACGTCGGTGAGCAGCATCTCGCGATCGATCTCTTCGGGGATCTCCTGGTCCGCGTCCATCTGGTCGATGAGGTCGCGAATCGCCTTCTCGGTCCGCTTCCACAGCTCCTCGTCGCCGAGGCGGTCCATGTCGAGGCGGCGCAGGTCGAGGTACTCGATCAGCCGATCGTGAATGTCCTTCTGGAGGTTGGCGTAGGCCTCGAGCCGCGGGTCGACGTGCTTGCGGTTCTTGCGCAGCGCCGCCGCCAACGAGGCCGGCATGTTCTTCTGCTCTTCCTCTTCCTCGGCGGGCGCTTCCTCGTCCTCCTCGTAGCCCTCGTCTTCGTACCCCTCCTGCGCTTCGTCCTCGGCGGGGGCCTCGCCTTCGTCCTCGTACTCGCCCTGCTCCTCGTCTTCGGCGTACCCCTCGTCGTCGGCGGCGGCCTCGTCGCCCGCCTCGCCCTCTTCGACGTTGATGATGTAGTCGCCGACGTAGATCTTGTCGGACGGCCGAACCACCTGGGGCGCCGCCAGCTTCTTGCCGTTGACGAAGGTGCCGTTGGTCGACTTCAGGTCGACGACGATGAACTTCCCGTCCTTCAGGACGATGCGCGAGTGGTACTTCGAGACGTTGCCCTTGTTCAGGACGATGTCATTGCCCGCGAGCCGGCCGATGGTGACCTCGTCTTTGTCGAAGGTCAGCTGCTCGGACTCGCCGCCCTTCTCGGTCAGCGTGATGAGAAACATTGGGCCAGGACACTAGCAGAGCCAGCCCCGCTGCAACGCCTCGTGACGCCTTGGAAAAGGAACCGGAGGCGGCCAGTTGACCGACCCCCGCGCCTGCCCCACACGCCCCTACAAGGTCGTCGTCAATCGAAGATGCCGAAGCTGACTTCCCCGCGGGCCTGCTTGTAGCGGCTCTTCACGTCTTCAATGATGGTGCGAATCTTCTCGGAGTCGGGGTTCACGATTCGCGGTGTGACGAAGATCACGAGCTCGCGCTTGTTCGAGTCGAACGCGCGGTTCTTGAAGAGCTCGCCGATGATCGGAATGTGACCGAGGCCGGGCACCTTCGACACGGACTTCTGCTCGTCGTGCGCGAAGACCCCCGACAGCACGATCGTCTCTCCGTGTCGCACGGTGACGTTCGTCTTCACCTTCCGGGTGCGGAAGCCGGGAATCGAGGCGCCACCGCCGACCGAGATGGCGACCGACTGATCGACCTCGCTCACCTCGGCCTCGATGTTCGTCTGGATGTTCCCGTTGCGGTCGGCGGTCGGCTTGAGCCGCAAGATCACGCCGTAGGGCTTGAACTCGACGGCGAACTGGTTGTTCGTGATGAGCGGAATGGGCACCTCGCCGCCGGCCAGAAACTCGGCCTGTTCGCCGGAAGCGCACACGAGCTTGGGCTGCGCGAGGAGCCGGCCGTAGCCGTCGTTGTTCTGGAAGCCGATGTTGAACTGCGCATTGCCGAGCCCCGAGGCCCGCAGGGCGCCCTCGCCGAAGCTCCCGGGAAAGAGGTCGCGCGTGATGATCACGCTGCTGCTCGCGGTGCCCGAGATGTCGAACGGGTAGCGGATGCCGTACCGGTCGCGCGACTCGCGCCGAATCTCGACGAACTGCACCTCGGACAGGATCATGCGCTTGATGCCGACGGTCAGCAGGTTCTCGACCTTCTCGCCGATGGCCTTGGTGATGAGCTCGGCCTTCTGCAGGTCCTGCTGCGACTCGACCGAGCCCTCGAGGAAGATCGTCGAGCCGACGACGTTCGCCTGCACGTTCTTGAGGCCCGCCTTCTGGAAGGCCGCGTTCAGGTTCTGCGCGACGAGCTTCTTGGCGTTGGGCGCGATCTTCACGAAGCTCTTCACGTTCGGGTAGAGGCCGACGACCTGGTCGATGCGGTCGGCGTCGGCCTGCGTGTAGGCCTGACCGTCGAGGTAGATGCGGTCGCCCACCATGCGCACGTTCACGCCTTCGATCTCTCCGAGGAGCTTCTTGATCTCCGAGATGACCTCGTTGGGGTCCTGCTTGCGCACCGACAGCAGGTAGCTGATGCGCTGGCCAGAGTTCTTCCAGATGAGGAGCGTCGTCTTGCCTTCCGACGAGCCGATGATGAGCAACTGGTTGTTGCCGATGGTCTTCACGTCGGCGACCGCGGCGTCACCGACGGCGACGCGCGAGATACCGGGCACGGTGATCACCTTCTGCGTGCCGACGCCGAGGCTGATGTTGCCGCCTTCCTGGGCGACGGCCGACGAGGCCACCAGCACCGCGAGCATTGGGGTGAAGGTCGAAGCAACGCTGCGCATCATCCCGCCTCCTCGAGCCCGCCACGAAGGCCGGCCGTCCGTACGACTTCAGTCCTGCGCTGGGGCATTCCCCGACGCTTCGCCTGCTCCCGCCTCGACGCCTGCATCGAGCAGCTCGATGCCTGGCTCGAGCTCCTCGTCCGTCACCGGCTCCAACGCCGGCCCGCCCCACCCCATCGCCCAGATCGCGCCGAGCGCGATGGGGAGACCGTAGGGAATCGCCCGCGCGCTGTCGACGCTCGCGTTCGTTCCCCGAGCCGCGACCGTATCAGACCGCCGACGCCGCCAGAGCACCACCAGCGCAGCGACCGCGCCCACCACCGAGATGAGGAACGCCGCCGCGAGCCCCCGGGGGAACCCCAGCCCGGCGCCCACCCCGGCCAGGAGCAGCACGTCGCCCCACCCGACCCTCGGCCCCGACAGCGCGAGCAGCGCGTAGGGCCCCGCGCACCCCAGGGCGCCCAGCAGGCCCGCCAGCAGCCCGGTGCCGGCCGTCCCCGCGCCTTCGAGGGCGAGCCTCGCGAGCAAACAGGACACCAGCAGGCCCAGCGCCAACCAGGCCGGGTACCGCCTCGTTCGAACGTCCAACGCGGCCGCGGCCAGCACGACGAGCGCCACCAGAGAAAAGCAGACGAGCTCGACGGTGGTCATCTGGCCCTCCACCTCGCGAAGAGGCCCGACCGCGAACGACGCGAGGCGCCGACCGCCCTCACGCCGTCACGCACGGAGGGAAACACCGCACGCCACGCCTCACGCTCCAGGTGCTCGTCGACCCGCGCTGACGAGGTCAGCGCCGACAGAGTCGTTCCCGCAACGAAGCCCCGTCCCTCGAGCCGCGCACCGCGCCTGCCACGATGAGAGCTCACGCTCGCTTCACCGGCCGAACGAGCTCCTCGTGGGAGACAGAGAACCCAGCGCCCGCTCGCGTCAGCGGAAGACGAACTTCACCTTGTCGGAGCAGATGAAGTACTCGTCACCGTCTTCGATCTTCCGGCGCTTGATGCGCTGCTTGTTGAACCAGGTGCCGTTCGACGAGCCGAGGTCTTCGACGAAGTAGTCGTTGCCCTCGCGCGTGATGACCGCGTGCTCGCGCGAGACCTTCCCCGAGTTGATGACGAAGTCGCAGTGCTTGCCGCGGCCGATGACGAACCGATCCTTCGCGATGCGGTCGAGCTCGCCGCCCTCGACCATCATGTACAGCGCCGGAGCCCCGGCCGAGTCGCCACCCGGGTCGTCGATGTCGATGCCGCCGTCGTCAGGTTCGGCCGCGGGCGGAGGCGCACCGCCTCCGCGCTTGTTCTGAATGAGCCGCTCGAGCTCGGCGGCGGTCTCGAGCACCCGCTCCTGGACTTCGCGGCGAACCGGGTCGTCGTCCATTCCGCTGCCCGAGGGCGGCGGGGCGGCCTCGGCGGCGCGCGGCGGAGGGCGCGGCGCGGGCTGGAGCATCGGCGGGGCACCGCGTGCTGGCGCTGCCGAGGGCGGTCGCGGCGCGGGCGTTCCGTTCGACACCGGCACCGGGCGGGGCCCTGGCGGCGGCGGCGACGACGCACCAGATCCGAGCCCCGTGTCGAGGAAGCCGTTGAGGCGCGCGAACATGAACATCGCCTGGTTGATGAGCGCGTCACGATCGGAGCCCATCTGCGAGGCCATGTCTTCGTAGGCCTGCCAGATGTGGTCGGCGATCGAGACCTTTCGCGGTGGGCGGCTGCTCGGATCCATCATTGTCGTCGGCTCGCTGACCGCTGCCTGCAACGCGGCGATCGTGCGCGAAGATAGCGCCAAATCACGGCTGGTCCAATCTAGGGATAGCAGAAGACGCCGTTGTTCGTGCCGATCAGCCCACGCACCGTTCGGCTGGGGTCGAACTCGGTGACGACGTTGGCCGATGGATAGGCGGCGAACAGCCGATGGCGGACCACGTCGTACACCACCGCGCCCGGAAGGGTGGTGTTGGCCCGACACGCCGTCGCCGTCGCTCCGAACGAGTTCACGTCGACCTGCGACACGAGCGGCGTGAGCCCGCTGTCGATGACCATCGTCCACAGGGCTCCCGCTGGAGGTGGGGTCGTGTCGGTGTCACGCCCGAAGGGGATCACCAGCAAAGGCTGAGACGGGTCGACCCCCGCGAGGCGGACCGCCGGCGTCCCGAAGAACTGAAACGTCTCGCCCGCGCCGCTTCGGCCGAGCAGTCCGTCGACGCTCCCCGAGATGACGAAGGGCCGGCTCGAGCCCGCGCGAATCGAGACCCGGCCCGGCGCCGCGCACCCCTCGGCGCCTTGAACGGAAACCACCGCGCCAGACACCGCCGACACCCGCGCCACCATCGGGCACCCGGAGAAGGACACCTCGTCGCCCACGGACACCTTCTGGGCGACCGAGAGGGCCAGCTCCAGTCGGGTGGCGCTCGGAGCGACCAGGCCGCCCTCGGGAGTCAGCGCCCCCCGCCAGCGAATCGAGAGCTCCTGCGAGCGCAGCGCACCGTCGACGATCGACGCCTGGCTGGTCGCGACGAACGCCTCGTCGACCCGGGTGCTCTCCCCCACCACGGCCGGCCCTGCCACGTAGGCGCCCCCGTCGGGGAGCACGTCGGCCGTGAAGCGCACCGGCCCCACCGTCGAGGCCGGCCCCGGTTGCTCGAGGAGCCGCTGCTCGAGGGCATCGAAGAAGAGGAGCTCGCCGTTGCTGGTGGTGATGGCTCCGAGGAGCGGGTACTGCGCGGTGTCGAGCACGCCCGCGTCATTGGCGGCGACCCGGCCGCCCGCAGCGACCGTGAACCCCACCACGAGCCCGTCGTTCCACCGCACCGGCTGGGTCGGGAAGCCCTCGCTCCGCACCACCTCGAAGCCTCCGGCGGGAGCGGCGCCACGGGTGTCGACCGTCGAGACGCCACCGCACCGCGGGCTGCCGCAGGCCTCCTCGTCGAGCACGCCGAAGATGAGCGCGCCGGGGGGCGGTGTCAGGTCACGCAGCGGGCGCAGGGCCTCGTCGGCGGGCGTCACCTGATCCGACGTCGACAGGGCACGCACCGGGCCGGGGAACCGAAGCTTCACGGACTCGAGCGTCTCGAGATCGAACAGCAGCGTATCGCCGTCGGCGCCGCTGTTGCGTCGGGTGGCCACGACGAGACACGCCTTGTCCGCGTCGGCGCAGAACGGCCGCCCGTTGGCCTGCCGCCCCGCCAGCCCGGGAATGGCCTGGAGCGCCACCACCGACTCACCGGGAACGCGCAGCCGCGCGGTCAGCCTGCCGACGAGCTCGGCCGTCGGGATTCGGCGCAGCGCGGCCGGGGTCGAGGGGTGACGAAGCTCCCAGACGACCGACGCGGCGCCGTCGAAGGTCGCCACGAAGATGCGGCTCGTCTGACGGTCGACCATCAGCGCCGAGAGCGCCGTCACGGGGGCCGGCACGCTCACGCGCCGAACCTCGCGCAGCTCGTTGGGCGCGACGCCGACGATGGACAGCTCCGGTCCGCCGGGCCGCGTGGCGTAGAGGAGCGCCCCCTTGCGCCGCACGCCGTCTTCGTAGCGCTCGTCGATGGCGAGCGAGGTGGGTCGATCGATGACGGGGATCGACAGCGCCTCGAGGGGGTTGGGCCCCGGCAGGTAGCACCGCAGCTGCGTCGGGCAGTTCCCCGAGAGATCGAGCACCCGGAGCTCGTTCGTGTCGGTCGAGGTGACGAACAGGTAGCGGTTGAGCGAGAGGGCCGGGTCGGTGCCCGCGAGGTCGAGCCCGTCGAGGCGATCGACGAGGATCACGTCGTTGCTCCCCACCACCCGGCCGGCGGAGCCTCCCGTCATCTGCGTACACCCAACGAGTCCGACGGCCACGAGGCCCGGCAGCCACCGCATCACATGCCTCCATCGAGCACGCCGCCGTCACCACACGACGGATCGGACGGGCGCACGAGGCACAGCTGCTGCTGGCCCAGGTGCGCCACGAGGCGGGCGTTTCGGGGTTGATCCAGATCGACGACGTCGATCACCGCGACCCGCCCGTCCTGGAAGTTCGAGACGAAGAGGCGCGCGCCCTTGCCGCGGCGGTCGACGGTCAAGCCGAACGGCTGCACCCCGACGCCTGGCACCTCGGCGGCCACCTCACCCACCTCGTCGTCGTACAGCGCGAGCACGCCAGCGGTGGTGCAGGTGATGGCGAGCAGATCGCCCCGGCCCGGCCGAGACAGCACGGCGAGCTCGTTGGGGCCTGCCGGGAGCGGGTTGCCACGCACCACCTGCAGCCGGGGCGCGGGGCCGGTCGGGTCGTCGACGCCGGCCACGAGGAGCGCGTCGGGGTTGCGGCCGATGAGGTACACGCGGCGCTCGTCGGACGAGAGGGCGATGCCGCGCGCCTCGGCCACCCGGAACGTCGACTCGAGCCCACTCGAGAGGAACTGCCCGCTGGAGGCGTCGACGAGGCGAATGAGGTTCCCCGAGGGGTTCAAGAACCGGCCGCTCACGAAGTTCCAGCGCGAGCCCACCGCGACGGCATGGGTCGCGCCGGGGCCGAGGTCGAGGAAGCGCTCCTGCGACACCGCGAGGCTCTCGCTGGGGAGCCGCACGAGGTAGCCCCGGAGGTTGGTGCCCGAGCCGAGCGGGGAATCGGCCTGCGCGATGTGGGTGACGAGCACGTCCGAGGCGGGCTCCTGCCGGCCGCCATCGGTCGGCGTCGAGACACAGCGGCTCGCGACGCAGGAATACTCGGTCTCGGGCGAACCGCAGTCGACGGACGTCGAGCACGCGCGCGCCCGCAAGGCCACGCCGAAGACGCCGGGCGCCCGCGGCAACCCGCTCATCGTCGTCTGCTCGAACTGGGTCAACGACGTCGCGGCCTCGCCACAGTTGCGGCCACCATCACCGTTGAAGCACGAGAGCGACAGCGCGCCGTCGGCGGCGACCTCGAGATCGACCCCGTGCACCCGCTGGAACTCCGACCGCGTGGCCACGTAGGCGCGGAAGCGCCCTGCACCAAGGGGCAGCACCGCCATCTGGCCAGCGAAGGGCGCGATCAACACCGAGTCGGCGAAGCCTCCGTCACCCTGGGGACCGCCCTGCCCCGGGCCACGCAGGAGCGGCACCTGGACCGGCGACGGCGGGTTCGCGCCAAAGGCCGGCAACCGCGTCGGCAGGGTGTCGAGGTTCACGGCGACCATGGCGCCAGACGAGAAGCGCTTGTCGAAGTTGGCCGACGTCACCAGCAAGACGCCGTCGCCGCCGTCTGCCGCGTCGACGTGCGCCAGCGCCGCCGGGAAATAGAAGCGGTCCATCGGGGTGGGCAACGAGACGTCGATGGCGGGGCACGCCGTCGAGATCGAGAGCCACACCACCACCGGCCACCAGCGGGACACGCGCACGTCAGCCCTCCGACTGGATCTTCGAGAAGTCGGCGACCGTGCCGAAGAGGCCACCGATCTCCATCAGCAGCCGCACGCGGTTCTCGCGCAGCACCTTGTCTTCGGCCATCACCATCACCTGGTCGAAGAAGGCGTCGACGTGCGGGCGCAGCGGCACCACCTTCGCGAGCGCCCCGGCGTAGTCGTCGGCCGAGATGCCAGCGTGCACCGCGTCACGCACCTTTCCGACCTCGGCGGCCAGCGTCTTCTCGGCCGCGTCGGTCAACCGGGACGGGTCGATGGCGGCCTTCGTGACGTCCTTCGCCTGCTTCTCGACGATGTTCGACACGCGCTTGAAGGTCGCGGCGAGCGACGCGAACTCGGGCGTGGCCACGTGCACCGAGAGCGCCTCGAGCCGGCGACGCACCGAGACGAGATCGTCGGCGCCCGCCGCCACCACCGCGTCGATGATGTCCGCACGGAACTGATCTCCCCACAGCGGGCGGAGGCGGTCGCGCAGGAACTCGAGCACCTCGGCCTTCACCTGGGCGTTCGGCGTGCGCTTCTTCACGTTCGCCAGCACGGGCTCGAGCAGCTTGAGCGACTCGTCGAGCGCGGCCGACAGCGAGAACCGGTACCCACGCCCCACCACGAGGTTGATGATGGCGATGGCCGCGCGGCGCAGGGCGAACTCGTCCTTCGCGCCGGTGGGCTTCTTGCCGATGGCGAACAGGCCGCAGAGCGAGTCGAGCCGCTCGGCCAGGCCGATGAGCGCGCCCTCGTCCTTCGTCGGCAGCCCGTCGGAGGCCCCACGTGGCAGGTAGTGCTCGAAGACGGCCAGGGCCACGTCCTTCGGCTCGCCGGCGTGGAGCGCGTACTCACGGCCCATCACGCCCTGCAGCTCCGGGAACTCGCCGACCATGCCCGTCTCGAGATCGCACTTCGCGAGGAACGAGGCGCGCTCGATGGTGGCCGCGTCACCCTTGCCCGTGGCCTTCGCGAGGAACAGCGCGAGCGCGGTCATGCGATCGGACTTCTCGGCCATCGAGCCCAGGCCCTGCACCCAGTTGCGGCGGGCGAGCTTCGGCCGGCGGTCCTGGAGCGGCGCCTTGCGATCTTCGTCGAAGAAGAACCGCCCGTCGGTGAGCCGCGCGCGCAGCACGCGCTCGTAGCCCTTCACCGACAAGGCCTCGTCCTTCACCGGCGTGTTCGACACGGCGATGAAACGCGGCAGCACCTTCCCGCTTGCATCGGTGAGGGAGAAGTAGCGCTGGTGGCTCTTCATCTCCTGAATGAGCACCTCGGGCGGCAGGTCGAGGTGACGCTCCTCGAAGGTGCCCACCACCGGGTTCGGCAGCTCGACGAGGTTCAGCACCTGATCGACCAGGGCCTCGTCGGCGATGAGCGCGCCGTTGGCCTTCTTCGCGGCGGCGGCGAGGCGCTCGACCAGCAGGGCGCGGCGCTTCTCGAGCGACGGCACCACGTGCGCCTTCTCGAGCGCCGCTTCGTACGCCGACGGGTGCTCGAGGGTGATCCACCCATTCGACAGGAACCGGTGCCCCCGCGTCTGCCGGCCGCTCTTCACGTCGGAGAAGACGACGGGAACCACTTCGGCCCCGAAGAGGGCGACGACCCACTGCAGCGGGCGACCGAAGGACGCCTCGACGTCACCCCACCGCATCGACTTGGGGAACTGGAGCTTCTTGACACACGCGTTCAGGACCTCGGGCAACAGCTCGAGGGTGCGGCGGCCCTTCTCTTCGACGTCGGCGGCCAGGTACTCGCCCTTCGGCGTCGACACGCGCTTGAGCTTCTCGACGGGCAGCTTCACCGACTCGGCGAACTTGATCGCCGGCACCTTCGGCTTGCCATCGGCCTCGAAGGCGGCCTTCACCGAGGGGCCTTGCACTTCCTTCACCACGTCGTCGGTCTTCTCGACGAGGCCGTCGACCAACAGCGCGAGGCGTCGGGGCGTGCCGAAGCGGCGAATGGCGCCGTGGCCGACGCGGGCGGCGGCGCACTGCTCCTTGAAGAGGCGCTCGAGCTCGTCGAGCGCAGGGACGACGAAGCGGGCTGGCAGCTCCTCGCTGCCGAGCTCGAAGAGCAGCTCAGCCACGGGAGGCCTCCTTCTCGTCCTTCTTCGAGAGACTCACCGTGCTCCAGTACTCAGAGGCCTTCTTGCCCTCGAGGAGCGGCAGCTGCTCGCCCACCGTCCAGCTCGTCTTGCAGAGCGGGTAGCCGAGCCGCTCACGCATCTGCAGGTAGCCCTCGGCGCAGAGCCGGGCGTTGTCGCGTACGCGCTTGATGAAGAGCGCGCGGTCGGACACCGAGATGGCCCCGCGCGCGTCGAGCAGGTTGAAGGTGTGGCTGCACTTGAGCGCGAAGTCGTAGGCCGGAATCGGCAGCTGCTTGTCGACGATCAGGCGCTTGCATTCCTTCTCGTAGCTGTCGAACAGCGCGAACAGCTGCTCGGCGTCCGAGGCCTGCATCGCGTACTTCGACATCTCGACCTCGTTCGCGTGGAACACCTCGCGGTACTTCACGCCCTTCACCCACTCGACGTCGAAGACGTTCTCGACGCCCTGCAGGTACATCGCGATGCGCTCGAGGCCGTACGTCAGCTCGGCAGCGACCGGCTTGCAGTCGAAGCCGCCGCACTGCTGGAAGTAGGTGAACTGGGTGATCTCCATGCCGTCACACCAGACCTCCCAGCCCAGGCCCCAGGCGCCCAGCGTCGGCGATTCCCAGTCGTCCTCGACGAAGCGGATGTCGTGCGACATCGGGTCGATGCCGAAGGCCTTGATGGAGTCGAGGTAGAGCTCCTGCACGTTCTTCGGCGCGGGCTTCAGGATCACCTGGAACTGGTGGTGCTGGAACAGGCGGTTGGGGTTCTCGCCGAAGCGGCCGTCGGCCGGCCGTCGCGAGGGCTGCACGTAGGCGACGTTCCACGGCTCGGGGCCCAGCGCGTGGAGGAACGTGTACGGGGCCATCGTGCCGGCGCCGACCTCGAGGTCGTACGACTGCGTCACGATGCAACCGAGCTTCGCCCAGTGCGACTGGAGCGAGAGGATCAAGTCCTGAAAGTACATGGCGGCGGCACCCTATATGCGGGGCCCTGCCGGCGCGAGGAGAACAAAGGGCGGCCCGCGCTCAGGGCGCCAGCGGCAACGAGCCGACGTCGACGCGCAGCTCTTCCGTCTTCCCCGCCGCGATGGTGACCGTCAGCGTGCGGTTCTTCGAGTCGCCATCGACGAGCCGCAGCGTGTGGGTGCCGGTGTCGAGTGGCAGCTTCACGAACGGGGTGGCGCCGAGCTGCGCGCCGCCGAGGAACACGTTCGCCGACGAGGGGTTCACGGTGCGCAGGGTGAGGTAGCCCACCTCGGCCGCGCGGGCCGACCGGGTGTCCTTGACGACCTGCACCTCGCCGTCGCGCTTCTTCCCACCGGCCTTCTTGCGCTCTTCCTTCTCGGCGAGCGCGCCCTTCAGGTCGTTGATCTGCTTCTGGAGCTCGTCGATCTTCTTGCTGTTCTGCTCGGTGTTCGTCTTCGACTGCTTGGCTTCGATCTTCAGCTGGCGCTGCTCCTCTTCGAGGCGATCGAGCTGTTGGATCTGCGCCATGATCTCCTGGAGCAACTGCAGGCGCTCCGGGTCGTTCGCGGCGTCTTCGATCTCCTTCTGACGGGCCTTCTCTTCGGCGTCGCGCTGCTCCTGGGCCTGCTTGTCGAGGAGCCACTGGGGCACGTTCGGCGCCTTGCCCGGCTGGCTGCCGACCTCGATGGGTTTGGGCCCGGTGTCGACGACCTCCACGGGCTCTTCGGGCGTCGCCAGCGGCCCCTTCGTCACGGCCCACACGCCGCCGCCGAGAATGCCGAGGAGCACCACCACGCCGACGACGAGGCCGATGCTGCTCCCGCCGCTGCTCCGCGCCTCGGCGCCCCCCTGCTCGGTGGGCCGCTGGGGCTCTGCCGTCACCGGCACCACGCCCGACTTCGAGCGCGGCGGAATGGTGGCGTTGACGTCGCCGACGGACGGAAGCCTGGGCTTCGACTTCTTCGCCGTGACCTCGTCGTCCTCGACCGGCGGGAGCGACCGCCTCGACTCGCCGACCTTCGGCAGGGCGCGAGACGACTTCGGCCCGCTGGTGACGGCCGGCAGGCGCTGGCTCGACTGACCGGCCTTCACCTTCGGCAGCCGCTGGCTCGACGGCGGACCGCCGCGTGAGAGGCCGGGGCGCGGTGAGGGCGTCGCCGTGCTCTTCGCGCCGGCGCCGTTGGTCACCTTCTTGCGGCCACCCGACGAGGGCTGATCGGTGTCTTCCTGCTTGAGGCCCTCGATGGCGCGCGACAGGCTCGACACGTCCTTCGCTTCGTTGGCGAGGTCGAGCACCGACCGCGTGAGCGCGATCTTGTCCTCGAAGAGCTGCTTCATGAATTCGGCGAGCTGCTCCTCTTCGAACATCTCGGGGCAGCTCTGCTCGATGGCGCGCGCGAACTCCTTGCCCGTCGAGTAGCGGCGGTCGCGGCTCTTCTCGAGCCCCTTCAGCACCACCGCCGAGAACGCGTCGGAGAC
>JALOQF010000461.1 GCA_025459425.1 Myxococcaceae bacterium | reverse complement strand
GCGGCCGCCGTCATCGTCAGCGGCAGCGCACAGTCGAGCATGACGGCCAGCTCGTTGGTCTCCTTGTGGCCGATGCTGGCTTCGTAGGCGCCCGGGTGCGGGCCGTGTGGAATTCCGGCAGGGTGGTAGCTCATCGAGCCGGGCCCGACGCCGCGCCGCGAGGTGAAGTTGCCCTTGCAGTAGAAGAGGAACTCGTCGACGTCGACGGACGAGTGCGGGTACGGGCAGGGGATCGCCTCGGGGTGGAAGTCGACCGGCCTGGGCACGAAGCTGCAGATGAGGGCCCCGCGTGCCGCGAAGGTGCCGTGCCACGTCGGCGGCAGGTGCGTGAGGCCCACCCGCGGCTGGAAATCGAGAATGTGGAACGCCCACGGGTACACCGTGCCGTCCCAGCCGACGACGTCGAGCGGCGCCTCGGCCACCGTGAAGCCGTGGAACGTGTCGCCGCGCTTCACCACGAGCTCGCGCAGCCCTTCGTCGAGCGGGCCCTTGAAGTCGGGCTTGCGGAAATCGCGGTGGCAATAGGGCGCGTCCATTCGGAGCTGGCCGACGCCGTTGCGCCACTGCTTCGGCACGTGCAGGCCGCCGCGACACTCGATCGACAGCCACCACTGCGAGAGCCCCGGCGTCAGGAGGAATCGGTGCAACACGCCGCGGGGCACGAAGACGTAGTCCCCCTCACGAAACGGCACGTCGCCCAGGAGCGTGCGCAGCGTTCCGCCGCCCTGGTGCACGTAGAAGAGGTCGTCACCATCGCCATTGACGAAGTACGCCGAGTCGTCGGCGCCGGGCTTGAGCACCGACAGCGTGACGTCGGCGTTGAAGAGCAGCGGCACGCGCGAGTCGAGCGGGCCCTTCGTCGAGGCCGGGAGCTGCTGCGACTGGAAGTGGCGCTTGCGGAGCTGCTGCTCCGGTGACGCCGCGGCCCGCGCTGCTGCGAAGCCGTGGGTCGTCGGCGCGGGCACCTGCCGGTGGGGCGCGTGGCGGTGGTACGTGATGGTGTAGGGCGCTTCGAAGCCGTCCTGGGTGATGCACTGCTCCCAGTGCAGGTGGCCCGAAGCGTCCTTCAGCTGCAGGTGGTGTTTGCGGGGCACGAGGCCCTGGACGACGCGCTCGATCATGCGGGCGCTCCTTACCGCGGTTGGGGCCCGGGGCGGGCTGGCTTCGAGACCTCGTACATCTGGCTGACCCGGTGGTTGATGCGCCTGCCGAGTGAGTCGTCTCCTTCGTCTGGCATGACGGCAACGCCAAAGAACCGCTTCGCCGTCGGCCCCTCGCCGTTGACGTAGCCGATGATCGAGAACTCGTCCTTCTGGTAGTCGCCGAGGAAGGGCTTGAGGCGCGCCATGTCGGTGCTCTCACCGAAGCCGTGTCCGAAGACGATGCAGGGGTGCTCGGTGCAGTCGATGTTCTCGACCTCGGCGCCCGCGAACCCCGCGGACTTGAGGGCCGAGTTGAAGGTGTCGAGCAGCTGTTTCTCGTCGCGGAAGCGCTTTGGCAGATTCTTCGGAGGCTCGACGCGCACGCCCTCGACGCCCACGCGCAGCTGCTTCTCGATGGCGAGCTGACGCTCGAGGTCCTGCACCTTCGCCTCGAGCGTCGTGACGACGACTGGATCCACCGGCGGCCTGCCTTCGCCGGGCTGGCCGGGCTGGGCCGCAGCCTGAGGCGGTGAGGGGGCTGCCGACGGTGCGGCGGCGCCGGGCACCACGACGACGCGCTCCCGTTCGACGACGCGGACGACCGGCTCGGGTGGGGGGCTGGTTGGCGGAACTGGCGCCGGCTCGCCGCGTGCGAACACAGCCGCGCCGAGGCCGAAGCCAGCGAGTGCCGAGATTATGGCCGTGACCAGCAATGAGCGACGCATGCCCCGCAGGTTGCCCGCGCTCCGCGTTGTCGGCAACCGTGTCGACCGGGACGACGACAGTCGCGACCAGAGCGGAAGTCGAGCACCGGCCCGTGACCGGCTCGAGCTGGAGCCGCGACTCGTCGGGAAACGACGTGGAGTCGGTGGTGACGCCGAATGACAGGGAGACCCGCTGCGGAGAGGGGCGACTCGCGGTCACGGCTCGCCGAGGTGTCGGCGTGACGACGACCAGCTCCCGCATCGCACGAGGACGGCGCGCCTCGAATGTCCCCACGGTGGGACACGCTGTCACCCCGACGTCGAGTTGCGCGACGCGGCCCTCGACGTGACACTGCACGCCGATGCTGTCGCGCCGCACGGTCCTCTCATCGGCTTCGCTCACGCTGCTCGGCTGCACCGTCAAGAGCCGGGTCGAGCCTGGCCGAGAGGTGTCGCTGGTGCTTCCTGCGCAGCCCACCCAGGACGGCGCGGGGGTCAGCCTCAACCGCGCGCTCGGCCAGCGGGCCCTGTCGGTGCTCGACCCGTTCCTGCTCCTCGACGAGTTCCACACCGACGACCCGAACGACTACCTCGCCGGCTTTCCCGAGCACCCGCACCGCGGCTTCGAGACGGTGACGTACATGATCCACGGCGCCATGGAGCACCGCGACGTGCTCGGCAACCAGGGCCGTCTGGGCCCCGGCGGCGCGCAGTGGATGACGGCGGGCCGCGGCATCATCCACTCCGAGATGCCGAAGCAGGAGCGCGGCCTCATGTGGGGCTTCCAGCTCTGGGTGAACCTGCCGAAGGCCAGAAAGCTGATTGCGCCCCGCTACCAGGACATCGCGCCCTCACGCATTCCCGAGACCGAGGTCGACGGCGTGAAGCTGCGCGTCGTCGCCGGGTCGACCTTCGGCCACACCGGCCCGGTGAACGGCATCGACATCGAGCCGCTCTTCCTCGACCTCGCTCCGGCGAAGGGCGCGCGCCTGCGACAGCCGGTGCCCGCGGGCCACACGGTGTTCGCCTACGTCACCCAGGGCGCGGTGCGGCTCGGCGCCAGCCAGAAAGAGGTCGCACGTGGCCACCTCGCGGTGCTCGAGAAGGGGAGCGCCGTCGAGGTGACGGGCGCGACCGACGACGGGCGGGTGCTGCTGCTCGCCGGCCGCCCGTGGAACGAGCCCATCGCGCGCAGGGGCCCGTTCGTCATGAACACCGAAGACGAGCTGCGGCAGGCCTTCGACGACTACCGCTCGGGCCGGCTGCTCGTCGGAGGCTGAACCGCTCAGCTCGCCCGCGCCGCGGCCTGCGCCCGCTCGATGCTCTCGAAGAGGGCCTTGAAGTTGCCGCCGCCGAAGCCCTTGTCGCCCTTGCGCTCGATGATCTCGTAGAAGAACGGGCCCGCCTCGCGGTCCTTCATGAGGTGTCCGTTCTCCTTCATGAAGATCTGCAGCAGGTACTGGTGCTCCTTGTGCCCGTCGATGAGGATCTGCAGCTCGCGCAGCTCGTCGATGCGCTCGTCGATGCGCGCGATGCCGCTCTTCTGAATCCGCTCGGGCAGGTAGTCGTAGTAGGCGGCCGGCGTGCCGAGGAAGTCGAGGCCGTTCGTCTTTCGCATCTCGCGCACCGCCGGAACGATGTCCCTCACCAGCAAGGCGAGGTGCTGAATGCCCTCGCCGCGCTGATCCTCGACGAAGACGTTGATCTGCGACTGCTTGAAGCGCGGCCGTGACGGCTCGTTGTTCGCGAACTTCACGGTGCTGTGCGGGTCCCACATCACCTGCGACTTGAGCCCCGTGCCGTGCTGGTTGCCCTTCTCGATCTCTTCCTCGGTGTGGAACTGGATGTTCCAGAACTCCTCGAAGCCCATGACGTGCTTCATCCACAGCACCATCGGCTGGAGCGTGCGGAAGTTCGAGGTGATGTGATCGATCTTCCCGAAGCCGAAGCGGTTGGTACCGCCGCGGGGCGCCGCGTGACGCACGAAGCCCGGGTAGAGCGCCTCGTACCCATCACGCTGAATGAAGCGGAAGGTCGTGTTGCCGAAGGGCGTGGTGATGCTGAAGAAGGCCAGTCGGCCGCCCTTGTCGTCGGTGAAGCGCTGCAGCCCGTCGTCGATGATGGTGCCTCCGCGCGACTCGAGCAGCTTCCACGTCTTCTCGACGTCCTTCACGAGGAAGTTCACCGTGCCGACGCCCTCGGGGTGCTTCTGCAGCCACCGCCACGCCCGGCCTCCCTCGCCCACCGGCGCCGAGCAGATGAGCTGCACGTCGTTGGCCTTGAAGACGACCGAGTGCTGCCGGCCGCGCGCGGTGAGCTCTGGCGACGACTCACCCAGCTCCGCGAAGTCCATCAGCTCCGTGTAGAAGCGGCGCGTGCGCGCCATGTCGCGCACGTACCAGTGAACGCTCTCGACCTTGATGATGCCCAACGATTCCATGTGGTGCTCCGGGGGTGGGAAGGGAAGGGGAGTCACGCCGGCTGGGCGTCGGGCTGCACCTCGGGGCGCGCGGCCTGCACGTGCGGCAGCTCGAGGCTGGCCTGCTCGATGCGCGTGAGGCGGGGAAACGCCGCGACGTCACCGCCGAACCGGCGCGCGCCGTAGAGCTGCGGCACCAGGCAGCAGTCGGCCCAGGTGAAGGTGTCACCGAAGAGGAAGCGGCCCGCGTGGCGCTCGGCCAGCGCGTCGAGCGTCTTGAGGCCCTGGTCGATGAAGTGCCGTGCCCACGCCTTCTCGTCCCCGCCGATGGCCTTCACGTGGCTCATGGTGGCGAGGTTGTGGAACGGCTGAATGCCCGAGTTGATGAGCTCGGCGATGGAGCGCACCTGTGCCCGGGCCGCGGGCGATGGCGGCAGCAGCGGCCGCTCGGGGTAGCGCTCCTCGAGGTACTCGAAGATGGCGACCGACTGGGAGAGCTCGACGACACGGCCGCTCTCTTCGACCTCGAGCACCGGCACGTAGCCCGCCGGGTTTCGGCCCCGGTGCGCGGCTTCGTGCTGCTCTCCCTTGAGGAGCGATACCGGCACGTACTCGAAGGGCACGCCCTTGAAGTGCAGCGCCAGCCGGACGCGGTAGCTCGAGCTCGAGCGCCAGTAGTTGTAGAGCTTCATGGAGCCTCACGGGAGAGCGACGGGGCGTGGTGTCGTCGCTCGTGGGGGCCGAAGTCAAGGCGCGAACGTTGGTCGTTTCGGCGGTGCGTCGAAGTCGCGTGGGCCCCGCGACCCGGCGCGACGTGGACGTCACGAGACGGGTCAGGTGCCGTATGGTCCCAACCGATGG
>JALOQF010000460.1 GCA_025459425.1 Myxococcaceae bacterium | reverse complement strand
ACGGCCACCACCGGGGCCGGGTGCCGCTCCCCCACCGTCGAAGAGCTCACCACCCGGCTCGACTCGACCGGCGCGCGGGTGCCGGCCAACGTCGCCTTCGGGCTCAACACGCTGCTGGCGTCGCTCGATCTGCAGTGGGCGCCCATCTACGGCAAGCTGTCGCTGTCGGCCGAGAAGGTGCTCTCGTTCAACATGTACGGCCTCATCGGCCCGACGCTGGTGATGTACGGCCCCAACAACACCCTCACCGCAGGCGGCAACCTGGGCCTGGGCTTCCGCTTCTTCCTCAACAAGTTCCTCACGGTGCGTATCGAGCTGCGCGACACGATCTATTACGAGTTCGGCGTCGGCACGACGATGGACGGCTCGCCTGCGGGCTCGCTGCGCAACCAGCTGATGGCCGAGTTCGGCTTCTCCATCTTCCTTCCCACCGTCTTTCAGGAGCGCTGAGCGATGAGACTCCTGCGCGCGATGTCCGTGGTGATGGCCGTGCTGCTGGCGACGCCGGCGGCGGCCCAGATGAACTTCGAGGGCCTCGATCTCGGCGGGCCGAAGAAGAAGAAGAAGCCACCGACGGGCGGCGGCTCGAAGAAGAAGCCCGACGAGAAGAAGCCAGACGAGACGACGCCCCAGCCCGACGTTGAGCTGCCGGCCGAGGGGCTCGATCTGTCGAAGCCGGTCGAGAAGAAGAAGCCGCCCCCGCCGAAGCCCGAAGAGACGAAGGCGGCGCCCACCATGTCCTTCGACGCGGTCGACGTCGGCGGCAAGACGGGCGACCGGCAGAAGCTCGACGCGGCCATCACCCAGTTCAAGGACGAGGTCTACGAGCCGGCCGCGCTGGCGTTCTTCGAGATGTCGCAGGACCCGAAGTTCGCCGCCAACCAGGTCGAGGCCGAGTACTGGCTCGCCAAGTCGCTCTACAAGCTGGGCCTCTACAACTCGTCCCTGGGCATGTTCTCGAAGGTGCTGGGGCGGGGGAGCGACAAGAACAAGTTCTTCAAGTCGTCGCTCGAGTGGCTCTTCTTCATCGCGCGCAAGACGACGAACGAGACGGTGGTGCTCGACGAGATCGCCAAGTACGCGAACTACGAGTTCCCCGAGCGCTTCCGCAACGAGTTCCGCTACCTGCTCGCGCGGTACAACGTCGTCTACGGCAAGGCGCTCGACGACGCCGAGCGCAAGGGCGAAGCCGACAAGGCCTTCGACGAGGTCAAGCGGCTGGCCCTCATGATTCCCAAGGGCGACCCGTTCTACCCGAAGGGCAAGTACCTCGAGGGCCTGGCCTATTTCCGCGAGGGCAAGCTCGAGGCGGCGCTCGAGGCGATGAAGGAAGTGGTGCGGGCCACGCGCTCGGAAGAAGGGCGCGGCGAGACGGCCGAGGCGCGCAACCTGAAGAACCTGCGCGAGCTCGCCTTCATGCAGCTCGCCCGTACGCACTACGGCGCCAAGCAGAACCGCTACGCCATCTTCTACCTCTCGAAGGTGGAGCGCGGCGGGGTGCAGTGGCTCGAGTCGCTCTTCGAGTCGAGCTGGGCCAACTACCGCATCGGCCAGTACGAGCAGGCGCTCGGCAACCTCATCACCCTGTCGAGCCCCTTCTTCCGCGACGAGTACTTCCCCGAGGCGCTCATTCTGAAGGCGGTGGTGTACTTCGAGAACTGCCGCTACCGCGAGGCGCTGTCGATCATCGAGGACTTCGAGAACATCTACGGCCCGGTGCAGGAAGAGCTGAACACGCTCGTCGCCAAGGACATGGAGGCCACCGAGTACTTCAACGTGCTCGACGAGGTGCGCAAGAAGAACAAGGCCGGCCTGGTGAAGAAGGGGAGCGTCGACGAGATCCTCGAGCGCATCTTGAACCTCGCCCTCACCGACAAGGACTTGAAGAAGACCGTCGATTCGATCGCCGAGCTCGAGGCCGAGATCGACTCGTTCGGCGGCAAGAGTGACTCGTTCAAGTACTCGAACCTCGCCAAGGCGCTCATCGAGCAGATGAAGGGCCAGCGCGAGGCCCTCATCAAGAAGGGCGGCATCATGGCCAAGGCCAAGCTCGACTTCGAGAACGGACAGCTCAAGACGCTGCGCGCCAACGGTCTGCGCATCAAGTTCGAGACGACCGACAAAGAGAAGGAGTTCCTCCAGGATCTGCTGCAGGCCGGCGGCCAGAAGCAGATCGTCAAGGAGTACAAGTACACGGTGGCCGTCTCGGACGATCAGCTCTACTGGCCGTACGTCGGTGAGTACTGGCGCGACGAGCTGGGCACGTACCAGTACACGCTCACGAAGGGCTGCATCGAGCGCAAGAGCGGCTCCGACCTGAAGGAGTGAGCGGCATGAGCGAGGCGCACCCCGTCACCATCGCCTTCGACGTGATGGGGGCCGATTATGGCCCGCTCGAGGTCGTGAAGGGCGCCGCGCAGCTCACCCTCGACTCGCCGAACCTGCACGCGCTGCTGGTGGGCGATCGCGCCCTCATCGACCAGGCCCTCTCTCAGGTGAAGTACACGGCCGAGCGGCTCGCGGTGCACCATGCGCCCGACTTCGTGGCCATGCACGAGAAGCCGGCGGCGGCGCTCGACGCGCGGCCCCGGTGCTCGGTGCAGGTGGCCGCCGAGCTGGTGCGCGACGGAGAAGCCGACGCGATGGTGTCGGCCGGCAACACCGGCGCCGGCGTACTGGCCTGTGCGCGCACGTTCAAGCTGATCCCCGGGGTGCGGCGGGCGGCGCTCGCCACCGTGTACCCGACGGCGACTTCGCGCGGCGAGAAGAACGACCCGTTCAGCCTCATTCTCGACGTCGGGGCCACCGTCGACGCCTCGGCCGACGATCTCGTCGCCTTCGCCGTCATGGGCGCTGCCTACGCGCGCATCATCTCGAAGAACCCCGACCCGGCGGTGGCGCTGCTCTCGAATGGCACCGAGGCGAGCAAGGGCCCTTCGCGCGTCGTCGAGGCGAACCAGAAGCTCCAGGGCCTCACCGGCCTGCGCTTCATCGGCAACGTCGAGGGCGTCGACATTCCCAAGGGCACGGCCGACGTGGTCGTGTGCGACGGCTTCGTCGGCAACGTCTGCCTCAAGATGCTCGAGGGCGTGAGCGAGACCGTCATCGAGCTGGCCCGCTACGCCTACAAGGAGAAGCTGCTCTGGCGCGCCGGCCTGGCGATGCTGTCGAGCGGCATCGAGCGCATCAAGGAAGTGACCGACTGGGAGCAGTACGGGGGCGCGCCGATCCTCGGGTTCGACAAGCTCTTCATCAAGGCCCACGGCCGCTCGAAGGCGCGCGCCATCACCAACGCCGGCAAGGTGGCGGCCAAGGCCGTGAAGAGCGAGCTGGCCCGCGTCATTCAGACGGCGCTCCCCCAATCGACGGGCTGAGGCTGCGCTTCATCGCTTTTCCCGGCCGGGCGGGGGGCGTACAACGTTCGACGTTCCCGTGACGCTGACCGACCGCATCGACCCGAGACCGCCGCGCCGCATCTACCGGTGGGATCTCGACAAGACGTACCTGCAGACGGAGTTCGACACGCTCCGGCAGCTCGTGCGCACGGCGCTGCAGAAGGCGCACGAGAAGAAGGCGGTTCCGGGCGCGGCGGCCCTCATTCGGGAGCTGCGCTCGAATGGAGACTCGCGCCTGTGCATCGTCTCGGGCAGCCCCACCCAGATGCGCGCGGTGCTGGCCGAGAAGCTCAAGCTCGACGGCGTCGAGTTCGACGAGCTGGTGCTGAAGGACAACCTCAAGAACCTGGTGCGTGGCCGCTTCAAGGCGCTGCGTGGGCAGGTCGGGTACAAGCTGCCGGTGCTGCTGCAGAGCCGGGCCCACGCGCCCGCCGAGGCCGAAGAGGTGCTCTTCGGTGACGACGCCGAAGCCGACGCCTTCATCTATTCGCTCTACGCCGACATGGTGGCGCGGCGGGTGAGCGAGCCCGTGGTGCACCAGGTGCTCGAGGCCGCCGAGGTGTATGGCGACGACATCGAGCGCGTGATGCGCACCTGGGAGTCGATTCCGAAGGCCGACCCGGTGCGGCGCATCTTCATCAACCTCGATCGCCTCACCACGCCGGCCTCGTTCGCGAAGTACGGCCCGAGGCTGGTGCCGATCTTCAACTACTTCCAGGCGGCGCTGGTGTTGATGGCCGACGGGCACCTGTCGGCGCCTCAGGTGCTGAAGGTGATGGTCGATCTGGTGCAGTCGGCCGGCCACAACCTCTTCACCCTGTCGAACTCGCTGCAGGACCTCATTCGCCGCGGGCTGCCCATCGCCGAGGTGGCGCAGTCCCTCGCCGAGGCGCTGCAGGGGCCGCAGGCGATGCTGCAGGTGGTGCGGCCGGTGCCCGACATTCTCGCGGCGTTCACGAAGCGGGCCGCCTCGCTCGGTGCGCCCTCGTCACCGCCGCCGGCGCGCGACATCGACTACCTCTCGTTGCTCGATCACGCCCGGCCGCGGACGCACAAGAAGCGCAAGGTCTGAGCTGGCGCGCCTGCGCTGGGTGGGTCGCGGGCGACCAATCGTCCCGTCGCCGCCGGTGGAGTCGCGCGGGTCGGGCTTCACCATCGCGCGGACCGGGTGCGCGAACGACTCGAGGCCGTGGGGCGTCGCGCTGCCGGCCCGTGGCGCCAGGGCCTGGCGTCCCGACTGCCCTTCCCCGTGACGGGGCTTTCGGCTAGGGCTCGCTCTCGCCACGTGACGCCGTCGCGTCACCTGTCTGGCCACGAAAGACCCATGACGACCGACACCACCACCGAGCAGGCTGCCGAGCGGCAGGCTCCCGCGCCCGAGACCAGCGCGCGGGGCGGCCACGCTCCGCCGGCTCCGAACGACACCACCACCGAGCCCCTCTCGCTGAAGACCGCGTCGAACGAAGACGCTCCCGACATCGACCCGACCTGGCTCGATTCGGACGCGGTGCGCGTGCTGTTGCGCCTCAAACAGAACGGCCACCAGGCGTACCTGGTCGGCGGCTGCGTGCGCGACCTGCTGATCGGCCGCACCCCGAAGGACTTCGACATCGCCACCTCGGCCACGCCGAACCAGGTGAAGTCGCT
This sequence comes from Myxococcaceae bacterium, assembly GCA_025459425.1. Taxonomy (GTDB): domain Bacteria; phylum Myxococcota; class Myxococcia; order Myxococcales; family Myxococcaceae; genus Xiheimicrobium. The sequence continues at coordinate 105 of JALOQF010000460.1, read as the reverse complement.
CTTCCGGAACTGCCGGCTCATCGGCCGGCGCTTTCGCCTCGCGCACGTCTACTTCAAGGGCGGGAAGATCCTCGAGGTGTCGACGTTCCGCGCGAACCCCACCGT
>JALOQF010000115.1 GCA_025459425.1 Myxococcaceae bacterium | reverse complement strand
GCGCAGGCCGAGCACGACGAGGAGCAGCACGCTGCGCGCCGCGCGCGCCTGGATCACCGCCTCGCGGTACTCGGGGAGCGTGAGCGTCGCGCGGTTGTTGATCTTCCGAATCACGTCACCGGCGCGCAGGCCGACCTGGGCCGACACGGAGCCGGGGCGCACGGTGCCGATCACCATGCCCACGCCCTGCATCGGCTTGAGGCGCACGCCGAGGCGATCCCACACGGTGCTGTCGACGAGCTCGGGCGGGAACTCGACCGGCACCAGCGAGGTCTCGAGCGGCCCGCCAGCGCGGAACACCTGGAGGCGAATCGGCGAGCGCGCGACGAAGCCCCGCACGCGGCTCTGAAAGTCGTCGGCGTCTTCGACCTGGGTGGTGCCGACCTGCATCACGATGTCGCCGCGCTGAATGCCGGCCTTCTCGGCGGGGCTCCCCGCTTCGACGTTGCCGACGAGCGCGCCATAGGTGCGGTCCCACCCGAGCTGCGCCTTGAGCTCGGCCGTGAGCGGCTGCACGTCGAGGCCGACCCACGCGGGCCGCACCTTCCCGTACTGGGTCAGCTCGGTGACGATGCGCCGCACCTTGTCGGCGGGAATCGCGAAGCCGATGTTCTGCGCGCTGGCGATGATGGCGGTGTTGATGCCGATGATCTCGCCGTCGATGTTGAGCAGCGGCCCGCCCGAGTTGCCCGGGTTGATCGACGCATCGGTCTGGATGAAGTCGTTGAAGGTGCGGCCCTCGTTTCGAATGGTGCGCCCGAGCGCCGACACGACGCCGACGGTGACCGTCTTCTTCAGGCCGAGCGGGCTGCCGATGGCGATGGCCGTCTCGCCGATCATGAGATCGGACGAGGTGCCGAGCTTCGCCGTGGGAAACGGCCCCTTGCCCTGAATGCGCAGCACGGCGAGGTCGGCGTCGGCATCAGCGCCGATGACCTCGGCGTCGAGCTGCCGGCCATCGGCGAGCACCACGTGCACCTCCGAGGCCCCGCGAATGACGTGATCGTTCGTGATGACGATGCCCGAGGGGTCGACGATGACGCCCGAGCCGAGGCCCTCGACGGCGCGGCGCTCCTCGCTGGGGCCGTAGAAGAGATCGTCGAAGAGCGATCGCGAGCGGAAGGTGCGCTCCACCACCTGAACGGTGCCGACGTAGACGACGGCCGGCGAGACCTGATCGACCACCTGCACCACGGGGCTGCGGCGGCTGGCGAGATCTCCAGAGACGAGGGACAGGGCGAGGACGAGGGCGTGCGTCATGGGCGTCGGGTTCGCGAGAAGGCCAGAAGAGCCAGCAGCAGCAACGGCGCGACCGGCGCGTCCATTCCGCAGCCACACCCTGGCCGGGCGGCGGGCAGCTGTGGCTCGTTGGTCGAGGGCAGGGTGACGCCGGCGTCCGCAGCGGGCTCGGTGGTTCCGGCGTCGGGCTCGGGGAGCGTCATCGAGCGACAGGCCAGCACCTCGGCGTCGCTCCCGATGCACAGGCCCGGGCGCTTGCTCAAGACGGCGCCGGTGCCCGAGCGGGCCGGGTTGATGACCGCGACGATCACCTCGTCGGCCGCGCGGGTGTCGAGCGCGCCCGTCACGCGTGTGACGTCGAGGTTTCGCCCGCGCGAACGCAGCGCCGCGACGAGGACCAGCCCTCGAGTCTCGTCTCCTGGCAGGTCGGGGTCGTCGAAGAGCTCGACGGTGAGCGAGGCGCGCCCGTCGGTGGGCACGCGGAAGTACTGCGTCGACGCGTAGAACACGCGCATGGGGAACAGCTTGAAGGGCAGCGTCACCGTCGTGCTCGCTGGTGCGCCGTAGGTGGCGCCGTCGCGCCAGGCCCTGGTCGCGTCGGCCGCGGCGCCCGTGTAGAGGTTCCACGTCGCGAACGTCTCGAAGGCCTCGGCGAAGCTCGACTGGTAGCGCGTCTTCAGCAGCGCGTCGGTCTGCACGAGCCACGTCGGGTCGGCCTGGTTCGCGGGCTCCGAAGGGTCGCCGCGGCCATTCTCGAGGCGCTCGTAGAGCTGCCGCACGACGTCGTCGCCGTGCTTCTCGGACAGGAACCGGAAGAACAGCGCGGTGCCGTACGCCGATGGCGGCACCGGCCCGGGCGGAACGCTGTCGATCGATCGATCGACGCGGGCCAGGTACGCGCGCACGTAGTTCTCGAAGTCGCTGCTGGCCGGGTCGTACCGCTCGGTCGCCCAAACGGCAGTGCCCTCGGACACCACCACGTCCTGGTTGGCGTCGTAGGCGGCCTGCGTGGCGTGGAAGTACTCGTGGCTCGCGAGGATCTTCACCGCCTCGGACAGCGACGGGTAGCCGTACCCGGCGAAGTCGTTCTCCTGCACCATGTAGCCGATGCAGCGCTCGCGGTTCGCGCTGGTGCACTCGTCGGTGCGGAAGGCGCCGTCGGCGTTGCCGCCGAAGTCGAGGAGGTACACGTCGAAGCGGCCATCGCCTCCGTTGTTCGCCACCGCGTCGTCGCGCTCCGCGATGCGGAAGCCCCACTGCTGCTGGTAGGTGACGGCGACGTCTTCGTAGATGGAGGCGACGTCTTCCACGAAGTCCGGAACGCCCGAATCGTTGCGATCGGCCCGTGGCACCGCGTTGCGCCCGGCGCGCGTGAAGTGCACGAGGAACTCGCCGCCGTCGACGCCGTAGCGCTCGACCGTGTCGCCCGGGTCGAAGCGGAACATCTGGGCGACGTTCGTGTCGGTCGGGCGGAGCTCCTGGCGCAGCGCCTCATGGGGCGCGTGCACGGGCGCCTCGGGGACACCGCAGGCCGAGAGCAGGGCGACGAGGGCGAGCGTCGAGCGCATGCTGTTCAGTCGAGGATCTGCCAGCGGACCTTCAGGTACCCGCCAGGCGCGGTCGCACCCGGAGCGCGGCTCTGCGTCTCGCAGATCATCTGGCCGGCCTCGTTCTGGTAGTACCGCTGCACGGTGAACTTGACCGACTTGCCGAGCCGGGTGCGGATGACGAAGGTGCGGTTGGTCATCTTCACGCAGCCGGCGTAGTTGTAATACGGCGTGAGCGCGGTGAGCGGCGGCGTGCCGAGGCCGAAGCCGTCGTCGCGGAACATCATGCAGTCCTCGCTCAGGTAGTCGTCGCGCTGCCACGTCGCGCTCGCCGGGGCCGCGGTGACCTGCTCGTACGGCACGCTCTCGACGATGGTCGACTCGACGCACGACGCGCCGCTGTCACCGCCGTTGAGGCGAATGATGAAGCGACGGAAGGCGATGTCCCAGTCGAGGGAGTCGAGGGCCGCGGTGTCCGACAGGTTCAGCTGCTCGAGACCAGCCGGCGTGAAGCGCGCATAGACGAAGCTCTGCGTCGGGTTGATCTGCCCGCCGACCGCGCCCGCCGTGGCGTTCACCTCGGTGATGAAGCCGAGGCCGTCGATGGCGTCGACGAGCGCGTTGGGCGTGGTGTTGGGCCTGTCGAAGAGGCCGAGCCGCTGAATCACCTGGTCGCTGCAGGTGACCGGCGTTCGTCCACAGCGAGGCTGCACGCCGGCGTCGACCGTCGTGCCCGCGTCCATCGTGTCCATCGTCGCGATGCAGGTCTTGATGGGGCTGCACGTCTGGCCGGCGGCGCACACCGAGCAGGCCTGGCCTCCGGAGCCGCACGAGGTGCTGCCTTCGCCGGTTCGGCAGACGCCAGTGGGATCGCAGCAGCCCTGACAGGTCGCAGGGCCGCAGGTCGAGGTGGGGCCGCAGGCCGAGAGGACCGAGGTCAGGCCGAGGGAAACGAGCGCGAGTCGCAGCATGCGCGCGGCCTTACAGCGAAGAGCAAGTGCGCTACAACCACCCGCATGCTCCGAACGCTGACCTGTTGCGTTGCGCTGTTCGCGATGACCTCGCTGGCACAGGACGACGCCGACGCGAAGCGAGTGGCCGAGACCTACCTCAACGCGCTGACGGGCACCGGTGACGAGGCGGGCAAGGACCTGCTCCTCGGTGGCGTGACGATGAACGCGCAGTTGTTCAGCCTCGAGAACTGGGAGTTCAAGTCGAAGGACCCGGTGAAGAAGGAAGAGAGCGACCTCGCCCACGCGGTGGCGATGATGAACGATCTCGACAAGGCCGGTCGGTCGGCGCTGACGAAGCTGATGGGCATGGATCAGGTCGGAGACGACCTGAAGATGACCGAGGTGTCGCAGGCCGACGCGACGAAGCTGCTCGGCCCCACGCGCGAGAAGGCGGCGGCGTTCAACAAGGCGCACGCGGTGCTCGCGTACGTGCTGCGCGTGGGGAAGGAAGTGTACTGGCACCCGAAGAACCCGATGCGCGCGGTGCTGCAGAAGGCGGGCACGCAGGGGAAGTACACCATCGAGGTGCACCGCTGGGTGATCCTGAGCAAGGAAGGCGCCGCGAAGACGCCGCGCGAGTGGCCGCTGCGCGTGGTGCGCTTCAAGTCGGGGAAGGTCGACAGCGGGTGGAAGGTGCTGCCCGCGTCGGACTGGAACGCGGAGTAGGGTGCATGGGCTACGTGAAGGCGGAGCTGTCACTGTCGAACCCGACCAGGCCAGAGCTGGCGGCCATGAAGGTCTCAGCGCTCGCCGACACCGGGGCGTTGATGCTCGTGATTCCCGAGCATGTTCGGCTGCAGCTGGGCCTCGAGCAGGCCGAGACGCGTGAGGTGACGACGGCCGACGGGACGAAGCACCTCGTGCCCTACGTCGGGCCGGTGCGCGTCGCGTTCGAGAACCGTCAGTGCTTCGTCGGAGCGCTCGTGCTGGGCGACGAAGTGCTCCTTGGCGCCGTGCCGATGGAAGATCTCGATCTCGTCGTGGTCCCGTCGCAGCATCGGCTCACGGTGAACCCAGCCAGCCCGAACATTCCCCAGGCGCGCGTGAAGGGGCTCCCGCCCACCCGGTGACGGCCTACGGCTCGTTCGCCACCAGGTAGCAGCACGCGCCGAACCCCCCATCGATGGGAAAGAACGGCCCGTCGACCCGCGCGTACTGCGGCGCAGCCTCGGTGTTCGCGAACGGGCACGTGCCGTTGAGCGGCGCCTGGCACACGGCGAAGGGGCACAGCATGCGGCCTCCGCTGATCGTCCGGCAGCCGACCTGATCGACCGGAAACGGCCCGCGCGCGCCGCTCGTACCGCAGGCCGACACCAGCACCACCAGTCCCAGCCACTTCATCGCGACTTCAGCGTCCAGCCGATCATCTTGTAGAGCAGCCGCGCCGCGACGTTGCCGTCCCACTCGCCGCCGTCCGGGTCGGGCGCCACCTCGTTCAGGTCGAACCCGACGATCGTCTTCCCCGCCCGCACCACGCCCTCGAGCAGCGCCGTCGCCTGATGAAACGACAGGCCCCCGGGCACCGGCGTGCCCGTGCTCGGACACAGCACCGGGTCGAGCCCATCGATGTCCCACGACAGGTACACGTGCTGCGGCAGGTGCTGGACGATCTGATCGACCAATTCGCGCCACGGCATGCCGTCGAGCCGCGCGTGCGCCAGCCTCGCGTCGAAGAACGTGTGAATGCGGTTCTCGTTCGCGAGGATCACGTCGTACTCGGCCTCTCCGAAGTCGCGAATGCCGACCTGCACGAGCTTCGTCACGTTCGGGAGCCGCTCGATCACGTTGTACATGATCGACGCGTGGCTCCAGGTGAAGCCCTCGTACGCGCGCCGCAGATCCGCGTGGGCGTCGAGGTGCAGCACGCCGAGCTTCGGGTAGACCTCGGCGTACGCCTTGATCGCGCCGAAGGGCGTCGAGTGATCACCGCCAACCACTCCGACGATCTTGCGCTTCGCCAGCCAGGCCTTCGTCGTCTCGTAGACGTAGCCGTTCATCTTCTCGGACAGCTCGTTCACCCGCGCCAGCGCCTTCGCCTCGGCCTCGAGGCCGCCGGACTCGATGATCGGCTTCGCCACCGCCTTGCCCTCGTCGTTCCACGCCCTCACCTCGGCGCTCTCGTCGAGCATGGCGATGCCGGCCTCGTAGGGCTTGCCCGTCTCGAGGTCGAACAGGTCGACCTGCTTCGACGCCTCGAGAATGGCCCTGGGCCCATCGGCCGTGCCGCCGCCGTACGAGGTCGTCGCCTCGAACGGCACGGGAATGAGCACCACCTTCGCGTCGTCGGGCGAGAAGGGGAGCCCGAAGACGCCGGAGTCGGGGAGCGCCGCTGCGTTGGGGTCGAAGGCCATGTCAGGTCACCAGGTGAGAACGGTCTTGCCGAAGGTGTCGTTGGCGGCGAGGCGCTCGAGCGCGCCGGCCGCTTCGTGGAATGGAACGGTCTGCTCGACGACGGGCTTCAAGGCGCCGCTCGAGAACGCCGGCACCACGTGCTGCTCGAAGGCCCGCGCGACGGCGATCTTCTCTTCCAGCGCGCGCGCCCGCAGCGTCGTGCCGATCACCTTGAGGCGCTTGCCCAGCACGGTCCGCAGCGGGACCTCGGCCGAGGCTCCTGCCACCAGCCCCACCAGCATCAGCGTCGCTTGCGGCGCCATCGCGTCGAGGGTCTCGGGCAGCCAGTCGCCACCGACGAGATCGAGCGCCAGGTCGACGCCGCGCCCGCCGGTGAGGGCCTTCACCGACTCGGCGAACGCGGGCGCCTGGCCGTTCACGAGCACCGTCTCGACCCGGCCGACCGCCTTCGCGCGCTCGAGCTTCGAGGCGTTTCGCCCGGTGCCCAACGCCCGCGCGCCCGCGAGGCCACAGAGCTGAATCGCCGCCGTCCCCACCCCCGAGGCCACCGCGTGGATCAGCACCGTCGCCCCCGCGCGCAGCCCGCCCTGGAGCACCATCGCGTCCCACGCCGTCACGAACGCCTCGGGCACCGCCGCCGCCTGCGCGAAGGTGAAGCCCTGAGGCATCGCCATCGCCTCGCGCTCGTGCGTCACCAGCGTCTCGGCCCACGCGCCCCCAGCGACCAGGCCCATGACGCGATCGCCCGCTTTCCAGCGCGTCACCCTCGCGCCGACCTCGAGCACCTCGCCCGCGTACTCGAGGCCGGGAATGTCGGCCGGCACGCCCCTGGGCGCCGGGTACAGCCCCATCGTCTGCAGCAGATCGGCCCGGTTGAGCGCGCTCGCCTTCACGCCCACGCGCACCTCGTCGGGGCCGCACGACGGCGCTGGCGCTTCCTTCAGGGCCACGCCGCTCGGGCCTTCTCCCGCGGTCATCACCAGAGCCTTCATGCGCGCCGCGATAGCACGGTCGCTCGGAGGGCGCGCGCCGGTTGTCGGCGAGAAAGCCCTGCGCTAGTGGCCCCCCATGCTGACTCCCAACATCCGCCTCGGGCTGACCTTCGACGACGTGCTCCTCGTGCCGGCCGAGAGCGCGGTCCTCCCGCACCAGGTCGAGCTGTCGACGAAGCTCACGCGCAACCTGCGCCTGCCGATTCCGCTCCTTTCGTCCGCGATGGACACCGTCACCGAGGCGCGCATGGCCATCGCCATGGCGCAGGAAGGCGGCATCGGCATCATCCACAAGAACTTCACGCCCGAGCAGCAGGCCGCCGAGGTCGTGAAGGTGAAGAAGCACGAGAGCGGCATCGTGCTCGACCCCATCACCATCGAGCCGGGCGCGCCGCTGTCACGGTGCCTCGAGCTGATGCAGCGCCACGGCATCAACGGCATCCCCGTCGTCGAGGGCAAGCGCCTGGTGGGCATCATCACCAGCCGTGACGTGCGCTTCGAGAAGAACCTCGATCAGCGCGTCGAGCAGGTGATGACGAAGAAGCTCATCACGGCGCGCGAGGGCGTCAGCCAGGACGAGGCGATCGATCTCCTCCACAAGAACCGCATCGAGAAGCTGCTCGTCGTCAACGAACAGCTCGAGCTCAAGGGGCTCATGACGATCAAGGACGTCGAGAAGCGCCGCGTGTACCCCAACGCCGCCATCGACTCGAAGCAGCGGCTGCTCGCGGCCGCCGCCGTGGGCGTGGGCGCCGATCGGGAGGCGCGGGTCGAAGCGCTCCTGAAGGCCGGCGTCGACGTCATCGTCGTCGACACGGCCCACGGGCACTCGAAGGGCGTCATCGAGGCCGTGAAGGACACGCGCAGGAACTTCCGCGGCAGCTTCGAGCTCGTCGCGGGCAACGTGGCGACCGCCGAGGCCACGCGCGCCCTCATCGAGGCCGGCGTCGACGCGGTGAAGGTGGGCATCGGCCCCGGCTCCATCTGCACCACCCGCGTCGTGGCGGGCGTCGGCGTGCCGCAGATCACCGCCATCGACGACTGCGCGCGCGCGGCCGATGGCTCCGGCGTGCCCATCATCGCCGATGGTGGCATCAAGTACTCGGGCGACGTGGTGAAGGCGCTCGCCGCGGGCGCCAACACGGTGATGATCGGCTCGCTCTTCGCGGGCACCGAGGAAGCGCCCGGCGAGGTGATTCTGTACCAGGGCCGCTCCTACAAGTCGTACCGGGGCATGGGCTCGCTCGGCGCGATGAAGGCCGGCTCGAAGGACCGCTACTTCCAGGGCGGGGTGCAGAACGACTCGAAGCTCGTCCCCGAGGGCATCGAGGGCCGGGTGCCCTACAAGGGCTCGGTGGGCATGAACGTGTTCCAACTGCTCGGCGGGCTGCGCAGCGGCATGGGCTACGTCGGCTGCCGCACCATCGACGAGCTGCGCACGAAGGCCCAGTTCGTTCAGATCACCAGCGCTGGCCTCAAGGAGAGCCACGTGCACGACGTGATCATCACCGAAGAGGCGCCGAACTACCGGCGCGAGTGAACAGTCGCAGACCAACCGCTGGACCAACGAGGGACCCATGGACTTGATCGCGCAGTTGTCGTCGCAGCTCGGTGTTTCGCCAGACCAGGCGCAGGGCCTCGCGGGAGGCCTCATGGGCCTCGTGAAGGGCGCGGTCGGGCCCGAGGCGGCTGGCCAGGTCGCGGCGGCCGTCCCCGAGGCGCAGGGCTGGGAGCAGGCGCCGGGCGTCTCGCAGGCGGCCGGGAGCGACCCCGCGTCGATGCTCTCGGGACTCCTGGGCGGCGGGGCCGGGGCTGGCGGTGGTGGGCTGGGCGCGCTGCTGGGCTCGGCCGGTTCGCTCGTCGGCGGTCAGGCCGGCGCCGCGATGCAGGCGGCCGGGGGCGCGGCGGCGCTCTCGGGGTTGCTCTCGAAGGTCGGGCTCGAGGCCCGGCACGCGACCGTCATCGCGCCGATCGCCTTCTCGTTCCTGCAGTCGCGGCTGCCGCCGGAGCTCTTGTCGAAGGTCACGGCGGTGCTGCCGATGTTGACCGGAGGCGGGGCCACACCGGCACCTGTGGGCGACGGCGCGGGTGGTGCGCTGGGGGCCTTGACGGGCCTGCTCAAGTAGCCGCCTTCGAATCGAGCCGGCGCCCCAGCCAGACGAGGAAGGCTCCGAACGCCACGAGAACGTCGGCGACGCCGTAGACCCGCTCCTCGGTGATCCACCACACGGCACCGAGGAGCCCGACCGCGACGAGGTACCCTGCGCCGACGAGGTGCGAGAACCGCGGCGCGCGCGTCACCACGAACCAGCCGGCCAGCCCCACCAGCAGCACCGCGAGCGCCACCAGCGGCGTCACCACGGGGTGGGGTGGTTTGGTCGCGCGCAGCACCTCGAGCGCGACGGCTGGCCGGAACAACAGCCACAGCCCGGCGCTCAGGTTGAGGCCGACCGCGACGAAGGCCGCCAGCCGGGTGAGGGGACCTGCGGGCTTCACTTCCCGCGGCTGCGCTTCTCGGCCTTCACGTCGACCTGCTTCTCGGCGTTGTTGATCTTGTTGAACAGGTTCTCGCGATCGTCGAGCTCGAGCTTCTCGATGGCGCCTCGCAGCGGCGAGAAGTCGATGCGCGCCACCTTGATCGTCTGGCCGCCCTTCACCTCGTCGACCACCAGCACCTGCATGATCTCGCGGATCAGGCTCTCGAGCTCGAGCCGCACGTCGGCCGTCATCTGAATGCACGACTCGCGCGCGTTGACGAGCTCCTGGCTGCCTTCCTGGAACGCGAGATCGGGGTTGCGCGAGAAGGCCTCTTCGAAGCGCTGCGCCCGGTTCTTGAGCCGCTCGTAGACGTCGGTGAAGGTCGACAGGCGCTCTTCCTCGGTGCGCACCGGGTCGCGGGCCTTGCCGAGGTCGGCGTTGAGCTCTTCACATTTGATCTTGCCGAGCTCGGCGGCGGTATTCGACCGCAGGGCGTCGCTGCGCGCCGTCTCACGCTCGAGGCGCTCGTCCGAGGTGATCTCCTTCACGCACGCCGAAGAGAGCACCAGCGCGCACAGCACCAACAGGGGTCGCGTTGTCATTGGCGGGCGGAGTCTTGAAGGGGTAGAGGCCCAAGTCAACGACAGGCTGTTCGCGCCGCTCGAAGGAGCCAGAATGCACGCCGCCCACGAGAAGATCCTCATCCTCGACTTCGGCAGCCAGTACACGCAGCTCATCGCGCGCCGGGTGCGGGAGCTCGGCGTGTACTGCGAGATCCACCCGCCCACGTTGACGATCGCTGAGATCAAGGCGTTCGCGCCGAAGGGCATCGTGCTGTCGGGCGGCCCGGCGTCGGTGGAGTCTCCGGGCGCCCCGATGGTGACGCCCGAGGTGTTCGAGCTGGGCGTGCCGGTGCTGGGCATCTGCTACGGCCTGCAGCTGCTCTCGAAGCTGCTCGGTGGCCGCGTCGACAAGAGCGCGCACCGCGAGTTCGGGCCTGCGAACGTCGAGGTGGTGGCCTCGCGCGGGCCCTTCGCGGCCTTTGGCAGGGGCACCTCGCTCAAGGTGTGGATGAGCCACGGCGACCGCGTCGAGCAGCTCCCGCCGCACTTCGTCCCCATCGGCACCACCCCGAGCGCGCCGTTCGCCGCCGCCGCGCACGAGCACAAGCCGATCTACGGCCTGCAGTTCCACCCCGAGGTGGTGCACACCGCGCAGGGCCGCGAGATGCTGCAGTCGTTCCTCTTCACCGACTGTCGCTGCAAGGGCGACTGGACGATGAAGAGCTTCATCGACGAGTCCATCACCGAGATCCGCGCGAAGGTCGGCGAGGGCCGGGTGATCTGCGGGCTGTCGGGCGGCGTGGACAGCTCGGTCGCGGCGCTGCTGCTCCACCGCGCGATCGGCGATCGCCTGCAGTGCATCTTCGTCGACAACGGGCTGTTGCGGCAGGGCGAGCGCGAGCAGGTCGAGGCGCTCTTCGTGGGCCGCTTCCACGTGCCGCTCAAGACGATCGACGCGCGCGAGCGCTTCTTGTCGAAGCTCGCGGGCGTGACCGACCCCGAGACCAAGCGCAAGACGATCGGCTACGAGTTCATCGCGGTCTTCGAAGAGGCGGCGCGGCAGTTCACCGACGCGAAGTTCCTCGCGCAGGGCACGCTGTACCCCGACGTGATCGAGTCGGTGTCGGTGAAGGGGCCCTCGGCCACCATCAAGAGCCACCACAACGTGGGCGGCCTGCCCGAGAAGATGAACCTGAAGCTGGTCGAGCCGCTGCGCGAGCTCTTCAAGGACGAGGTGCGGGCGCTGGGCCGGGAGCTGGGCATGCCCGACGAGATGATCTCGCGCCACCCGTTCCCCGGGCCGGGCCTGGCGATTCGCGTCATCAGTGACATCACCCACGAGCGCCTCGAGGTGTTGCGCAAGGCCGACGTGATCGTTCAGCAGGAGATCGCGAAGGCGGGGCTGATGAAGGAGCTCTGGCAGGCCTTCGCGGTGCTGCTCCCGGTGCAGTCGCTCGGCGAGATGGGCGACGAGCGCACCTACGAGAACACCTGCGCGGTGCGTGCGGTCACGTCCGTGGACGGCATGACGGCCGACTGGGCACGGCTGCCCTATGACGTGCTCGGCATCATCAGCACGCGCATCATCAACGAGGTGCGCGGCATCAACCGGGTCGTCTACGACATCTCGTCGAAGCCCCCCGCCACCATCGAGTGGGAGTGACACCCATGCACCACCTGCTGCTCGCCGCGTTGCTGTCGGCTTCGCCCGACGCCGCCATGAAAGGGCGGTTCGTCAGCAAGGGCTCGGTGGTCTTCGACGCTGCCACCATCAGCCTCGAGCAGGAGCCCGCCGAGGTCGCCGACATCCTCATGGCGACCGAGGCCGGCGTCGTGTTGAGCGACAACGTGCTGTTCGTCTTCGAGAAGGCGCTCGACTCGGTCGCTGGCATGCCGAAGGAGCCGAACAAGCGGTACGCCCTCATCCGCCAGGCGACGACGGTGAAGCGCCGGGGCAGCTCGCTCATCCTCGACATCGAGGTGTCCTTCGACGACCCGCAGGTGTCGAAGTTCGTCTGCGGCAAGCTGCTCACCAGCTACATCGAAGAGCGCCTCGAGCGCCGCGCCGTCACCTCGGAGCGGCGCCTTCGCCTCATCGACGAAGAGCTGAAGAAGGCGAAGGGCCCCAGGGCCGATCAGCTGAAGGACGAGCGGGCGCGCGAGGAGCGCAAGCTGCGCGACCGGTTCAACGAGCTGCGGCTGCTCGAGGCGTGCACCGAGCCCTGACGGCGCTTCACACGATGCGGGACTTGTTCCACATCTCCTCGAAGCGCGCCTGAAACGCCTTCGCGGTGCCCGCCTCGTTCTTGATCGAGACGCGGTTCTCGGAGTGCTTCGTCGACGACGAACTCGAGAAGTTCGCCGAGCCGAAGAAGACGTCGTCACCCATGACGCCGAACTTCTCGTGCATCGTCTTCGCGCGCTGAACGCGCACGTCGACGGGCAGGCCCTGGGTCTGGAGCGCCTTGAGCGCCGCCACCGTGGGCGCGGTGAAGTCGTCGTTGAGCACCACCCGCACCACGGCCCCGCGGCGCGCCGCCGCCACCAGCGCGTTGTACTCGGGCGCGCCGACGCTCATGCCGTACATGGCGACGCTGATCTCCTGGCCCGGCTTCGCGCGGTTGAAGAGGTCGGTCGCCGCCGTCACCACGCTCGCGCGGGTGTCGACGACCTGGCCGTTCGCGTCCATCGCAGGCGTGGTGCGCGTGCCGCCGGAGCCGTACCCCGTCCCGCCCTGCGGCGCACCGAACGGGCGCGAGTTGAAGAACACCTCGACGTCGGTGGCCGTGAGGAGATCCTTCAGGCGCGTGAAGGTGCTCGCCGGCACGCCCAGCGAGCGGATCTGCTCGACCGACTCGAAGTCGCCGTTCGTCTGGCGGAACCTCACGATGGCCTCGGCGGCCTTCTTGCTCAGCCCCACCGCGTCGAGCTCTTCGAGCGTGGCGGTGTTGAGGCTCACCTGGCCGGAGCCGAAGTGCAGGGCCGCGAGCGTGTCGGCCGAGAGGCTCCGGGAGGCGGGGACGCGCTCGTGGAGATCTTCCACGCTGGTGAAGCGGCCACCCGCCCGGCGCTCGGTGGTGATGGCCCGGGCGAGCGTGGAGCCCGCGAGCTCGACGAGCCGCCTCGCGTCCTGCGGGCGGAAGCCGTTGACGTCGGCGCTGCGGTCGACCGGCGCCGTGTACAGGCCGTAGTCGTCGTCGGGCCGCGGGCGCGCCTGCGTGGGCGGCCGGCCGTTCGCGCGCAGCATCGCGTTCCATGCCTCGTTGCGGAAATTGGCGAAGTTGTTCGGCGAGAGCGTGGCGTCGCGGTTGTTCCAGAAGCCGGCGAACTCGTCGTTGAACTGCTCGATGCCGCGCCGGCTCGACGAGTCGGTGTTCTTCATGAACACCAGGTTCTCGTAGTTCTTCGTGTCGGCCGTGTCGGACCAGTTGAACGAGCCCGTGGCGAGCAGATCGGGCTTGCCGTCGATGAGGGTGACGAAGCCCTTGTGGTGGTTGAGCCCCTGCGACGCGCCGTGGTTGTACCGGGGCCGGCCCAGCGTCGCGTCGAAGACGTAGGGGAAGTCCTTCTTGTACTTGACCTGGATGTTGGCGAGCTTCGCCTTGAGGATCGACGGGAGCGCGTTGCCTCCCGAGTCCGACGCCTGGCCCGAGTCGCCGATGATGCGAATGGTGACGTTCGGGTTCTTCTTCGCGAGGTCGATGAGCGCCTTCTCGAGCGTGTCGGACTGGAACTCGAAGATGAGCATGTTGACCTCCATCGGGCGGCCGTTGGCGCGCGCGACCGAGGCGGTCAGCTCGGCGATCATCTTGTCCTTGATCGACCCGTCCTGGAACGTGAAGACCGACGAGACGCCGTCGAGATCGGCGAGCTGCTTCATCGAGTCGATCGTCGCCGCGGCCTTCTCGAGCCCGAGCCTCAGCGCGTCGGGCGACAGCGGGCCCGTGCCGAGCTGCACCGAGTTGAAGGTGTCGAGAATCGCCCGCGCCTCGACCGCCGAGAGCGTCTTGTTGCCGTCACCGCCGGCCGCCTGGCGGAGCAGGTTGCCGAGCTGCGTGCGCTCCGCCGACGTGCTGGCGCGCGCGAGGAGCTGGTCGACGAGGGGACGGGCGGCGGCAGCGATTCGCAGGTTGGGTACGGACATGTAGGTGTTTTCGGCAGGGGAAAGAGGAAGTTGCGTAGAATCAAGCAGATGACACCCGGGCGTGGCCGCGAGCGCAAGGTCGCCGACGGGAGCCACGTGGGGTTTGTGTGGGTCTTTGCCCGTGCTACGGGCCGCGGTCCATGAGCCGTCGGTTGATCCGCGTCGTGGGGGCCATGCTCGAGCAGGAGCCAGGGAAGTACCTCATCACCCAGCGCTCGAAGGCCGCCTCGCTGCCGCTGTTGTGGGAGTTCCCCGGCGGGCGGGTGCACGACGGGGAAGACGACCGCGCCGCGCTGGTGCGCGAGCTCAAGGAGCGCCTCGGCCTCGACGTCGTCGTCGGTGAGCAGGCCATGAGCACGCACCACGAGTACCCCAACTACACCATCGACTTTCGCGTCTTCGCCTGCACGCTGGCGCGCCCCGATCAGACCGTGAGCCACGCGAAGGTGAACGATCACCGCTGGGTCGGCCTGGGCGAGATGAGCGGCTTTCAGTTCCCCGACGCCGACGCGCGCACGCTGGCCAAGCTGCTCGACCTGGACCACTGAGCCATGCACCAGTTCCCCAAAGACATCGGGTGGATCGAGGTCATCTGCGGCTCGATGTTCTCGGGCAAGACCGAGGAGCTCATTCGCCGCATCAAGCGGGCGCTGTACGGCAAGCAGAAGGTGCAGGTCTTCAAGCCGCAGATCGACACCCGCTACGACGAGCTGAACGTGGTGAGCCACTCGCAACTGAAGGTGGTGGCGACGCCGGTGCAGCGGGCCGAAGAGATCCTCGCGCTGACCCGGCCCGAGACCGAGGTCGTTGGCATCGACGAGGTGCAGTTCCTCGGGCCCGAGGTGGTGCAGGTCTGCGAGACGCTGGCGGGGCGCGGGGTGCGCGTCATCTGCGCCGGGCTCGATCAGGACTTCCAGGCGCGGCCCTTCGAGCCGATGCCGCAGCTGCTGGCGGTGGCCGAGTACATCACCAAGGAGCTCGCCATCTGCGTGGTGTGCGGGAACCCGGCGAACCGCTCCCAGCGCCTGGCGGACTCGAAGGAGCGCGTGCTCGTCGGCGCCTCGAGCGCGTACGAAGCCCGCTGCCGCAAGTGCCACGTGACGACCCCGGTGGAGGCGACTCCGCCGCAAAACCTCGACCTGTTCAGGTGAACGATGCGCGATTCGCTCTACGAGAAACTCGGCTACACGTTGAACGAGCAGAAGCACTTCTACGGGCCCGGCGTGCACCTCGTCGGCTCGCCGTATCTCTTGTCGTTGCTCGCCCGGCTGTCGGCGAAGGAGACGCAGCAGCCCGAGGTGAACACGCTCGTTCGCACCATCTACGCCGAGCTCGTCACCATGGCGGTGAACCACGAGTTCC
Source organism: Myxococcaceae bacterium (assembly GCA_025459425.1). Classification (GTDB taxonomy): domain Bacteria; phylum Myxococcota; class Myxococcia; order Myxococcales; family Myxococcaceae; genus Xiheimicrobium. The sequence goes on along the minus strand of JALOQF010000115.1, from coordinate 2,356 downwards.
CGCGCAAGTCGGTCACGGTGCCCACGCGCATGATCGAGCACACGCCCAAGGGGCTGTACCAGGGTGAGGTGCTCGACCCGCAGGTGCGCGCGGTGTCGGTGAACATCGCGCGTGCTGGAACGCTCCCGTCGCAGGTGGCGTACGATCTGCTGAACACGATCCTCGAGCCGCGGCTCGTGCGACAGGACCACCTGATCATGAGCCGTGAGCTCGACCAGGCGGCGCACGTGGTGGGCTCGAACATCGGCGGCGCGAAGATCGGCGGAGACGTCGACGACGCGTTCGTGTTCTTCCCGGATCCCATGGGCGCGACGGGCTCGTCGCTGTCGACGGCGATCAAGCTGTACAAGACGAAGGTTCCCGGGAAGGTGCGACGCATCATCTGCCTCAACCTGATCGTCACGCCCGAGTACATCCGTCGCCTGGTGACCGATCACCCCGACGTGGTGATCTACGCGGTGCGCCTCGATCGTGGGCTGTCACCCGACGAGGTCTTCCACACCGCGCCCGGCGAGCTCTGGGACAAGGAGCGCGGGCTCGACGATCACCAGTACATCGTGCCCGGCGCTGGCGGCATGGGCGAAGTGATGAACAACGCATACGTCTGATCCAGGAGTGTCATGCCGTTCTACGACCGTGATGTGGATGTGATGATCGATTCACCGAAGCTCCAGGCGCGCATCGCCGAGCTCGGGGCGCAGATCACCCGCGATTACCAGGGGAAGGATCTGACCATCGTCGGCATCATGAAGGGGTCGATCTTCTTCATGACCGATCTGGCGAAGGCGATCGATCTGCCGGTGACGCTCGAGTTGATGGGCGTGAGCTCGTACCACGGCGGCACCGAGACGACCGGCGAGGTGCGCATCAGCTTCGATCTGACGAAGCCCATGCATGGGAAGCACATTCTCGTGGTGGAAGACATCATCGACACGGGGCTCACGATGCAGTTCCTGCTCGAGAACCTGGGCGCGCGGCACCCGGCGTCTGTGAAGGTCTGTACGCTGCTCGAGAAGCCGGCGCGCGCGAAGACGAAGGTGCCCATCGACTACAAGGGCTTCGTCATCGAGGACAAGTTCGTGGTCGGGTACGGGCTGGACTACGGAGAGAAGTACCGGAACCTGCCGTTCATTGGCGTGATGCGCACGGAGTGAGGCTCTGCGCTCCCGTGACGGGCCGCGGTCGACGAACGCTGCGGCGACGAGCAGCGCGAGCCCGATTTGCATCGATGAGTGAGCTCGCCGCGCCTCCAATGGCGAGCGTCGTCGCGAGACGATCGGTCGAGAGTCCGGGAGCGCTCGTGAACACGGCCTTCCTGCCGAGCGTCGCGGTGATCATCACCACCGCGCCCGTCGCCATGTCCATCGAGGACCGGCCGCGCTGTCCCCAGCGCGCAAGGCCGGAAGGCAAGAGCCGAGAGACATCGAAGCGAACCGCACCGTCTCGTCCAGGCAACCCTCCGCACGTCGTGCTCAGGCGGCTCCCAGCGAGGTGACGGCATCAGCCTGCGTCGGGCGTCTCGGCGACACCGCCGTCTGACTGGCCTTCGATTGGCGTCGCGGCAGGTGTCGTTGGCGCAGGTGCGGGCGGAGCGGCGACCGGGGGCGGGGGAGGGAGCCCCTGTACTGCGGCACGGAGCGAGTCCGACAACGTTCGCACCTGCGGCTCCACCGCGAGCAGCATCTGCGTCGCCTCCTTCTTGTGCCGCGCGTCCGCGTCGGCCGCGAGCTTCAGCTGCGCCACCGCCTCGTCGAGTTGTTTGCGCGCCTCGTCGATGCGCTGCTTCGCCAGGAAGTACGCCACCTCGGCGCGCAGCGTCACGAGCGTCGCGCGCTGAGGCTCCGACAGCCCAGACAGCGCCTCGGCCCGGCGGACGAGCGCCACCCCCACGTCGAGATCTGCCTTCAGGTCCGACGACACACGCGGACGCGCCAGCAGCTCCAGCACCGAGAACAACGCACGGTCGAGCTCGTCCCGGTCCTGAAACCGCTGCCCGACGACCGCGAGCGCCGTGTTCCCGTTCAGGTCGAGCGGCGCATAGGCCTCGGCGAACTTCGGATCCGACGGCTGAAAGGCCTCGGAGCCATACGGCAGCATGCGGCCCTTCATCACCACCAGCTGGCCGCCCACCACCTCGAGGCTCCACGTCTTCGCGTTGAGCAGCGACAGCGCGTACAGCCCGCCCGTCGTCGCGGCCACCACCACGCTGAAGATCACGAGGTTGCGGAACGCCCGGCCCAGGCGGGTCAGGAACGAGGGGCCCTGCGATGAGTCGAGGTCGGTGGGCATGGTGGCGTGCAACAGGCTCGTACGAGGTGGAACACCCGCCGATTGCCGGGTGGTTTCCTTGGGGGGC
>JALOQF010000459.1 GCA_025459425.1 Myxococcaceae bacterium | reverse complement strand
CCCAATAGTGATGGGGAACTTTCAACAACGCCGGCAAAAATTTCGCGCTCAATTTAATCTCACACACGACGTCCTGCGGCACACGTTCATTTCGATGTTCGTCGCCAAGTTTCGCTCCATCGGCGAAGCTGCGCTCCAAGCAGGAAATTCCGAGAGCATCATTCGGCAACACTACCTCGACCTAAAAACGTCGTCAGAAGCCGAGGCATTTTTCAGCATTCTGCCCAAACGAAAAGCTGAGGAGTCGGCCGCATCGGCAAATTCAATGCCTGCTGAAAACCGCAGCGCGGCGATTTCCGCTGCGGCATAACAGACGAAACGCCGTTAATCCAAAATCAGATGGTTCGCTCGAACTGAGCGAGCCACTGCGGTTTCACATCGAGAATCGCGGCGAGAGCGGTGATCTCGCGCCAGCTCGCTTCGTAGCCGATTTCATAGCGGCCGAGTTTCGCGCTCGTGAACCCAGCGAATCCAGCTGCCACCATGCGTCGGGCCAGCTCCGCCTTGGTCAGCTCAGGCTGACGCGCACGGGCTTCTCGGACCCGCGGTTCCTCGCGCTGCGCACGTCCCTGGAGGCGCTGCGATGACTCGGCGTCGTCGCCGCACGTCCGTCGCGCGCGGGGCGTCGGTCGCCGCGCCCACACGCGTCGTCTCCCTGACCGCGCTGGCCGACGTGCGCGGGCTTCTCCGACGTCCGGCGCTGTGGGTGGCGTCTGCCGCTCGAGAGGCAGCGAGGACAGGGCCTCATGTCGGTTCTGCGTCGGCCGAAGGGCCTGCCCGCGTCGCCTCGCAGACCGGGCTCGATGACGGGGTGCTTCCGGTGGCCGCTCGTGCGGGGGCGGCGTCGGGCGCGTTGCGACGCCCTGCATCGGCAGGCCTCCGCGAACGCCGACTCCGCTTCCCGAGCCTCGCGTGTCTTGCAGCGCTGGTGGCGTCGTCGGCGCTCGCGCACAAGGGCTCCGACGCCCTGTGGCGCCTCGAGGCGAAGGGCTCGGTGGTGGAAGGGCGCCTCGACGTGTCCCTGCAGGACCTCGAGCTCACCGTCGGCCTGGACGGCGATGGGAACGGCGAAGTCACCTGGGGCGAGCTGCGGTCGCGCGAGGCCTTCACCAAGCCGTACCTGAAGCGGGGCCTCGTGGTGCGGCAGGGAGACAAGCCCTGCTCCATCGAGCTCGACGAGGTGCGGGTGGTGACGCACTCCGATGGGGCGTACGGCGCCTGGCCCTTTCGTGCGCGCTGCCCCGCCGAGGTGACGGCCCTCTCGCTCGACTACGCGCTGCTCTTCGAGGTCGACGCCCAGCACCGGGGGCTCGTGCAGGTGACGGGCGCCGAGGGCGGCCAGTGGCGGGCGTTCTCCTCGGCGTCGCGGCACCTCGAGGTCGACCTGCGGCCGCCGGCTCCGCTCACGCAGCTCGGCGTGGCCTTCTTCGAGGGGGTGCACCACCTCGCCATCGGGCTCGACCACCTCTGCTTTCTCTTCGCGCTGCTGTTGCCCTCGGTGCTCCGTCGCGACGGGCGCGGCTGGGTGCCGACCGAGACGCTGAAGGGGACGCTCCTCGAGGTGACGAAGGTGGTGACGGCCTTCACCCTCGCGCACTCGGTGACGCTGGGCCTGTCGGTCTTCGGCGTGCTCGCGCCAGACCCGGGCCTCGTCGAAGTCGCCATCGCCGTGTCGGTGCTGCTGGCGGCGCTCAACACCGTCTTTCCGGTCGTCACTGAGGGGCGCTGGGTGCTCGCCTTCGGGTTGGGACTGCTGCACGGGTTCGGCTTCGTGTCGGCGCTCACCGACCTCGGCGCCAGCGGAGGCTCGCTCGCGGTGTCACTGCTCGGCTTCAACCTCGGCGTCGAGGCCGGGCAGCTCGCCGTGGTGGCGCTGGTGGTGCCGCTCATCTTCGTGATGCGCCGCACGGGCTGGTACTCGCGCATCGCCGTGCCGGCCGGAGGCGTGGTGCTGGTGGCCCTCGCGTCGTGGTGGACCGTCGAGCGGGTCGCGGGGCTGTGAAGCAGGTGTGACCGGCGGCGCATCTCCGTGCATGGCGACGGCCGGCGCGTGAAGGCCGCCCACCGTCGGACTCGGCAACGACCCGAAGTCGGCCGCGACCTCGACGGGGGTGACCAACGTTGAGACCGGTACGGCCGCTCGTCGGAGATGGTGCGACTTGCGCCCTGCCTCCGGTTTTTGCGCCCAAAGGGCCGCCGCTCACTTCCCGTCATTGTGAACAACTCGTCACCACGCCTGTGGAGAACGCTGTGGGCTTGTGGAAAACCCGCGGCCGCGACTCGGCTTCACCTGTGGACAAGCAGCCCCACCGCAATGCTGCGGGAGCTCCCCGATTTTGCGCGAACACGTACTCTCAGTCACATGGCGCGACCGCTGCGCGCAAAACCCCGCCGGCGCGCCACGGGCCTGTTCCACACCCGCTCCGAAAACGCCGAAGGCCTCGTCGTCTCAAGGGGTTCGCTTTCGTTCTTGATCACGAAAAACCCCGTCGATAAAGCGTCGCCCCTCCGGGGTACTGCTTCGTTTTCGGGTGAGGGGTCACGTCTTTGAGCGCTTTCGTCGAACAGGCCGAATCGACGGTAACGGCACGGAATCTCTGGGAAAAGGCGCTCGACGTCCTTCGTCGCGACGGCCAGAGTTTCGTGGTGACCCAGCTCCAGCAGCTGGTGCCCCTCAAGTACCAGGAGGGCGCCCTCACCATGGGCGTCGATGATCTGTTCTTCCGCGACTGGGTGGAAGACCACTTCGGCCACCTCGTGGTGACGGCCATCGAGCGGGCCTCGGGGCGCACCGCGAAGCTCGCCTGGGAGAAGGTCGAGCGCACCACCCCCCGGTCGACTTTGCCCGCAGCACCCCCAGTCAATCACCTGCGGCACCCGGTGCGGCTCAACGACAAGTTCACCTTCGACAGCTACGTCGTCTCCGAGGCGAACCAGCTGCCGGCGGCCGCGGCGCACGCCGTCGCCGAGAACCCCGGCCGCGCCTACAACCCGCTCTTCATCTACGGCGGCACCGGGCTGGGCAAGACGCACCTTTTGCACGCCATCGGCAACCGGGTGCTCGCGCGCAACCCGCACTTCAGCGTCACCTACCTGTCGAGCGAAGAGTTCACCAACCAGTACATCGAGTCGGTGCGCGACGGGCGCATGCCGGAGTTCCGCCGCCGCTTCCGCGACGAGTGCGACCTGCTCCTCATCGACGACATCCAGTTCCTCGGGAAGAAGCAGGAGACGCAGAACGAGTTCTTCCACACCTTCAACGTGCTCCATCAGCTCGGCAAGGCCGTGGTGATGACGAGCGACACGGTGCCCAGTGAGATTCCGGGCCTCGAAGACCGGCTCCGCAGCCGCTTTGCCATGGGTCTCATCACCGACGTGCACGAGCCGACGTTCGAGGCGCGCGTCGCGATTCTGAAGAAGAAGGCGCAGCAAGACGGCATCACCATCACCGACAAGGTGGCGCACTTCATCGCGCGGGTGGTGGTGAAGAACGTACGCGAGCTCGAGGGCGCGCTCATCAAGGTGACGGCCGTGCACGCGCTCACCGGCCAGCCGCTCACCGAAGAGCTCTGCGCCCAGGTGCTGGGCGACCTGATGCCCGAGAAGGTGACGCTCGACGCCGAGCTGATTCAGAAAGAGGTCGCCCGCTACTACAAGCTGGCCGTCGACGACCTCCGCGGAGAGCGCCGCCTCAAGCCCGTCGCCCACGCGCGCCAGGTGGCGATGTACCTCGTGCGCACGCTGACGCAGTCATCGCTCCCCGAGATTGGGAAGAAGTTCAACAAGGACCACTCGACGGTGCTGGCGAGCGTGCGGAAGATCGAGCAGCTGAAGGCCGCCGACGCGCAGCTCCAGCTCGACCTGGGAGAGTTGACGAAGAAGCTCGTGCCCGCGCCGGAGTAGCGGCCTCGCGAGGGCTCCATGCGACGCATCGCCATCGTCTACTGTCTGGTCCTCGCGCTGTTGGGCCTCGCGTTCGCCGGGTTCTTCGTCTTCTTCAAGCTCCGGGGGCCTCGCGGTGAGCCGCCGGCTCCATCGGCCAAAGCTCGGTCAGCGGAGAACTTCTGGCGGTGGTTCTCGGCGAACGAGGTGGCCTTTGCGAACGCTGTTCGTGCGCAAGGCGCGACCGCGGCCGTGGACATCGTCGAGAAGACCTCGGCGCGGCTGGGGCGCGTCTGCGGTCCGGCCGTCGTCGGAGAAGTCGCCCTTCCCGATTCACCCGCTGACCGGCCCGCGCTCGTGGTGAGCGCGAATGGCTCGGTGGCCCAGTTTCCGTGCGTCGAAGCGCTCGTGAAGGAAGCGCCTCCGCTGCGCGAGTGGAAGGTGGTGGCCTTCCGTCAGCGTCGGCCGATGGACTGGTCGCTCGACCTCGCCGGCGTTCGGTTGACGGCGGCGCAGCTCGCATTTCGCGAGACCGGCCGCCATGACGGGAAGGTCGACCTCGAGGTGCTGGTACCTGGCTACTCCCCGTCGGACGAGGACCGGGTGCTCGAGGCGCTCTTCGTCTACCTTGATGCCCTGGTCGGAGAGCGCGATGTCGAACAGAAGATCGGCGCCATCGAGTTGGTGCCGGACCAGGGCCGGGCGAGCCCGCCGTCGCGCCCGCTGACCGACCTGCCGCAGCTCGTCGATTCCTTGTGACGCACGAGCCCCCTTCCTGCCAACGAATGATTGGGCCCAGGTCATCGCAGTGCAGGCCGTGACGTCGCCGCTCAGGCGCGCGCGCACAGGGCGATGAGCTGTGCGCCCGACTGCTGCACCACCTTCGGCCCCAGGCCCTTCACCGCGAGGAGCGCCTGCGGTGACGTCGGCCGAGCCTCGGCGACGGCGACGAGCGCGCGATTGGTGAGCACCCGGAAGGCCGGCACCCGACGGCGCTTCGCTTCGGACAGCCGCCACGCCCGCAGCGTCTCGACCAGCTTCGCGTTCGCGCCACTCGACGGGAGCTCGACCGCCGGCTGCCGCGGCACCCGGTCGCGTCGTCGACGCCCGCCGCTCCGCTTCGGCCGCGCTCGTCGCTCGGGCGCGGGCCGGCTCTTTGGTGCAAGCAGCGCCTGCTTCGGGTCCGCCGCGCCTGTCAGGTACAGCCGCTGGTACGCAATCGTCTGCCCGTCCTTCTCGAAGACCGCGTCCTCGAGGCGCAGCTGCCC
>JALOQF010000458.1 GCA_025459425.1 Myxococcaceae bacterium | reverse complement strand
CCGTTGAGCGCGAGAATGAAGGCGTTGCGGGTGCCGATCTCGCCCTTGTGCACGGCCCGCCACGCTGCCTTCGACGGCACGTTGTCGACCAGCCCGCCGTCGACGAGGCGGAACAGGTGCTTCTGGCGGAAGAGGGCCTCGAGCAGGCCGTGCATCTGCGGCGCCTCGCGCAGCACGTCGTAGTGGATGATGCCGGGCAGGGCGCTCGAGAAGCCGGCAGCGTCGACCGCGTCGAAGTCCTCGGTGCCCTCGTCGGCGCCGAGCGTCACCCGCGTCAGGATCTCGGGGCGCGTCGCGAACTCCCACAAGGCCGCGACCCACCGGGGGAGCACGAGCGGGTTCAAGAGACGTTTGGGCGAGGCCGCGGTGAGCTTCTCGTAGAACTCGAGCGGCTGGGGCAGCTTGCCGGCGCGAATGCCGCTCACGGTGATGAGCGTCTTGATGGGCAGTTGCTTGAGGCTCAGCGCCTCACCGCCGCGCGTGTCGACGCCGAACCACCGCCCGATGCCCGAGCGCAGGAAGAGCCGCAGCGCCGCGGGCACGCCGTACCGGTTCTCGGCGGACACCACGCGGAAGAGGCGCCGCCACGACAGCGTGCGCACGATGTTCACCACCTCGTCCTGCTCGAAGCGGCGCATGCGCGAGCGGAAGAGCGACAGAATCGCGCCCATCGACGTGCCCGACATGAGCCTGGGGCTCAGGCCATACTCGTCGAGCAGCGCCATGACGCCCAGGTACACGTAGGCCGTGCCCCCGCCGCCGCCGAGCACCAGCACGAGCGCTTTCTCGCGCATCTCGCGGTCGACGGCCTCGAACGAGAGCCGATCGCGGAAGTGCACCAGCAACGAGTCGCGGGTGTTGACGGTGCGCTCCTTGAGCTCCTTGAGGTGCGGCATGAGGAGCGACCGCTCGACCCGCCCGCGCTTCGGGATCAGCACCGGCCCCAGCCGCCGAGAGATCTCGTGGCGAAACGGCTCGAGGTACGCGCCCACGCCCACGTCTCGGGTGCCCTCGCGCACCTTGTAGAGGCGCGCCAGCGACAGCGCGTTGCGAAGCACCGCCTCTTCGTGCGCCGTCACCAGCGACGGGTCGGCCAGCGAGGCGCGCACCAGGGCGCTCTCGAGCTCCTCGAGGGGTCGGGTGATCTCGAACCGCTCCCGCAACCGCATCGGCTCACCGCTTCGACTTGCCGAGCAGGCGCAGCTCGCGGAGCGCCTCGGTGCAGTCGGGGTTGGCCTGAATCGCCTTCTCGAACTGCTTCTCGGCCTTGTCGGGGCGCCCCGTCGCCTTGTGAATGTACCCGAGGAACAGGTAGCTCTTGTCGAGCCGGGGGTTCAGCGCGAGCGCGCGCTCGATGTCGGCGATGGCCTCTTCGGCGGCCTGCGGCGCGGCCTGGAAGCGGGCCCACCCCAGCCACGCGTGGAACTCGCCCTCTTCGGCGTAGAGCGCCACGGCCTCGCGGAACGCGCCGACGGCCTCGGCGAACTGCCGCTGCCGCATGAACTCCTCACCGCGCTGGAACCGGCCCTCGGCCGCGAGAATCTTCCCCACGTCTTCGCTCATGTCGCGCTGCCGGCCGGCCTTGAGCTCTTCGAGGTACCGCGCGCGCTCCGTCGGGTCCGTCAGCGTGTCGTGCGCGGTCGAGATGAGATCGTACAGCTGCTGCGCGAGCTCGCGCAGCTCGGCCGACTTGCTGCCGGCGTGCTTGTCGGGGTGGTACTCCTTGGCGAGCGCGAAGTAGGCGCGCTTGATGTCTTCACGGGTGGCGCTGCGCTTGATGCCGAGCACCTCGAAGTAGTCGAGCTTGCGCATGGCCGCGACGCGCGCCGCGAGCCGCTCACGCTGGTCGCGCTCCTCACTCGACAGCCTGGGAACGCTCACCACTTCGGACAGCTCGGGCATGAGCGAGCCGGAGCGGGGCGGCGGCGGTGGAGGCTCGTCGCGCTTTCCCTTCTTCGGCTTCGCGGGCGGCGTCGTGTCGGGCGGAGGCGGCGGCGGTACGGCGACGGGCGGCGCAACCGGGCGCGCCAGCTGCGCGTTGTCCCACGGCAGGTCGAGCAGCTCCTTGGGCGGTGCCGTCGGCGCGCGCGCCGGAAGGGGCGGCGGCAATGGAGGCGGCAGTGGCGGGGGCAGGGCGGGCGCGCTCGGCTTCGGCACCGGGAGCGGCGGTGCGGCCTCGGCCTGGCGGTCGGCGGCGAGCCTGGCGATCGACACCTTCGGCTTGCCGGTCGCGGGCGTGGGCTTGAGCGACACCATCTGCGCGCAGGTGAGCGCGTAGAGCAGCTTGTCGGTCTCGAGCGGCGTCAGCACGTCGAGGGCCCGCAGCGTGGCGACCGTCTTGTGGCCGTCGGCGATGAGGGCGATCTCCGTCTCCTCGTCCGACAGGCCCGCGTCCTGGAGCGCGTAGAGCGGCTCGTCGCTCGCGTGCACGTAGAGCGGGCCGATGTCCTCGCCGAAGGCGCGCTCGAGGCGCTGCTCGTCGTAGGTGCGGCGTACGCCCTCGACGATGAGCTGCGCCGTCGTCATGCCGAGGGTGACGGGCTCGGGCGGCGGCGGCACGCCAGGCTTGAATTGGTACAGGCCGTCGTCCCAGCGGAAGGCGTCGTACAGCTTCTCCTGCATCTGCTGGGTGAGCGCGTACGAGAGGTTGTGCGGGCTGATGCAGCCCATCTCGATGAGCACCGTGCCCTGCATGCGGCGGGTCGCGCGCATGCGCTTGAGCGACTCCTCGCACTCGGCCTCGGTGATCATCCGCTCCCGCACGAGGATTCGGCCGAGCGCCTCGACGAGCAGGTTCGACTTCACCAGCTCGGGCACGCCGTCGTGCAGATAGACGATCTTCTTCACCTTGCCGCGCCCGAGCAGCAGCGCGCCAGTCGCCCGCCAGCGGTACAGCTCGGCCAGCACCTTCGCGAACGACGTCTGCGCGAAGTCGCCCTTGATGACCGGCCCCTTGGGCTTGGTCGCCGTCTGCACCTGCTTCGCGGCGACCTCGACCTCGGCGGCTTCTTCCTTCTGCAGATCGTCGGCGTAGAACTGCCCCGTCACTTCGTCTTCTTCCACCGGGGGCGGCGGGGGCTTCGGTGCTGCCGGCTTCGGAAGCTTGTCGCCCAGCGCGTCTTCGAGCACGGCCCACAGCCGCTCGAGCTCGATGGGTTTGTCGAGGAAGGCAAACGCGCCGTGCTTCGACACCGCCTCTTTCTGGTGAATCGCGTTCTTGTAGACGCCCGAGATCATGATGATCGGCGTCTTCTTGCCGCGCGGCGTGGCGCGCATCTTCTTGGCCACCTCGTAGCCGTTGAGCGCCGGCAGCAGAATGTCGAGCAGCACCACGTCGAAGGGCTTCTTCTCGAACGTCTTCACGGCCCATTCGCCGTCACGCTCGACGGTCACCACGAAGCCCTTTCGGGTGAGGGCGTCAGCGAGGAAGCGCTGCGTCGAGCGGTCGTCGTCGACGATGAGGACGTTCACGGGGGCTTTGGCCACGCGCGGGACACTACAGAAAGACGAGGGGGGGCCCAATGCGAATTCCCCCGGCACGCCACCGTCCACGGCGTGCTAGAGCCACTCCGCTCTCTTTTGCTCGTGAGGTTCCGTGATGAAGCGATTCGCCCTGCTGTGTGCCCTGACGCTGTCGTCCGTCGTTCTCGCCCAGGAGGCCGCCGCTGCCGACGAGGCGCCCGACCTCAAGAACGCGCGCGAGCTGGCCACGAAGTACCTCACGGCCGTCAAGGCGAAGAAGTGGGCTGACGCGAAGAAGCTCCTGCACCCGAAGACGGTCGACGCGATCGCCGAGCGCAAGAAGCGCATGGGCAAAGAAGACCACCCGATGGCTCCCTGGTACCACGAGAAGGTCGACTACTACCTGAAGGACTTCAAGGTCGGCGGCGCGCGCCAGGGCCCGACGGCGTCGACGGTGGTCGTCGAGGCGACGGAAGACAACTACCAGGTCGAGGACAAGGGCGTGGCCGAGGGCGAGAAGGCCACGTACCTGGTGGGCAAGAAGGACGGGAAGTGGTTCCTCGTCGACAAGAAGCGCGGCGAGGACTTCACCAACGACTCGATCAAGCTCGGCTACAAGGGCTGGTTCGACAAGATCGAGAAGGTCGAAGAGGCCCCCGCGACCGAGTAACCCGCGCGCGCCTCACGGCCGCGTCTTGACGATGCCGACCGCGGCGGTACCCGCGATGATGGCCGAGCCCGTGAAGAGGTTGTCGCTCTTCGGGCCGCCAGTCTTCGCCGACTGGAAGAGGATGACGTAGTTGCGATCGCGCTCGGGGAACGCCGAGCCGGGGATCGTCACCGACTGCGCGCGGTACTCGGTCTGCGCACCGACCGCGTCACCCACCAGCTTGAGGAACTGGAGCGGGGTGGTGGGCACGTTCGTGTAGGTCGGCATCGGGGCCTGCTTGCCGCTCGAGTCGATCGGGAAGACGTTGACGAAGCCCAGGTTCAGGCGCTGCCCCTGCGGCGGCTCCGGGCGAATGAAGGTGAGCGGCTGGCCTGCCACCTGATCGATGAAGCCCGAGGCGGGCTCGAAGGCCGCGATGCGCTCCTCGGGCGGCACCTGCGTCACTTCGGCGACGAAGGTCTCGTTCTGCGAGATGACGTTGAACTGGTAGGTGGCGTTCGAGGCGTACCTGAAGCCGGCGTCGTCGCCCGCCAGCGCGTAGTTGCCGCCGCCCTGGTCGGTGAGGCGGTACGACGCGCCGCCGGCCTGCTGCAGCGTCACCTGGGCTCCGGGAACGCCCTGGGGCGCGACGTCGAGGCTGTCGCCCTGCCGCTGCCCGAAGAACACGAGCACCAGGTTCTGCGGCGGAATCGGGAGGCCCGCGTCGCGCACGTCGAACGGCAGGCCGGCGTCGAAGGTGATGCCCGCGTCGAGGAAACCCGCGTCGAACGACAGAAAGCCGGCGTCGAGGCCGGCGATGGCCGCTGGCTTGATGGTGACGGGCGGCGTGGCGAGCACCGTGGCCACCACCACGCTGCGCGCGCTGATCTGGTTGGCCGTCTTCTGCAGGTCGCAGCCCACCGCCAGCGCGAGGGCCGCAGCCACCACCACCGTCATCTTCGGAGCGATCTTCATGGCGGAGCAGCATAGTCTCGCCGCGGCCGTGTCCACGAACCCTCTTCAGTCGGCGGGCCTGCGCTTCCTGCGCAAGTTCGGCGTGGCGTTC
>JALOQF010000114.1 GCA_025459425.1 Myxococcaceae bacterium | reverse complement strand
CTCCGAGATCGTGCTCAAGGCGCTCGCGCGGCCCACCGCCGACCGGTTCCAGACGGCCTTCGAGCTCGACAAGGCGCTGGCGACGTTCGTGCTGCGGGCTGCGAAGTCGGTCGAAGACTCGTCGGTCTCGCTCTTCATGCAGCAGGTCTACCGCGACGAGCTGGCCGCCGAAGAGGGCGAGCGGTTGGGTACGCCCGTCGGGACGCCGGCGGTCCAGCGGGGCGTGGTGCCCCAGGCGAGCTCGTTCGGGTTCGGCGACACGCTGGCCGTCGACCGCTCGAACGAGCTGGCCCGAGCGCGGCCGACCATGCCGTCGGGCGCGGCCGGGCCCGTCGCGGGGTCCAACACGCCTGCGCCGCGAAGCGAGCCGATGCGGACCGACCAGATGCCGGCAGCGCCGCTGCGGACCGACCAGATGCCAGCGGTCAGCGGCCGAACGGATCAGGTGCCACTCCCCGCGGGCCGGCTCGACTCACCGCAGGCCATCTTCAGCACCGAGCCGATACCGAACCTGCCGGGCGTCGGGCGCGGCCCCGTGCGCACCGACCTGATGCCGGCGCACCGCCCGTCGCAATCGCAGCCGGTGCTCGCGGTCGGCACCACCGACGTCGTCGCGCGCGACAAGGTGGGCCAGCCGAAGACCGACCCCGAGAAACACCCGCTGGGGGCCGAGCCGCTCAACCTCGACAACAGCACCGTTCGGGTGAGCGACTCGGTGAAGCTCGACGTGCAGCGACGCATCGAGGAGCACCGCGCGGCGATTCAACCACCGAAGGCGCACGAGCCCACCGTTCTCAAGCCACGCGCCATCGCCATCGACCTGCCGACGGCCGAGCCACAGACGTCGCCGACGACCCCCGCGGTGCCGCCGCCCACCACCCGCTCACCAGCCGTCATCGGCGTCAGTGTGGTGATCGGCCTGCTCGTGTTGGGCGGTGGCGCGTACGCCCTCGTCGGCGGAGGCGCCCCCGCAGCGCAGCCTGCGGCCCCTCCCGCCGTGGCCGAAGCGCCCAGACCGGTCGAACCGCCTGCGCCGACCGTCGAGGCCCGGCCGGCGGTCGAGCCAAAACCAATCGAGCCAGCGGCCCTCCCACCAGCGCCCGAAGAGAAGCCCGACGCGCCGACGGGCGTCGTGCAGACGCCACCGCCCGACCCACCCGTCCGCACGACGCAGGTGCTCGAGCCCGTCGCCGTGCCAGCGCCAGCGCCCGAGCCTGAGCGGCCCGTCGCGGCGCCGACCCCGAAACCGGTCGCGGCGGCCGTTCGGTTCGGGACCGTGTCCATCAAGGCGGTGCCTTTCGCAGAGATCACCGTCGACGGGCGCAAGATGGGCGAGGCGCAGGGCATCAAGCAGCTGAAGCTCCCCTTCGGCACGCACAAGGTGACGCTGGTCCACCCCAAGCGCTCCGAGACGTTCACCATCTCGGTCGACGGCAAGGGCACGCCCGAGCTGTCGTTCAACGCGAACCAGTAGGGCTCAGAGCTTCAGCCACTTCGGCGCGAAGCTGGCGTTCGACAGCCGCGGCGGGTCGATGGCGATGATGTACTGAACGCGGCGGTTGCGCTCCTCGTCGACCTCGTCATCGGTGGCGACCGCGAGCGCCTCTTCGCCGAACCCCTCGTAGCGAATGGGAATGGTGACGCCCTTCGCGCGGAAGTACCGGGCGATGGCGCGAGCGCGGTTGAGCGACAGCGTGCGGTTGCTGGCCGTCTGCCCGCGCGTGTCGGTGTGCCCGGCCACGAAGAGCGAGACGTCGGCGAAGCGGCCGAACTTGCGAATGGCATCGAGAGCCTTCACCGCCGACTCGTCGAGCTTCTTCTGCTCCGACGGCTTGATGTCCCACGTGCCGGTGTCGAAGGTGACGTCGTCGTGGGGGATCTCGAAGCTCCACGGGAAGAAGTCGACGCCGACGAAGACGCCGAGCGCGTCGTACGCCTTGAGTGAGATCTTGAGCGGCCGTGAGCCCTTGTCGGGCCACGACACCTCGAGCGGCGTCCCCGGGGCTTCTCCCTCGAATGGAACCTCGCCGTCGAAGGCGACCTCGCCCGACTCGAGCAACACCTTGAGCTGCGCCTTGCCAGCGGGGTTGTTGAGCCTGAAGGTGATGGTTCGTTTGGTGAGGTCGACGTCCTTGTCCTTGTCGACCTTGAGCTCGAGCGGCACCGCCACCACCGTCTCGAACTCGAGCGGCATCGTGCCCGTCGAGGCGTTGGGGAAGTTGACGGTCAGCTCGCCCTTCCACGCCGTCTTCCCGACGGGTGCATCGAGCTCGATGGTGCGGGTGACGCCCGGCTTTCCGCCGCCCTTCCACTCGAAGGCCTTCCCGTCGCCACGGGTGAGGTTCAGCTTGAAGCCGGCGATGGGCTCGAGAATCGACACTTTCACCTGCGGCCAGCCCTTGCCCTTCATGACGGTGGTGTTGGCGAGCGCGACGTCGATGGCGTCGGCGAAGGCCGGAGCAGCGAGGATGATGGCGAGGAGCGGCGCCAGGCGCATGGTGCCCACGCTTTACCGCGTCGAGGCCGGCCATGCCCAGCCAGCGGACTACAGGCCGCGCCCTTTCGGCAGCACGACGCGCAGCAACCGGCGCAGGCTCTTGTCGTCGAACGGCAGCTCACCCTTCAAGACGAGGTCGCGCTCGTTGGCCCAGACGAGCGCCTGCGAGAACGGCTCGTAGAGCTGGAAGGCGCGGTTGGCACCGGCGGTCGACACCTGCAGCACCAACAGCGGTCGAAGCGGCTTGCCCTGGGCGTTGCCGATGACGCCCGCGACGGGAATGCCACGCTGGAGCGCCTGCGCGACCTCCTGCAGGCCCGCCTCCATCGAGGGCCCTCCAGGCACGTCGAGCTCCACCTCACGCCAGGACACGCCGAGCGCGCGGGTCGCTTCGGCGAGCAGGTCTTCGAGCAGCCGCCCACCGGCCGCGAGCGGGGTGCGCAACACGCCCGAGGGTGGTGGAGGACCATCGGCGCCCAGCAGGGGCCTCACGGGCGCCGACTGACGCGGTGTCGCTGACTCGGCGTTGAAGCCCTGACGCTGCTCGCGCGCACGGCGCACCGGGTCGGCGGCGAGCGCGCGGTCCACGGGCAGGTCGACGGGTTCGCGACGCTGCGCGGGGAGCGGCGCCGAGAGCTGATCGTCGGCCTCGTTGGGGCTCAACGTGCCGCCCTTGAGCTCGAAGGCGAAGAGCGGGTCTGCCTCGGCGCGCAGCAGCTGGGCCACGGTGTAGCCCTCGGGCGCGTCGTCATCGAGGGTGCAGGCCACGTAACACTCGTCGTCGGACAGGGCTCGCAGCTCGTCGGCGAAGGCGTGCACCTCACCGGGGGAGTGACCGGCGAGCACCGCGCGCTGCACCAGCTCGCGCTGCAGCTCGCTCCCTGCGTCTTCCATGAGCTCGTCGAAGACACGGCGGCCCTTCGCCGTCCACCGGTCGAGCACCGCCTGCACCTCGTCGGGAACGTCGTGGGCCACGGCGCCTCAACGCCCTCCCCGCGGGAACCGGTCGGCCCCACGCCGCGTCGCCGACAGCATCGCCGACACGAGGGCGAGGCGCTCGAGGTGCCCCAGCAACAGCGGCACGTCGAGCTCGCTCTTGAGCTTCGTGGACCAGCGGACCAGCAGGGCCCCGAGCGCGGGCTGCCCGGCGAAGCGGTTCGACGCGAGCGCCTTGAGGCGGCTCGTCACCTCGCTGACGCGCCGGCCCTCGAGGTCCTTCAGCGCACGCGCGAGGTCCTCGAGCTGCTTCTGAGAGACCTGCGCGTTCCTCAGCTCGGAGAGCTCGTCGAGGAGCTGCTCGCCGTTCAGCTCGCGGTTGGCGAAGGGCGCGGCGGGGCTCGGGCGCGAAGCAGCCATGAACGAGGCCGAGTCTACGCCCGGAGCCACGCTTCGGCGGAAGGCGGAATTCACACGGCCCCGCTGTGCGTCACGCTGGAGATCGACCTGCCCCTCATGGAGACTCCGGGCGTGCAGACTGCTCGCGTCGACAAACGCGTGGTGCTCGGCGTGGCGTTGCCGCTGGCCGGGCTGCTCGTCGGTCCCGGGGTTGCGTCGGTCGTCGATGCGCACGACTTCCGCTGCGCCGGGCTCGTGACACCATGGACCGTGGCCGTCGTCATCGGGCTGTTGCTCGGAGGCGTCGGCGGCCTCGGCCTCAACACCTGGGCGGTGCTGCATGGCCAGCAGCCCAGTGCGCTGGTGCTGACGGGCTGGGCCCTGACCATCGCCCTCGCGTCGTGGTTCGCCTGGGGAGACCAGCTTCGAGCCATGCAGGCTGGTGGACCTCACCAGCCGCGCTGTGGAGCTCACGCCGAACCGGGATTCTGAGCGTGGCGACCACCAGCCGTCGGCTCCTCGTGGTGATGGGCGCGCTCCTCGCGCTGGTGTCGCTGACCGGAGCCGCCTCGGCCGTGCTGCTGCGCGAGCGCTGGCTGACGACGAACGATGCCCTCGACGCCTCGACCCGCATCGCGCCCTCGCAGATTCCAGGCGGCGGCGAAGGCCTGTTCGCCGCGAGGGACTTCGAGGCCGGTGAAGCCATCGCCGAGATGGGCGGCCGCCTCGTGTTCTACCGGGACTCGGCGCCGGGCGGGCGCGGCTACCTCTTCACTCCGCCGCCCTGCGCGAAGCTCGACGTCTGGCCCTACGACGCGGTCAACGGAGAGGTGAACGGCGGGCGCGCGTGGAAGGTGAACTTCGCGCCGAGCCGCATCAACGGCGTCGAGACGAACTTCCAGAACACCCGCGGCCGCTTCATCTGCGAGCGGCCCTACGTGGTGTACGAGACGACGCGCGCCGTGCCGAAGGGTGAGGAGTTCCTCGTCAGCTACGGCCCGCACTACGAGTACGACTTCATGGAGCGGCCCGAGGTGAGAGCGCACTTCTGCGGCCGCCTCGGGCTCGACTGTAGCAATCACTACACGTGGGAGCCCTGACGCCGTCAGCGCGCGCGGCCCGCGAGCCGACCAGACGGGTTCAGCCCGACACCGTCTCCCAGGACACCACGGCTCGCGCTGGAGGTCGGCCTGTCACCGGCCGACGACGCTGATGCGGAGCCGCTCGGCCCACTTGAAGAGCTGCTCGCGGTCGAGCAGCACGGTGCGGCCGGCCTCGACCACCAGCACCGAGGCGCCCACCTCGCGCATCACCTCGAGCGTCTGCGGCCCGACGGCGGGCAGGTCGAACCGCAGGTCCTGGCCCGGCTTCGAGCGCTTCACCACCACCGCGCCCTTCCCGCCGTAGCGGCCGCCGCGACGAATGGCCTCGTCGGTGCCTTCCACGGCCTCGACCGCGAGCACCGCGCCGTCCTTCACCAGCACCGTCTGGCCGACGTCCACCGCGCCGAGCGCGACGGCGACCTCTGCGCCGACGGCGGCGTCGCGCTCCTGGGCCTCGGAGAGCGCCGGACCCGCGAGCAGCCCCTGCCCCGCGAGCACCTCGGGCACGAAGTCGGTCGGCGCCACGATGGTGATGCCGTGCCGCTCGAAGTCGTCGGCCACACCGCGGAGCATCTCGTCGTCACGCATGCTCCGCAGCCGCGCCACGATGCGCAAGGCGCCGAGGTCGGGCCGCGCCTGGGTGAAGCTGCGAATGCGGCCGATGCCGCCTGCCATCACCGCGCGGCGCACGCCGTGGCGCTTGAGGGCCGCTTGAATGCCGTCGACCTGCCCAACCTTCACCCACTCGAGCGTGTCGACGTGCAGCGACAGCGTCGAGTCGGCCTCGAGCTCGTGCGCCACCGCGTGCACCGACAGCCCCCGCGCCCGGGCGGCCTGCGCGAACAAGATGGGGAAGCGGCCGCTGCCTGCGATGAGGCCGATGCGCTGGTCGGCGTTGGCCACGGGCCGGCTCCCAGGGACGTCAGCGGGTGATGCCGCGCTTCGACGAGGCGATGAAGTCGAGCAGGTGGTCGATCTCCGAGTGGCCGCCGTGCTCGGCCTTGAGCCGCGTCATCGCCTCGTTCAGCCCCAGCTTCGAGCGGAACAAGATTCGGTACGCGTCCTTCACGCGGCCGATCTGCTCTTCGTTCATGCCGTGCCGCGAGAGCCCCACCGTGTTGAGGCCGGCGAGCTCGGCGCGGTCGCCCTGCGCGGTGCAGTACGGAGGCACGTCCATCGCGACCATCGAGCCGCCCGCGATGAAGGCGTGCTTGCCGATGCGGGTGAACTGGTGGACCGCCGAGAGCCCCCCGAGGATGACGAAGTCGGCGACCTCGACGTGCCCGGCGAGCGCCACGCTGTTCGCGAGCACGCAGCCGTTGCCCACCACGCAGTCGTGGGCCACGTGGCTGTAGGCCATGAAGAGGTTCTTGTGGCCGATGCGGGTGACGCCTCCGCCGCCGGCCGTGCCGATGTGCAGGGTGGTGAACTCCCGAATCTGGTTCTCGTCGCCGATGACGAGGCGGGTCGGCTCTCCGGCGTACTTGAGGTCCTGCGGGGCCGCGCCGATGGAGGCGTGGTGGAAGATGCGGTTCCGCTCCCCGATGGTGGTGTCGCCCTCGATGACGGTGTGCGCGCCCACCGTGGTGCCGGCGCCGATCTTCACGTTGGCGCCGATGATGGCGTACGGCCCCACCTCGACCGAGGGGTGCAGCCGCGCCTGCGGGTGGACGATGGCGGTGGCGTGAACCGTCACGGCTTCGCCTCGGACGCCTTGACGACCGTCGCGAGGAACTCGGCCTCGGCCACCACCTGTCCGTCGACGGTGGCCACGCCGCGCTGCTTCCACACGCTCGCCTTGTGCCGCAGCACCTCGGCGGTGAGCGTGAGCCGGTCACCCGGCACCACCGGCTTGCGAAACTTCGCGCCGTCGATGGCCATCAGGTACACGACGTATTCCTTCGGGTTCATCGGCACGCTCTTGAAGGCCAGCAGCGCGCACGCCTGCGCCAGCGCCTCGAGAATGAGCACGCCCGGCATCACCGGGTGACCGGGGAAGTGGCCGTTGAAGAACTCCTCGTTGGCGGTGACGTTCTTGAAGCCGACGAGCTTCTTCTCGGGCTCGAGCTCGACGACGCGGTCGACGAGCAGGAACGGGTACCGGTGCGGCAGGAGGTTCTGGATCTCGGTGATGTCCATCATGGTTTCTTCGGCTCCTGCTCGAGGGCCTCGAGCCGTCGGGAAAGGTCTCGAATCGTCTTGTTCAGCTCGGGCAGCTTCGCGAACAGCGCCGCCGAGCGCAGGAAGTCCTTCGCGTTGATCGCGGGCGCGCCGAGCACGGTGGCGCCGTCGTCGACGGGGCTCATGACGCCCGACTGCGCGCCCACCTTCGCGAGGTCGCCGATCTTGAGGTGCCCGGCGACGCCGACCTGGCCCGCCAGCACGACGCCGGTGCCCAGCTCGGTCGAGCCCGACAGGCCCACCTGCGCGCAGAGGATGCTCATCGGGCCGACGAGGCTGTTGTGGCCGACCTGCACGAGGTTGTCGATCTTCGAGCCGTGGCCGATGACCGTCTCACCGGTGGTGGCGCGGTCGACGCAGCTGTTGGCGCCGATTTCGACGTCGTCTTCCACGCGCACGATGCCCGTCTGGGGAATCTTCACGTGGCCGGGCAGCGAGGCGTCGAAGGCGAAGCCGAAGCCGTCGGCGCCGATGACGACGCCGGGGTGCAGCAGGCAGCGCGCTCCGACGCGGCACGCCTCGAGCACCGACACGTTGGCGACGAGCACCGTGTCGTCGCCCACCACCGCGCCCTCGGCCACGACGCACCCGGGGCCGATGACGCAGCGCTCCCCGACGATGGCCCCGCGGGCCACGGTGGCGAAGGGCAGCACCGAGGCCGTCGCGGCGACGGTGGCCTCGGGGTGCACGAAGGCCTGCGGCGCGACGCCCGGCGTGACGGTGCGGCGCGGCGCGAACTCCTGGGCCACGCGCGCGAAGGCAAGGTGCGGTTGGTCGACGCGCACGTAGGCGACGGAGCCGGTCGGCGGCGCCATGTCACGGCCCACGAGCACGGCGCTGGCCTTCGACGCGGCGAGCTGCGCCTTGTACTTCTGGTTGCCGTAGAACGAGAGGTGTCCGGCGCCGGCCTGCTCGAGGCCGGCCACGCCGGTGATGAGGAGCGACCCATCGCCCAGCACTTCACCCGCCACCAGCGCGGCGAGCTCGGCGAGGGGACGGGCGCGCGGCCCGCTGGACTGTCGAGTGGCCGCGGTCACTGCCGGGGCGCGTCCTTCGGGGCGGCCTTGGCGGCGGGGGTCCCGCCGCCCTTCGACGGGTGCTTCTCGTTGTAGGTGCGCACGAGCTCGTTGGTGAGGTCGAGCGACGGGGGCGCGTACACGAGGCCCGAGTCGGTCTTCTCGAACACCATCGTGAGCCCTTCCCGCTGCGCGATGGCGGCGATGATGGGGTCCATCTTCTCGAAGATCTTCTTGAGCTCGGTGCGCTCCTTGTCGGCGAGCTCCATCTGCACCTTCTGCGCCTTCTGCATCGCCTCGTAGAGCCGCTTCTGCCACTCGGTGAACTTCTGGGTGCGCACCTCTTCGCTCATCATCGCGCCCTGCTTGTCGAGCACGGCCTTGTCGTCGGTGAGCTTGGCCTGCTCGGCGTCGAGCTCGGCCTTCTTCTTGTCCATCTCGGACTTGAGCTTGAGCTTTGCAGACTGGCCCTCGGACACTTCGAGGAGCGCGCGCTGCAGATCCACGTAGCCAAGCTTGAGCTCGGCTCGGGCCACCGAGGCGACGAGCGAAACGAACAGCACGACGAGGAACGTCCTGCGCATGTGGGCAACCCCTTGGAAAAAGCGCGGCCATGTAGGCTTCCGCGCGTTGACGCGTCAAGGCGAGTGACGAGCTGCTCGTACGCCTGTTCATGCCCTTGAATTGCGACACCCTGACCGGTCGAGGCGGTCACTGGAGCGTCATTGGCTCGTTCGGGGCCTGTGCAGGGTTTGTTCACCCCCGTTAGGGTTCGAAGGTGATGGCGACCCCCGCACGCCGTGTCGCAGCGCTGGTGGTGTTCCTGGCGGTGGCTCCCGCCCTGGCGGCGGAGCCTGCGCAGGCCTCGTGGCAGGTGCCGAGGAGCTGGAAGAGTGGCCCTGCGCGGCCCATGCGTGCGGCGACGTACCTGCTGCCAGCGACGAGCGGCGACCCGGAGCTCGCCGAGTGCGCCGTCTTCTTCTTCCAGCCGGGCCTCGGCGGGTCGGTCGAGGCGACGCTCGACCACTGGGTGAAGGCGTTCGAACGACCGGTGCCGACGGCCCCGTCACAGTCGACGCGCGATGGGCTGACCGTCACCACCTTCGAGGTCGAGGGGACGCTCAAGTCCGACGTGCCGCAGAAGGACTTCAAGCTGCTCGGCGCCATCGTGCAGGGGCCGAAGGGCTCGTACTACTTCAGGCTCATCGGGCCACGGCGCACGGTGAGCGACGCCAAGCGCGACTTCACGCGCATGATCGACGGCCTGCACGGCTGACCGAGGCCGTCAGCGCGAGAACGAGCGGTCGTGGTCGACGTGCACCGGCCGCCCACGGATCTTCGACGAGCGCATGGTCGAGATGACCTGATCGGCGACGTCCGAGGCGACCTCGACGAACGAGTGCCGATCGCCGATGGCGATGGCGCCGATCTGCTTCGACTCGATGCCCGCCTCGTTGGCGATGGCGCCGACGAGGTCCTGCGGGCGAATGCCGGCCTTCTTGCCGATGGAGAAGAAGAGGCGCGCCATGGCGGCGCCGGAGCGGCGGGCGGGGGCTTCGGGCGGGCGCCGCTGTGGGCGGGCGTCACCACCCGCGGGAATCCGCGAGGCCCGGTCACCGAAGAACGAGGCCGGGCGCCGGTCTGGCTTGAACCCGCGCGGGCGCTCGTCGAGCGTGTCGGGCTCGCTGCTCGGCTTGAGCGCGCTGGCGCGGCGTGGGGCGCTCGAGCGGGGGGCCTCGTCCTTCGCGGCGGCGCGCGGAGGACGTGGCGCTGACGCTCGCGCCGCCACGTCGGGAGCCGAGGCGCGCGCCGCGCGGGGCGCCGAGGCCCGGGCCGCCTCACTGCGCGGAGCCGACGCCCGGGGGCGCTCGCTCCGTGCGGACGACTCGTGCAGCCCAGCGTCGGCGTCGTCGGCGCGCGCTGGCGCTCCCCCCGTGAAAGAGGTCGCGCCCCGGTGCGAAGCCGCGGCGCGGGGGCTGCGCGTTCCCTCGTCATGGCGCGCTGGCGGCGCGCGCGGGGCACGGGCGCGCTCGGGAGCCGCCTCGACGTCACGCATCGGCCGGTCCTTCGCGAAGGGCTTCTTCTGGCCCTTGCCCGGGCCGTGCGCGGGAATCTCGACCTCGTCGTCCTCGGACGGCGGGTGGAGCGCCTCGCTGAGCGCCACGAGCGCGGCCGCGGCCACGTCTTCGAGCGAGCTCGACTCGACGAGCTTCGCCACCACGCCGCGCGCGGACTCGAGGCCGCGCTTCCCACCCAGCTTCCCGGCCACGGTCGACTCGAGCTGCCGCAGCCGGTGCTCGGCCAGCGTTTCCATCGACGGCACGGGCTTGAGCTCGATGCGGCCCTGGGTGGCCTGCTCGAGGCGCGGCACGAGGTGGCGCTCCTTGGGCAGCACGAACGAGATGGCGACGCCCTCGCGGCCGGCGCGGCCGGTGCGGCCGATGCGGTGCACGTAGGTGTCGACGGTGTGCGGGAGGTCGACGTTGACGACGTGCGAGACGTGGTCGACGTCGAGCCCGCGCGCGGCGACGTCGGTGGCCACCAGCAGCGACACCTGCTTCTGCTTGAAGCGCTTCATCACCCGGTCGCGCTGCTCCTGCGACAGGCCGCCGTGCAGCGAGGCCACCGAGTGCCCGTTGCGCTCGAGCGTCTGGCCCAGGCCTTCGACGTCTTCCCGCGTGCGGCAGAAGATGATGGCGCTCTCGGGCTGCACGAGCTCGAGCACGCGCTTGAGCGCGACCGCCTTGTGCGGGAACGCCACCACGTAGCCCTGCTGCTCGATGCGCGGCTTGCTCGAGCTGCCGTCCTTGCCGCGCTCGAGGCGCACGCGCACCGGGTCCTTCAGGTGGTGCTCGCCCAGCGCGGCGATGCGCGGCGCCAGGGTGGCCGAGAAGAGGGCCGTCTGCCGCTGCTCGGGCAGCTCCGACAGAATCGCCTCGAGGTCCTCGGCGAAGCCCAGGTCGAGCATCTCGTCGGCCTCGTCGAGCACCACCAGCTTCACCGCCGAGAGGTCGAGCGTCTTGCGGCGAATGTGGTCGAGCGCGCGGCCCGGGGTGGCCACCACCACGTCGACGCCGCGGCGCAGCTGCTTCATCTGCGCCACGATGTCGCTGCCGCCGTACACCGTGAGCACCGTCAGGCGCCGCTGGCTGCCGTACTTCTTGATGGCCTCGCTCACCTGCAGCGCCAGCTCGCGCGTGGGCGCCAGCACCAGCCCCTGCACCTGACCGGGGGCGCGGTTGGCGCCGGGCGTGAGCCGCTCGACCATCGGCAGGGCGAAGGCCGCGGTCTTGCCGGTGCCCGTCGCCGCCAGGCCCAACACGTCACGGCCTTCGAGCAGCGGCGGAATGGCCGCAGCCTGCACGGGCGTGGGAGCGGTGTAGCCGAGCGAAGCCACCACCGAACACACCGCGTCCGAGAGGCCGAGTTCCTTGAACGACGAGGGAGCAGTCACGCGTCTGCCAATGGCACGGAATCGCCCCCCTGTCGAACCGTGCGGGTCGACGGAGCGCAGTGAGGGGGTTATGGAGGACCCCGCGTGGACGCCAAACGGATACTGCTCATCGACGACAGCGAGATCACCCTCCAGATGGAGAAGGTGGTGCTCGAGCAGCGCGGGTACGAGGTCGCGGCCACCACGACGCTGGTCGAGTTCGAGCGGCTGCTCACCGACTTCAAGCCCGACCTCATCCTCACCGACATCCACATGCCCGAGGCGCGGGGCACCGACATCTGCCGCACGCTGAAGAACGAGTACCGCACGCAAGACATCCCCATCGTGCTGTTCTCGTCGCTCAACGACGACGAGCTGGCCGAGCTGGCGCAGCAGGTGGGCGCCGACGGCTTCTTGTCGAAGGCCCACGGCCTCGATGCGCTCGGCGAGAAGGTCGACGAGCTCGTCGAGAGCATCATCTGGTGACGCCGTGAGCCGGTGGTGGCTGCTCGTCACATTCTGGGTCGCCGGCTGCACGCGCGAGGTACGCCCCGAGGCGCCGCCGCCCGCCCCGCTCGAGGTGACGCTCTTCGTCTCGTCCGAGCTCAAGGGCTACCTGGGGCCGTGTGGGTGCTCCGAGAACATGCGGGGCGGCATCGCGCGCGCGGCGTACCAGCTCGACGCGGTTCGCCAGACGGGCCGCAAGGTGCTGCTCGTCGACACCGGCAACACGCTCTTCGGGCAGAGCGCCATCGAGGTCGAGGCCATCGCGCAGCAGGAGCGCAAGGCGAAGGCGCTGGCCGACGCGCTGATGGCCATGGGCCTCTCGGCCAGGGCGAACGGGCCCCTCGACGACGTGCGCGGCGCCGCGTTTCGACAGGGCCTCGGCCTGCCCGACTTCCCGTCGAACGCCGTCTGGAAGGTGCCGCTCGACGCCTCGCGCACGCTGGCCGTCGTCAGCTCGGCGAACGCCGACGAGCTGGTGACGCGCGCCCGCCAGGCCCGTGCGTCGGGCGCAGCGTTCGTGCTCGCGCTCCTCGAAGGCCCGATGGCGAACGCCCTGCCCCTGGGCCAGCGGGACGACGTCGAGGCCGACCTCGTGGTGGCGACGCGCGGGAAGGACGAGCTGGCCGGTGAGACGAACACGCTCTCGGCGCTGCGCGTGCCCGTGGTGCAGGTGCAGAGCAAGGGGCGCTCGCTGGTGCGGGTCGACCTCTCGCTCAAGGGGCCCGGCCGCGTCACCTGGCTCAAGAGCCCCACCGAGACGCAGCGCGAGCTCGACGCCCTCGCGCAGCGCATCGAGCTCTTGCGCGCCCAGGTGAACGACCCGTCGATGGACGAGGGGCTACGGCAGCTCAAGAAGGCCAAGCTCGAAGAGGTCGTCGCCCGCCGCGAGGCGTTGGCCAACGAGCCGGTGCCGGTACCCGGTGAGGTGAGCGCGGCCAGCGTGCGCTTCGTGCCGCTCGAGACGAGCTTCCCCTCGTTGCCCTCGGTGCAGGCGCTCGTCACCGCGTACGACCGCGACGTCGGCGAGCTGAACGTGCAGTGGGCGAAGACGAACGACCCGCAGTGCGAGCCGGCGCCGGCCGGACGCGCAGGTTACGTCGGCTCGGCCGCGTGCCGCAGCTGCCACGCGCAGGCCTTCCCGCTGTGGGAAGCCTCGAAGCACGCGCGGGCGTACCCGACGCTCGTCGAGCAGGGAAAGAACAACCACCTCGACTGCGTGGCGTGCCACGTGACGGGTTGGAAGGAGCCCGGCGGCACCTGCCGCGTCGACCGCGTCACCGGCTTCGACGCGGTCGGCTGCGAGTCGTGCCATGGGCCGGGCAGTCTGCACGTCGCCGACACGAGCCCCCGGAGCATCGTGCGCGCGAGCGGCGCCGTCATGTGCGTGGGCTGCCACGACCGTGAGAACTCGCCGCACTTCAGCCTCGAGAAATACCTGCCGCGGGTGTTGGGGCCCGGCCATGGCGAGCCGCCGCCACCCGACGCAGGCGCCCCACTTTCGCCTTCGCCGCGGCGCCGATGACGGGAAGAAACGCGCGCCGTCCAGGTGTTTGCGCTTGGAGCCAGCGTCCTTAAGCTCTTCGTTCGCCCCGTCCCCACCGATGCTTTCCTTCGCGGTCCTCCTCACCCTCGCTTCCGGCGACGTCCCGATGCCGCCGCCTCCGCCGGGCATGCGGCTGTTCGCCCAGGCCGAGCTTGCCGACGCGGGCGTGCTGACACGGGGCGAGGCACCCGACGCGGGCGCCCCGACGCAGCGCTCGTCCGACGTGTCACTCGCCGACGAAGACGACGCCGAAGAAGAGCTCGAGGCGATGAAGAGCCTCGAAGACGAGGCCCTCGAGCGGCCCGGCCCGGTCGCGGCGGACACGGCGCTGCGCGGCACGGTGGGCCAGCTGGCGCCGGGTTCACTGCTCCGCGACCGCCTCGACCACGCGCTCGACCAGGCCGACTGGAGCGGCCAGGAGCTGCCCTTCGAGCTCGGCCTCGTCGGCGACGTGTCGACGTTCGACGTCTCGCTGGTGCGCGACCGCTACGACATTCCCGTCGAGATGCACCCGCTGGTGGCGCAGTACATCCGCTTCTTCCAGGGCCCGGGGCGCAAGTGGTTCCGGAGGTGGATGTCGCGCAGCCACCGCTACATCCCGCTGATGCAGCCCATTCTCGAGTCGAAGGGCCTGCCCCGCGACACCGTGTACCTCGCGATGATCGAGAGCGGCTTCAACACGCAGGCGAAGTCGTGGGCGCGCGCGGTGGGGCCGTGGCAGTTCATCGCGGGCACCGCGAAGATGTTCAAGCTGAAGGAAGACTTCTGGGTCGACGAGCGGCGCGACCCCATCAAGGCCACGCACGCGGCGGCCGACTACCTGTCGCTCCTCTACTCGACGCTCGGGCACTGGTACCTGGCGTGGGCCGGCTACAACACGGGCGGCGGGCGCGTGCGCAACCTCATTCAGCGCTCCGGCTCGCGCGACTTCTGGGAACTGTCCGAGCTGAAGAAGGGCTTCGCGAAGGAGACCAAGCACTACGTGCCCAAGCTCATCGCCTGCGCGCTGGTGGCGAGGCACCCCGAGGCCTTCGGCTTCTCGCTCGACGAGTTCGAGCCCGAGGCGCCCTTCGAGTTCGACGAGGTGGCGCTCACCGACTCGGTCGACCTCGAGGTGCTGGCGACGAGCGCGGGCACGACGGTCGAAGCGCTGCGCGAGCTCAACCCCGAGCTCAAGCACTGGTGCACGCCACCCGCGAAGCCCGAAGCGCCCTATGTGCTGCGTTTGCCGAAGGGGCGGAAGAGCGCCTTCGACGACGCCTTCGCCCGCCTCGCGCCCCAGGAGCGGCTCAACTACCGCATCCACCGCGTCGAGAAGGGCGACACGCTGTCGAAGATCGCGCTCAAGCACCACTCGGCGCAGGAGGCCATCATGCGCATGAATGGCCTGACGAGCGCGCGCTCCCTGCGGCTGGGGACGGACCTCGTGGTGCCGGTGCCCAGCGCGGCCGCGCTCAAGTCGGGCAAGGGTGACGTCGCGCTCGAGCGTCAGGTGGCGCGCGCGCGGCGCAGTGGCCTGTCGGCGGCGAGGCCGGAAGACGAGATTCCCGCGGGCTCCCAGGCCGGCAGCGGCAAGGCGATGGCCTCGGGCACGGTGTCGGTCGAGACCGTCGGCGGCAAGACGAAGGTGACCTACGGCGTCGCGCGCGGCGACTCGTTGTGGACCATCGCGCGCCGCTTCGACGTGCGGGTCGCCGAGCTCAAGGCGTGGAACGAGGTGCTGACCAGCAACAAGCTGAAGGTGGGTCTGGGGCTCGTCATCTGGCCAGGACCGAAGGCCGACCTTTCGACGAGCAGCAGTACGGCCGTGAAGCCAGACGCGCCGGCCGCTGGGCCTACGACGGCGCGCCCTTCGCCCTCGGTGACGGCGAGCGCCGGCGCCGCGAAAGGAACCCGCCACACCGTCACCGCCGGCGACAGCCTGTGGTCGATCGCCCGCCAGTACGGCGCTTCGGTCGCGGAGCTCAAGGCGTGGAACAACCTCTCGTCGAGCAGCCTCAAGGCCGGTCAAAGCCTGCTCGTCGCGGCGCCGTGATGACGTGGGCGCCCTCTGCCCTGCCGCACTGAACTCCGGTCTCGGGCCGAAACCACCGCAGACAGTTCGCTGGCGTCTGGCGCACCAACGGGCACATACCGCTCAACGAACCGTCCGCACCTCGACGCCGAACGGCCACAGCGACAGCATCGCGAGCTTCACGTGCTGAATCGCGAACGGGATGCCGATGATGGTGACGGCCGACGCGAGCGCGAGGCCGAGGTGCGTGATGCAGATCCACACGCCGGCCAGCACCAGCCACAGGATGTTGAAGGGCAGGTTCACCAGCCCGCGCGGGCGGCCGTCGTCGAAGTCCTTCCCGAAGGGAAAGAGCGCGAGCCCGGCGAGCTTGAAGCACTGCACGCCGAACGGAATGCCGACGATGGTGAGGCAGAGCACCAGCCCGGCGATGAGGTACTGGAGCGCGGTGAGGAAGCCTCCACCGAGGACAGCCCACAGCAGGTTGAGGAGCGGGCGCATGACGCCTTCTACGCCGGACGCGCTGCGACATTGCAGGGAACGGTGAGGGGCCCGGGCGCGTCGATTCCTCCGCCGTGAGACAGACGCCCCGGCTTAGACTTTCCGCCTCGTTTCGAGGGGATGCCACATGACGACGAACCGACGTGGAGCGACGCGGCGCTGGCCGCTCATCGTGGCGGGAGGCCTTGGGCTGGTGCTGGCCATCGTCGCCTCGCGCACCTGCCTGTCGACGGGCTTCGCGCACGGGTTGTGGCTCGACGAGTGCCCGGACGGCGAGCTGCGGCAGGTGGTGTCGTTCGACACGGGCTCGCTCACGCGCGGCGCCGAGGGCAGCCTCACCGTGTCGGTGCTGGCGGCGTACACGACCGGGCCTGCCGACGTGCAGCGGCAAGAGGCCCTGTCCTCCTTCGCCTCACGGGTGTTCCTGGTGACGCCAACCGGTGAGCAGGAGCTGCAGCCCAAAGACGGCTGGAAGTCTCAGGGCACCTCGAAGTCCGCCGTCATCACGCTGCCGACGGTGCCCGACGGCGACTACCTGCTGCGGGTGAAGGCGAAGACGTCGATTGGAGACGAGCAGCTCGACGCGCCGCTGCCGCTCTACGCGCCGGCGCGGGTGCACGTGCTGACCGATCGGCCGCTCTACGAGCCGGGGAACACGGTGCAGTTCCGCGCGCTGGTGCTGCACGCGGGCACGCTCGCACCGCTCGATGGCCGGCCTGGCACCTGGCGGGTGAGCGACCCGTCGGGCGAGGTGCTGCTCGAAGAGAAGATGCCCGCGGGCGACTGGGGCGTGGTGCGCGGCAGCTTCCCGCTCGACTCGCAGGCGCAGAGCGGAACGTGGACGGTGTCGTGGTCCTCTGGGCCGGTGAGCCAGTCGCGCACCTTCGAGGTGAAGCCCTTCACCCTGCCCCGCTTCCGCATCGAGGCGGCGCCGGTGCGCGCGTTCTACCGCCGCAACGAGGTGCCGGTGCTGAAGGGCACCGTGCGGTACTCGTCGGGCGCGCCCGTCGCGAAGGCGAAGGTCGAGCTCTCCTGGAACGTCGGTGGCCAGTGGCCGGCGCCGACGGCGTGGGTCGACGGCTCGGCGCTCCCCCGGCTCGCGACGACGGACGGCGCGGGACAGTTCCAGGTCGAGCTGCCGCGCGTGCCGGAGGACCTGCAGGGCACGGCCACGCTCTCGGCCTCGCTCGCCGCCATCGACCCGTCGGGCGACCGCGTCGAGGGCAGCGCGTCGATTCTGTTGAGTGAAGACGCCATCGCCGTCTCTGCGGTGAGCGAGCTCGCCGACGGCCTCGTCCAGGGCTTCAACAACCGCCTCTACCTGCGCCTCACGACGGCCGACGGCATCGTCTTGCGCGACGCGGACGTGGTGGTGAAGCGCCTGTGGGAGCCGACCGACAAGGGCACCACCGCGAAGACGGACGAAGACGGCGTGGCCAGCCTGCAGCTCGACCCGGGGCCGCCGGTGAACGTCGTGATTCCGGCGATGCCGTTCCGTCCCCCGCCCAGAGCGGACCCGGTGGAACGCTCGAACCTCATCGACCGCCTCAACGACGACGAGGTGTCGCTGGCCGACCGGCTCGTCTTCGACCGGAGCGAGGCCGCGCTCGAGGGGTGCACGCGCTCCGTGGGCGGTGATGGCTCCGTCACCGCGGGCGTGCACGTGCGTGCGTCAGGCGCGCTGGGTGGCGTGGCAGCTCCATCGACGCGGCTCGGCAAGTGCGTCCAGCGCGTCCTCGAGGGTCTGCGCTTCGAGGCCGGCCGCGAGCGGCTCTACCAGGTGTCCTACGAGTTCAACGACGAAGACCTGCCGAGCCTCGACGTGTCGGTCGAGGCGGCGCCGGCCGACGTCGAGGTGGTGCGCACCGCCATCGAAGACGCGCTCCTCGACGTGCGCGACTGCCTGCCGGCCACCATCGAGTCGGGCGTCGTGCAGCGGGTGGCGACGTTCCGCTTCACGCCGGGCGCGAAGCAGCT
>JALOQF010000113.1 GCA_025459425.1 Myxococcaceae bacterium | reverse complement strand
CACACCATCACGCCGTAGCAGGCGTAGCGGAACGCGAAGCTCGCGAGGGCTCCTGGCAGGTGGCGGCGCACGGGCGCTCGCCCCTTTCGCGGAAGGCGCGGCAGGTGTCCATGGCCTTGCCCGTGGCGTTCAACGGCAGATCGCTCACGAGTCCGTTCAGGCAGGGCATCGGCACCTGCCCTCGGCCGCGACCAGGTCGACACGCCTCGGGATACGACCTGCAGGCACTCACCCTCGCCGCGACGTCACCCACCTTCGACCTGCCCCTCAATTCGAGCGGGTTCTCCGTCTTGTCCTTCAGGGTTGCCGCACGCTCGGGGCTCGACGTTCGGGCGGAGCCCAAGACGTGTCGTCACCACAGCCCCGCGACCATTCACGTTCCCGCGGCGGGCTCGGGCTGGTCTTCGAGTGGATGCTGGGGCGTGGTCACGTCCAGAACGCGTCGATGTCCGCGGCGCTCACCGCTACCGGCCGCACGGGGTTGGGCTCTGGCTGCGACCGCAGCCACGTCAGGCCCTCTTCGGTCGTCCGCACGACCTTCATGTTCATCTCGCTTCGGCGCACCAGCACCCAGGCCGAGAGAAACGTGCGCGCCAGCACCGCGCTCAACCCGGTGGCCTTGAGCACCATCGCCGACGCGACGTTGGTCTTCTCGAACTTCGCCGCGAGGTCGACGCTGAACTTCCTCGCGTCCTCGTCCATCTTCACGCCGGGCTCGGTCATCTGGTGCAGGAGGGCAATCGACATGATGTGCGGGTGCGTTCGCAGGAGCGCCTCCTGCAGCTGGTCCACCTGGCGCAGGCTCGCGATGGTCGTCGGCCCGCGGTAGCGCATCACGACCAGGGGCCCCACCGCTCCCAGCCGAAGGTCGTCGGCCTCGAAGATGGTCTCAATCACGCCGGCCAGTATGCCCCTTTGCGCGACCCGATGGACCGCCCCACCGCTCGACACACGTCGAGACGAAGCCATGATGGACCAACGACGGCTCTTTCGCCTCGGCGCACGACGCACGGCCTCGATGACGCCGGGTAATCCACCTGGGCTCCATCGCCAGCGGGCCCCGCACCAGTCCGTGCCCGTGAAGGGCCTGCTGACGGACTTCGCCCTCGACGTTCGAGTTTCAGGATGTCGCGACAGCCGACGCGCTCGGTCCCCTTCCCGATAGCCGGGCTGCGTTACGCGCAGAGTCGGCACGAGAAACGTGTGTCAGCGACGACCGCCCCGGAGCACACTGCCGCCATGCGCTTCGTTCGTTCCTGGCTCCCGGTGTCGTGCGTGCTGGCCCTCGCCTGTCACGAGGCGACGCCCCGGGCGTCGTCCACCGGGGCGGTCGCGGCACCCCTGACGGTCACCACCACCGCCGAGTTTGGCACCGCCAGCCGGAGCGATTCGGTCAACACGCTGGGCAACGAGCTGACGCGCGCGCGGCCGTCGTTGGGCTTCCTGCCCTGGCAGAGCTCCACGGCCCTGCCGTCGGCGCGCCGCGGTCACACCGCGCTGGTGCACAACGACACCTTGTACGTGGTGGGAGGCTCGACGACCGTCTTCGGAGCCTCGACCAGCGTCTTGTATTCGCGGCTCAACCTCGACGGCACGCCGGTGGGCTTCTTGTCGACCACCTCGTTCCCGACGGCCCGTCACGGCATCGCGGCGGTCGCGCACAACGGCTACCTCTACGTGACGGGCGGCGACGCGGGCGGCGTCCAGCCCTTGACCGGGCCGGTGCACTACGCGCGCTTGAACGCCGACGGCACCGTCGCCGCGTGGACGGCGACGGCGGGGTTCCCGACGTCACGCATCTGGCACCAGGCCGTGGTGGCCAACAACTTCCTGTACATCATCGGCGGCAGCGCCGGCGGAGCGCTCTCGAGCATCGTCTTCGCCCCCATTCACACCGACGGCAGCCTGGGGGCCTTCGCCACGACGACGTCCCTGCCCTCGGCGCGTCAGCTGCTCGCCGCGGTCGCCCACGGCGGGCGGCTGTACGTCACCGGTGGGCAGGCGGGCACCAACGAGTCGAACGAAGTCTGGTCGGCCGTCATCGCGCCCAACGGCCAGCTCGGCCCCTTCGTGCAGCACACGAGCTTCTCGGGCGCCCGCTTCGGCCACACCGTCGTCATCGCGCAGGGCTCGATGTATGTGATGGGCGGGCAGGGGAGCTCCTTCTTCAACGGCGTCGAGGTCGCCCGCGTCTTCGCCGACGGCACCCTGGGGGCGTTCACCTCGGCGCCCTCGTTCGCTGGCGCGCGCTTCGCCCACGGCGGCGCAGTGTGGAACGACGCGCTCTACGTCATCGGCGGTGAGCAGTCGGGCGGCGCGACGGCGTCGGTGCAGCAGGCGCAGCTGACCTTCACCGAACAGGGACAGCCGGGCGCCTGGGCGAGCGGGACGTCGCTGGTGACGGCGCGCTCGGGAGCGGCCTCGGTGCAGCACGCGGGCCGGGTGTACGTCATCGGCGGGCGAGACGGCGCGAACGCGCTGCGCAACGACGTCGAGGTCGCCGACTTCGGCAACAACTTCGTCACCCTGGCCAGCACCTTCACGACGGCGCGCGAGAACGCGACGGCCTTCGTGTTCAACGACCGCCTGTACGTCGGCGGCGGCACGGGGAGCAGCGGCAACCTCAGCGACCTGCAGGTGGCCCCCATCAATTCCAACGGCACGCTGGGGACCTTCACGACCCTCGCGCGCACCCTCACCTCGGCGCGCTTCGGGGCCGAGGCGGTGGTGCACAACGACCGCGTCTACGTGGTGGGTGGGTTCGACACCGCGTTCCGCAGCGACGTGCACACGGCCACCTTCAACGCTGACGGCACCATCAACCCCTTCACGGCGACGGCCGCGTTCACGGGCGGGCGGGTCGGCCACGCGGCCATCGTCATCGGACATCGCCTGTACGTGGTGGGCGGCAACACCGGCACCGCGCAGACGGGCGTGCAGTACGCGACGATTCTGGCCAACGGCCTGCTCGGCCCCTTCGTCGCTTCGCCCAACGCGATGACGACGGCCCGCACCTCGCACGCCGTCGTGGCCTGGAACGACGTGCTGTACGTCGCGGGCGGCAGCCTCACCCAGGCCGACACGGAGTTCGCCGCGGTGACGGAAGACGGCTCACTGCGCCCCTTCGTCGTCGGGCCCGCGCTGCCAGTCGCCCGGAACAGCGTGGTGAGCGCGATGCAGAACGGGGTGTGGTGGGTGGTGGGTGGCTCGTCGTCGGGCGGAACGCTGGCGACGTCGGTCCGCTCCACGCTGCAGGGCGCCCTCGGGCTCTCGACGACGTTCACCAACGGCCCGAATCTGGCGTCGGGGCGCACGGTGGCCTGCGCGGCCGTGTCGAACCAGCATCTGTACGTCATCGGGGGCAGCGACGGCGCCCTGCCCCTCACCAGCGTCGCGGTGGCCCGCGTCACGCCCACTGGCCTGCAGGGTTTCACGACCCAGGCCGGCGCGCTCCCGGACGAGCGGCTCGCGGCGGCGTGCACCGCGTGGCAGGGGCAGCTCTACGTCGTCGGCGGCCTCGGCACGAACACGGAGCGTGTGCTGCGCGCTCCGGTGCTGCCGGACGCGGGCGTCGGTGCGTTCAGCGCCATCTCCCAGCCCTTGTCCCGCGTCGGGCATGGGGTCGCCGTGTGGGACGACCGGCTCTACGTCGTGGGCGGGAACGCCGTGGGGCAGCCCGACCCCGACAACCGCGTGTTCATGATGTCGGTGGGGGCCGCGTTCGACGGTGGGATCGCCGAGGTGGCGACGCTGCCCGGGCCGGTGGGGTCGGCGGCGGTCGCCGCGCACGCGAGGACGCTCTACGTCATGGGCGGCAACGGGAGCACCGCCACCTGGGCAGCCCCCATCGCCGCCGATGGCTCGCTCGGCGCGTTCTCGCCGACGACCTGGCTGCCGCGCCCGGTGCAGGCCGGGGTGGCAGTCGCTCGAGACGGGTTCATGTACGTGGTGGAAACGCTCCAGAGCACCGACGTCTTCGTGGCGCCGATTCTCGCGCCCGGCCAGCTGGGGGCGTGGCGGCTGGCGGCGAGCTCGTCACCGGCGCGAAACCAGCCGGCGGTGGCCGAGGGCCAGGGGGTGCTCTTCGTCATCGCGGGCAGCGAAACGAACGGCAACCCGCTCGCGTCCACCCGGCAGATGCGGCTCAACGCACCGATGATGGTGGGGCGCTGGAGCCGCAGCCTCGACTTCGGCGCGGCCCAGACTGTCGACTCGCTGCGCGTCAACGGCAGCGGAACACGCGCGGGCCTGTTTCAGGCAGCCTTCCGGTTCGGCGACGCGACCGGGCCGTTCGGGCCGATGACGGTCAGCTCCGACTTGAAGCCGGGCGAGGCGCGCGCCATTGGCCAGCGCGGCGTGCGCACGATGTGGCTCGAGCTCGAGCTCGATGACCGCCTCGCGTCACCGTTGACGCGCACCATCGACGCACGCAACGCGACCGACGTGGTGGTGACCACGTCCTTCCCGCCCGTGGTGGCGGTCGCGAGCCCCACCACCGTGCCGCCGCGTGGCGCCACGACGCTGACGTGCAGTGGAGGGAGCGGAACCGGCTACACGTGGTCGCTCCCCACCAACGGCTCGGGCGGCTCCATCACGCCGACAGGCAGCTACACCGCAGGCGCCACGCCGAGCGTCGCCGACGTGGCGCGCTGCACCGACTCGGCCGGGAACTCGGGTGACGTCACCCTCACCATCGGCCCTGGGGTGTCGCTGACGCCCTCGTCCGCTTCCGTGACGGTGGGAGGTGACCAGCAGTTCTCGGCCAGCGGCGGCTCCGGCACGGGCTTCGTCTGGTCGATTTTCAGCAACCTCTCGGGTGCGACCATCAGCCGATCGGGCCTCTACACGGCGGGCGTCACGGGAGGCGTCAGCGACGTCGTGCGGGTCGTCGACAGCCTGGGGAACCCAGCGAGCGCGACGGTGGTGGTCTCGATGGGGGTCGTCGATGCGGGCTCGGGCGGTACCGACGCGGGCTCGGGCGGCACCGACGCGGGCTCGGGCGGCACCGACGCGGGCCCGGGCGGCACCGACGCGGGCTCGAGCAGCACCGACGCGGGCTCGAGCAGCACCGACGCGGGCTCGGGCAGCACCGACGCGGGCTCGAGCAGCACCGACGCGGGCTCGAGCAGCACAGACGCGGGCTCGAGCAGCACAGACGCGGGCTCGAGCAGCACAGACGCGGGCTCGAGCAGCACCGACGCGGGCTCGAGCAGCACCGACGCGGGCTCGAGCAGCACCGACGCGGGCTCCGGCAGCACCGATGCGGGCTCCGGCATGATCGACGCGGGCGCGCTGGAGATGGACGCCGGCCTGCCGGTCGATGGAGGCGTCGTGGATGGCGGCCGTACGGAGCCTGACGCCGGCGCGATGCCAGGACCGGTCGATGGCGGCCAGACCCTGCTCCCAGACGGAGGCGTGGGGCCCGATGCTCCTGCGACCGGCTGTGGCTGCACCACGGGCAGCGACGTGGCTGGGCTGCTGGCGCTCGCCGCGCTCTGGTCAAAGCGGCGCAGGACCAGGCCGTGAGCCATGCGGGCGGCTGGCTCGACGCAGGCTGCCCCAAGCGCATCGCCAACCACCCAGTGGCCGGCTGCTGGGCCTCTGGGGTCGAGCCTCGAGGCCGTGGGCCAGCCGCCTCTGCGTCGACCTCGGTGTCGGAGTGGGCGCGTCGTCGGGCGCGTCTCCTCGCGACACACCGGTCGCAGCCAACAGCGCGCCACCGAGCCACGCCCGTTCGACGGCTTGCATGTCGTGAGGCAGTCGCGGCAGCCTCCTCGCCGTTCCGATGTCGCTCTCCGCCCTCACCGTTGCCCTGACGCTGACCGCCGCCGATGGTGGCTGGTGTTGGGATGAATTGGGGCGACTCTCGGAGGCGGACAACGAGTGGTCCCTCGCGGTCGGGCCACGGGAAGACTTCTGGGCCGCGACGTCCGACAAGGTGTGGCGATGGCACGACGGGGGGTTCGCGCCCATCGCGCTCCCGCTCGCCGACATGCGCTGGGTGCGAGTCGTTTCGGCAGCCGACCGCGTGTTCGTGTCTGGAAAGAACAACCTTCCCAATGGCGCGTCGGTGTTCTCGGTGCACGAATGGGTCGATGGAGGCTTTCAGCAGCTTGGGCAACCGCTGGGAGCGCCGCTGATTCGTTACGCTCACACGAATGACGACCGGGTCGTCTCGGCCGACGGGGGCCTGGTCGCCACCTGGACCGAGGAGGTCGATCTCCGGCCACTCGGCCTGTTCACTGCCCGGTGGGACGGGGCGCAGTGGGCGCGCGCGCGCGTCGCGAACCTTCGCGAGTACGACGTCAACCCAGATGTCACGGCGCTACCCGACGGCGGCCTGCGGGTCGCGTGGGTCGATTCCGGAAGGCTCCGACTGGCGGACGGATGGGGACGCCACTGGAACCGAGCGCTGGAGCGACCGGTCAGCGAACCAGCGACGACCCGGAAGAAGGCGAGGGCGGCCCGGCTCGTCGGCCCAGCGTGGGCTCTCGTGGCGTGGGAGCCGGTCACGCGCGGAGCGTCTGGCCCACTCGATGTCTGGTACCTCGAGTCCGGTGTCAGCCGCGTCGCGACGTTCAATGCCAGCTTCGAGGTCGATGCGGTCTCTTCCGGCCTCGGAGTGGCGCTGCTGTTCACGTCGCAGGACGCGCTCGAGAACGACCGCATCCAGCTCGCGCGGGTCCAGCCCGATGGTGCAGTCGAGTGGTTGCTGAGCGACTTCCATCTCTTCCACGGCGCCAGTGACGCCACGCAGGTCGCGCTCCGCGCCCAGAGCGGCGACGAATTCCTGGTGACCTGGAATGAACACGCATCCGAAGGAGCGGCGGTCTTCGTGAGGGTCCGCCGATGTCGAAGCGGTGAGCTGGCCCGGCCGACGCCGCCGGGCGCACGCGAACGAGACGGCTGGCCGCTGCGCGTGGACGATGCCGCGTGGTGGGTCATTCGAGAGACTCCGTCAGAGGTGCGGAGCCGGTTTCGCGCCACGAAACAGGGCGACCTCGTGACCTGGCACCATGGGCTTGGCACCTGGGTGCGCAACCGGTCTGGGTTGTGGCGCGGCAACGACGCGCTGCTTCGGGACTGCTCGCGCGGTCAGACGCCCCTCATTCATCCTGACGACTGCTCGATGATGATTCTCGAGCGCGCGTGGCTGCTCCTTCAGGGCGATGCTGGTCTCCCCTGAGGACGAGGCTCGACCGCATCGGCACGAACATCGCCGAGGTCGTTTGGGCCGACGTCGCTCACCGTCAGGTCGTCCTGAGTCACGTGGCGACTGCCAGGCGACTGGCCCTCGAACCACGAACACGGTCAACCTCGGTCACTGCAGCCCGCGCAGGTACACCCGCCACGGCTGACCGGCGCACTGCTCCTGCCAGGCGACGTACACGGCCTGCTCGAACACGACGACGCGTGGCCGAGCAGCCACGCACGAGGGGTTGGCGTTGAGAGAGGTCGCTCCGCCGGGCGGCGTGAGGCGCGTGGCCGACGTCAGGTTCTGCGTCGCGACCGTGTAGTGCAGATCGAGTTGACCGGCCTGACTCACCACGGCCCACCACCGGCCCGGGCCTGACGCGTACGGGTCCAGCGCCACGTCGAAGGCGGCCAGCGGCCCCGAGCTGACGTACTGGATGTTGCCCGTACTGCCGAAGTCTCCAGGGAACCCAACGATGAAGGCGGGCTGGTCGTCGGTGCCCATGAAGGCCACGTGGTACGCGCTGGTCGACAGCGCATACACCCAGGCGTCCTTCACCTGGTACGCGCCGAGGAACGGGTTGTTGAAGAGCGGCTGCCCGAAGCCCGTGCTCGGGTTCTTCGTCAGCACCCGCACCGAGTTGCCATCGCGCCGCACGACGCAGAACGTTCGACTCGTCGAGCCCGCCGCGGCGGCCGACAGCACCGAGCCCGCGCCGACGCCTCCATCTTGCACGGGTAGCTCGTTCGCCACGTCCCACCCGCCATCGACGAAGTCGGCGATGCGCACGTTCGGCCCCGAGAGGTACACCGTCGACAACCCACCGCGCCCATCGGCGAAGACGGGGCCGGGTGCGGGCGGGAGCACCGCGGCGGTGCCTCCATCGAACGCCAGCACCTCGCCTGGCCGCGGCTGGTACACGTCGACGCCGCCAGTCGAGAAGGCGACCGGTCGAACGAAGGCCGTGCTCGACACGGGGCTCAACGTCGTCGTCGACGTCGGACACGGCGGCGCAGTGCACGCGCTCAAGATGCCCGAGCGCACCAGCACCGCATCGGCACCATTCACCGAGGCCACCTGCGCGACGTGCTCCGTGAGGACCGGCTGCGGCTTGAGGAAGAGGCCGGGCTGGGGCTCGACCGTGCTCGAGCCCGTCGACAGCTCGACCAGCGGCGTCCAGCGGAGCTCGGCCTGGAAGTCCTGCGGCGCCCGGTTCGGCATCGCGTTGCCCGCCACGTCGTCGACGGCCGAGGTGAAGCGCAGCTGTCGCGTCTCGTTGTCGACCGGTGGCCGGGTCACGTACAGCACGCGGTTACCGCGGCTCAACTTCGCGACCATTCGCGTCACGCCCGGAGCGGGCGACGTCGTCACCGTGCAGTTCCCATTGCCGACGGCCAGCAGACACGAGCTCGGCCCGACGTCCATCGGCTCCGAGAAGTCGAACCAGACGCCCAGCGCGCTCCCTGTGGCCGCGATGGAGGTGGTGGTGAGCCGGGGCGGCAGCCGGTCGATGGCGAGAATGGACAGGCCCGCGCGCGTCGAGCCCGGCACGAGCGGCGGGTTGGTGGTGGCCGTCACCTCGAAGTCGAAGCGCTGTGATGGACCGTCGATGACGGGCAGCAGCACGGTGGTGCTCCGCGCGGTGGGGTCGCCGATGGACCAGCGCGGCGGGGTGCCGGCGTCCGTGAGCGAGACCCACGAGAAGGTGTAGTTCGACGGGTCGGCGTAGAGCGGGCCGTTGCCCCCAGCGTCGAGAGCGGCCACCAGCGGCACGAAGGTGCCTCCGTCGACGAGGAGGGCGCTGGCCGTCACCACGCTCCACGGGGTGGGCTGGGGCACCGGGCCGGCGACGACGGTGAAGGTGTGCTGCCTGGCCAGGCTCTCGAAGCCCAGCCCGTTCGTCACCCAGTGCGAGAGCGTCACCATCTGCGTCGCGGACGCGTTGAGCGCGGTGACCGTCAGCGTGGCGCCGCCGTCGAGCGCCGAGGTGGTGACGGGCGCGCCCAAAGAGACCTCCCAGCGGCGCGAGGTGATGCCCGAGTTCATCGGGTCGCGGCTCGGGGTGGCGTCGATGGTGGCGGTCTGCTGGCCGTAGAGCAGCAAGGGCAACGAGCCGGCGTCGAAGAGCGCGAGCGGACGGTCTCCGACGACGAAGCCAGCGGTGGCAGGGTCGCTCACGCGGCCCGAGAGGTCGGTGACACGCAAGGTGACCGAGACGAGCGCGGGCGGTTGCGGTAGCGGCATCGTCGGCGCCCACGCCACGCCGGAGTCATTCGGAGACAGCGTGACGACGCCTCCGTCAGGCAGGCGCGAGAGGCCGGTGTCGACGGTCCACGTGTAGCGGCTGATGGCGGGGAAGCCCGTCGACGAGAGCCCGTCGAGCTGGAAGAGCTGCGTCGAGTACAGCACGCGCGCCGGCAGCGGGCCGATGACGGCCTGCGGGAGAATGAGGGGCGGGCCCGCGTCGGTGCCCGCGTCGACGGTGACTCCAGCGTCCGTGCCCGCGTCGACTGCGAGTCCCGCGTCAGCGCCTGCGTCAGGCGTGAGTCCAGCATCGGCGCCCGCGTCGACTGCGAGTCCCGCGTCAGCGCCTGCGTCGGCCGTGAGTCCAGCATCGGCGCCCGCGTCAACTGCGAGTCCCGCGTCAGCGCCTGCGTCGGCCGTGAGTCCAGCATCGGCGCCCGCGTCGACGGCGACGCCGGCATCCATGAGCCCCGCGTCGGGCGGAGCGCCGGCGTCCACGACGCCCGCGTCGTACTGCGGGTTCCAGGGCTCCACCGTCACCATGGTCATGCCGGGAACCAGCGTCACCGTCGGCAGCCGGAGCGGCTCGATGCCGACGAGCCGGTTCTGCAGCACCACCGTGCGGTACCCCGCCTTCTCGAAGCGCACCGTCACCACGCCGATGGGCACGGTTCCGAAGGCGTAGTCACCCGTGGCGGTGGTGGACGCCGCGGGCACACCCTCGATGGAGACCGAGATGCCGCTCGCGTCGGTCGAGTCCGAGAGGAGCGCGAGCCCCGCCACCGAGACGCGCGAGAGGCCCGCCGGCAGCCGCCTCAGCGTCACCGGCTCGAGCGAGAGCCGCTGCCCACTCTGGAGCTCGATGGTCTGCGCGTGCGGCGCGTAGCCGGCGCGCACGTAGCCGATGCGCAGTTGGCCCGCGGGCAGGTCGCGCAGCAGCACGTCTCCGGCCGGGTTGGTGAAGGCGCTGATGAGCTCGCCCTCGGCGAAGGCCAGCGTGCCGGCGAGCTCGGTCGAGTCCTCGAGGATGACCGACCCGAGCAGCGAGGCGTTGGCCCCCAGCACCACGTTGCCCAGCGCCGTCGTGCGGCCCGGCCCGGCGCGCAGCTCGGTGAGGGACAGCACGCGCCGCCGCCCGTTCGCTTCGAAGACGAGCGTGCCTTCGCTCCGCGGCACCGGCGTCAGGGTAAAGCGGCCCTCGGCGCTCGTCTCGGTCGTCACGCCCGACTCGACCAGCGTCACGGTGCCGCGCGTGGGCACGGGCGTCGGAGAGCCCGCGACCGCCGCCAGCAGCGTTCCCTGAATCGACCCGGGGCCGGGCACCGGGGGCAGCTGGGTGTCGAGACACCCCGCGAAGGACAGAGCGGCGACGACGAGGAGACGACGATGACGATGCATGAAACCCCCGGCTGCGCTCTGCCGAGCGCCCAACCGGAGCGCCCGTGGCGTTTCGACCCTGCGATGGAGCGGCTGGCCTCCTTGCCCGCGAACACCAGCGGCAGGTCTTTCGCGCGGGCCCCCGCCGTCACTTTCGGGTCTTCGGGAACCATCTGCAACGCCTTCCGCCACGGGACGTTGGGCGCGACGCCCTCAGGCCCCTTGCCTCCCGTCGTGAGCATCGGCTGGCCGAGCAGCTCTCACAGCTGGTTCCAGTCGTCCATCGTCACCTTGCCCAGCACGGAGGCGGTGCGGCTCAGGTACGCGTCGAAGAACGCCTGGTCGACAGGCAGGCCGGCCGAGACGACCTGGTTCCCCGGCGCCGGTCGCGCCTCGGCCCACAGCGCGAGCCACACCATCACGCCGTAGCAGGCGGAGCGGAACGCGAAGCTCGCGAGGGCTCCTGGCAGGTGGCGACGCACGGGCGCTCGCTCCCTTCGCGGAAGGCGCGGCGGGTGTCCCGTGGAGTTCAGCGCCAGAGCCGGTCGGCGACGTCGAGGGAACGGCTCCAGTCGAGGCTCGTGAGCGAATGGTCGCCCGGCCGGAGCTGGTACGCGCGCGGCGCGGTGAAGAGCGGCTCGTCGACCTTCGGCCACGCCGCCGGGTCGATGCGCTCGCGGCCGAACAGGGCGTAGACCGACGAGGCGTACGCGAGGCCCTGGAACTCGCCTTCGGGGTCCGACCAGTCGTCGTTGACGGCGCTGCCCACGGCGACGGCGCGCGGCGCGAGGAGCGCGAACAGCTGGTGCTGGTCGACTGGCAGCTCGTCCTCCTTGCCGTTGTAGCGACGGAAGGCGTCGGCGAACCAGTGCGGGAAGAGCGCGTTGACGAGCTCGACCGTCTCTCCGACGGGGCGGCGGCTCAGCGCGGCGCCGGCGCAGCCCGACTGGTTCGACACCGTGAGGGCAAAGCGCTCGTCCTGCGCGGCCGCCCACAGGGCCGCCTTCCCACCGCGCGAGTGGCCCACGATGGCGACCCGTGACGCGTCCACGTCGGCGTCGGTCTCGAGGTAGTCCATCACCCGGCGCGCGCCCCAACTCCACGCGGCGATGGTCTTCCACGCGTCGCGCTTTCGCTGTGACTCCGGCACCGGCCCCTCGAAGAGCTC
This sequence comes from Myxococcaceae bacterium, assembly GCA_025459425.1. Classification (GTDB taxonomy): domain Bacteria; phylum Myxococcota; class Myxococcia; order Myxococcales; family Myxococcaceae; genus Xiheimicrobium. The sequence goes on along the minus strand of JALOQF010000113.1, from coordinate 6,201 downwards.
GATGACGCCCCGGGTGAAGGTGGCCTGGTCGTCTGGCGCGAGCTGGTCGGTGCGAACGGCCGCGATGCCGTAGCCGCGGGCGATGACGTCTTCGGCAGGCCAGTACTCGGAGCGCTCCACGCGCGATGGGTCGGTGTGCCGCTCGGGCCGGGTGCTGAGGAGGACGAACACGCCCTGCGGTGGACGAGCGTTGGGAGTGAACAGAATGAGCTCGAAGTTGTGCGTCCGGCCCTGGTGACGGCTGGTGAGGCGCACGCGCTTGAGCGTCGCGACGCCGCCCATCGCCATCGGGTCTCGTGCGGTGACGGCGAAGTCGAGCGCCTCGGGCCGGTCGGGCGCGCGGCCGTAGATGGAGCCCGCGAAGAGGTCGAGCAGTTCGGCGCGACGCGCTGGCCACTCGGAGGCCGAGGTGATGCAGGTGCCGTCGGCCTTCACGAGCGCATCGGGCAGGCCGGTGTCGGCGATGAAGGTGCACGTCTGCGTCGGCGCGGCGCAGCCAGCGAGCGCGCAGAGGACGAGGCCGGGCCACGAACGAGCGATCACGTGCGAATCGGTACTACGCCGATTCCAGCGGCGGCAACCGCCTGACTCCGGTTCGCGACACCGTGGCGTTCTCGTTCAGATACACTCGTTCATGCCGCCGATACGCCTCGAACCCGTCTCGTTCGTGGTGGCCTGTTATTCGTCTTCTGCTCGAGAAGGAGCGCGGAGCACTTCGATCCAGACCTCACATCGAGGCTCGACCCGCAGCTGATTCCGCTCGGGCACCAGTGGCCGTTACCCTGGGCACGGACCTGACTTCAGGAGCACCCCTTCTTCTCACGTCAGGCGCGGCGGACCCACCGCTCCCGGGTGCGCGCCAGGTATCCCCCGAGCGGAGACGCGGGCCGCCCCAGCAACCCGGCCTGCACGTCATCGACGGGCTCGGCCTCGCCGGAGCGCAGGCCAACGTGCAGGACCGTCTGAACGATGACCTGCATCAACGGCAACCGACGCTTGCGCCAGAGGTGCCAGACGTACCCGACGATGCTCGCCGGAACGTAGGTGATGGGACGCCCCACGACTGAAGACACCCGCTCGGCGAGCTGGCCGAACGTCACGGCTTCCGGGCCCGCCAGTCTCAGCGCCTTCCCGCGAAACCGCTCGGGCTCCGAGAAGACGCGCGCAGTGACGTCTCCCACGTCGACGACGTCGAGGAACGCCACCCTTCCCTGTGCGGCGGGTACGTAGAGCCGGTCGTCTTCGAGCAGGTCGAGCCGATACGCGTCTGCGAGGTTCTGCGCGAAGAAGCCCGGGCGCAGCACCGTCCACGCGCCGCGCGTCGTGGCGAGGTGGTCCTCGACTTTGCGGTGCGGCACCCACGTCTTCGACTCGGCACCCGAGACCGACAGAAAGACGAGGTGCTGCACGCCGCTGGCGAACGCCGCGTCGACGAACGGGTTCAACGTCGTCGACATGTCGCCCAGCGGCGGCGGGCGGAGCAGGAAGACGAAGGTGCAGCCGGCGAGGGCCGCGCTCCAGGTCGAGCGGTCGGTGAAGTCGAGCCGCGCGAACGAGAGGTCCGGCTCGTTGGGCGGCGCGATGTCCGCGGCGCGCACCTCGAAGCCCGACGCGAGGCACGCCCGGACGACTTCACGCCCCACGTTCCCGTTGGCGCCGGTGACGAGGACGAGGCTCACGACAGGGCCCGCTCGATGAGTGCCAGCGCCTGCGCAGCGGGCAGGCAGCCGGAGAAGAGCGGCTCGAGGCCGTGGCCCCGGTCGAGGAACATCGACGGGTACGACACCACACCTTCGGCGCGCGCCCTGGTGAACGCCTCCCACGTGCGGTGCTCGGCGCCCGGTGCAGTCCACGCCTCGAGGAGCCGCGCCGCGTCCACCTTCGTCGCCCGGGCCACCAACTTCAACGAGTCGACGTCGTCGGTCGGTCGGCCGTCGACGTAGAACGCGCGGGAGAGCTCGGCTCCGAAATCGAGCGCCTTCTCGCTGCCGAAGAGCTGCTGCACGAGGAGCACCGCGCGGCAGCCGGGCTCGGACGTCGACACCCACGTGCCCTGCGCGAGCAGGCCCTTCTTGAAGCCGTCACCGAAGCGCGCGTCGGTTCGCGCCTCGACCGTCGCCATGCCGTGCACGAGGTAGTCGCGCGTCTCACCGATGGGCTTGATGCGCTCGCCGGTGACGAGGCCGCCACACGCCACGCGCCAGCCGACCTTCCCCGCGAGCGAGGCCCGCAGCGACGCCACCGCCGAGCGGAAGCCGAAGCACCAGCCGCAGATGGGGTCGAACCCGTAGACGAGCGTGACGTCAGCTCGCGAGGAAAGGGACTTTCCGGACATGGCGCTTCTCCATTTCAGCGACAGCGGGGAATTCTGTGAGGCAGGCGCGCACGAGCTTCGAGCCCGGGCCGCTCGTCGAATCGACGCAGACGAGCGTGAGAGAAGCTCGCGACGAGAGGGGCTTCACGTACCTGCCGCTGCTCAGTGGCTGCGATGACCAAGAACTCGGCGCAGCAGGCGCGGACGAGCTTCGAGCCCGGCCGGGCTTCGCGAGCGTGAGTTCAATTCGCGATGAAGGGGGCTTCGCGGACACGGCGCTGCTCGATGGCACAGACGAGGAGGAACTCGGAGCGGACGAGCTTCGAGCCCGGACGCGCTTCGCGTGCGTGAGTTCAATTCGCGATGAAGGGGGCTTCGCGGACATGGCGCTTCTCGGTCGCACAGACGAGGAGGAACTCGGCGAGGTCGGCGCGCACGAGCTTCGAGCCCGGGCCGTTCTTCACGTCGACGCGGTACTTCCCGGTAGCGGGCCCGTCGATCAGCCGCGGTGGGCGCACCAGCGTCCACTCACAGGAGCTGCCCTGCAGCAGCGCCAGCTCCTTCTCCTTGTCGGCGACGATGGCCGGCGAGACGAAGCGGATCAGCTTCGAGATGATGCGCCCGGGCAGATCCTTCTGGTCACCGGGCACGTCGAGGCCAGCGCCCGAGGTGATGACGTAGCGGCGTACACCCGCCGCGAGCGCGGCCTTCGTCGCCCGGCTGCAGATGTCTTCGAGGCCCTTCACCGGCCCGAGCGCCGAGACGAGCGCGTCGGTGCCCTCGACGAGCCGCGCGAGGTCGGCGGGCGTGCCGGCGTCTCCGGTGATGACGGTGAGGCGCTCGTGCGAGAGCCCGAGCTTCTTCGGGTCGCGGGCGAGCGCACGAACGGTGTGGCCGGCGTCGAGCGCACGGCGAACGAGGTGGACACCGGTTCTTCCGGTGCCTCCGAGGAGGGCGAGGTGCATGGTGGTGGTCGGGGTTGGAGCGACGGTGCTGCGGGGACTTCAGGGAGGCGGGCGTGCGCGCGGAACGGTGGCGTCGAGCAGGCGCGCGAGAAAGTCGTCGTCGTCGGGTTCGACGAACGAGCGGCCGCCGAGGTACTCGTTGAGCACCCGCGCCTCGAGCGCGCCAAGCACGGCATCGGCCGAGGCCGCGGCGTCGTCCAGCACGACGAGGCCCTTCTCGGCCGCCATCGACAGAAACGACGCGAGCGCGGCCCGCATGGCGATCGGCGGAGGGGGCCCCGGCGGCAGCGCCTTCTCGAGCGCGATGCCCGCACCGCGCAGAATCACCAGGCCGGGAATCGCCTGCCTCAGGAAGTCGAGCAGCGCCTTGAGCGTCGGCGCGAGCTGCTGGTGCGCCGTCACGTCCGTGCGCGGCGTCTGCCCAAAGGCGGCGAGCGCATGCGGCGCGCCCGGGCACAACGCCTTGAGCATGAGCGCTTCCTTCGACCCAAGCCGGTGAAACAACGCCGCCTGCGTGACGCCGAGGCGCCGCGCGACGTCAGCCACCGGGGCTGCGGGGCCCAGCTCGAGGAACACCTCGCGGGCCGCCGCCTCGAGCTGCTCGTCCGACATGACACGGGGTCGCGCCATGCCGGACTTAATAACTAATTAGTTAGTTACTTAGCAAGTAGACGTCGAAGTCCTTGAACTTCAAAGTCTTTCAGGTCGACTCGAGGGCCACGGCTGCGGCCTGAATGACCGCTGCGATGCGAACCGCGTCGTGCACGTGGTCCTCGGTGAGGCCACCCTCGAGCACCACGTGCTCGTGCGACTTGAGGCAGGCCTCGCAGAAGTTGATGGCCGAGACGGCCGCCGAGAAGAGCTCGAAGTCGACCTGGTTCGAGGCGACCTGCTTGAGGCGCAGCATGCGCAGCCGCGCGGGCTTCTGCTCGTACGACTCCTTCCCCATGACGTGCCGGAACCGGTAGTAGACGTTGTTCATCCCCATCATCACGGCGGCGGCCTTCGCGTCCTCGAGCACCGCGTCAGCGACGCCCTTCGCCTTCGCGTCGGCGACCAGCGCGTCGGCCAGCGGCCGGTTGCGCGAGGCCCAGGCGCACGCCACCGCGACGCCCCAGGTCTGCTCCAGGTTCAGCGTCGCCGGCTGCAGCACGTTCTGCAGGTTGATCTTGATGTCTCGCGCGGCGTCCGGGAACGAGTCGCGCAGCTTGTCGGTGTTCTCCATGGTGTTCTCCTCGATTCGGAGCGTCGTTTCCCCGGACGCTTCCACACGGGCATGCCGCGTGAGCCGCACCGGCCCACGACGGTCGTTCTCCAGAAACACCACGGGCGTGGCGGGAGCGCGCCCCACACCACGCCCGGGCTCGACGGCTCCCTCGACGGGGAGCGTCGTCGTCAGCTCGCCTTCTTGAGCTTGGTCGACAGCGTCTCTTCGCCCTTCTTCCAGTTGCAGGCGCAGAGCTCTTCGGTCTGCAGGCCGTCGAGCACGCGCAGCACCTCGTCGACGTTGCGGCCGACCGAGAGGTCGTTCGCGGTGGCGAAGCGCACCACGCCGTTGGGGTCGATGATGAACGTCGCGCGCAGGGCCGCCTCGGCGCCGGGGTGCAGCAGGCCGTACGCCTGGGCCATCGAGCCGGTGACGAAGAGCAGCGGGTGCTTCAGGTTCTTCAGGTCGGCGTGCTGCTGACGCCACGCGAGGTGCGAGAACTCGTTGTCGGTCGAGCCGCCGAGCACGATGGCGCCGCGGTCAGAGAAGTCCTTCAGCTTCTTGTCGAACTCGACGATCTCGGTCGGGCAGACGAACGTGAAGTCCTTCGGGTAGGTGTAGAGCACCACCCACTTGCCGGCGTTCTCCTTCAGGGTGACGTTCTTGAACTCCTTGCCCTTCTCGATGCTGACGCAGGCAGGAACGTTGAAATCGGGGGCCTTCGAACCGGGGACGAGCATTGTGTTCTCTCTTGTGAGGGTGGGACTGCGATGAAAGACGGCTCAGCGCTTCTTCTGGAGTTTGCGGGGCCCGCCGAGCTTCCGGCCTCGCATCACGACCATGTATTCGGTGACGTCGTAGCCCTCGAGCCTGGCCGGGTCGGACACCCTGATGGCGTCCCACGGCACGTCCTCGATGCGACCCGTGTCGTCGTCGATGAAGTGGTGGTGCGGCGAGAGCACGGGGTCGAACACCACCTTGCCCTCGGCCAGCACGAGCTGCTTGAGCAGCCCTTTTTCCACGAAGAGGTTGAGCGTGTTGTAGACCGTCGCCCGTGACAGCATCGGCACCAGCGACTGCACCTTCGCGAGCACCTGGTCGGCCGACGGATGGTCGTCGGTCGACAGCACGTACTGGGCCACTGCGAGGCGCTGCGCCGACGGCTGAATGCCAGAGTCTTTCAGGCGCTGCGAGAGGTTCGGACTCATTTCGGCTTTAGACTTAATCCAGAGTTTGACGAGTGCAACACCAAATGGTGCGCAACGTGTTTCACGACGCGGCATCGATGGGGCAACCCGATTTCGAGGAGGACGACATGGCGAAGAGCAACAAGGCGGTGACGGTGACGGCGCAGTCGAAGCCCGTGGTGGACATCGGCATCTCGCCGGTCGACCGCAAGGCGATCGCCGAGGGGCTCAACGCGCTCCTCGCTGACACGTACGCGCTGTACCAGAAGACCCACGCGTTCCACTGGAACGTCGAGGGCCCGATGTTCCAGACGCTGCACCTCATGTTCGAGACGCACTACAACGAGCTGTGGCTGGCGACCGACGCCATCGCCGAGCGGATCCGCTCGCTGGGCTTCCCGGTCAGGGCGACGTACTCGGAGCTGACGAAGCTGACCTCGATCCCCGAGACGAGCGGCGTGCCCGAGGCGACCGACATGGTGCGGCTGCTGGTCGAGGGCCACCAGACGGCGACCCGCACCGCGCGCA
>JALOQF010000112.1 GCA_025459425.1 Myxococcaceae bacterium | reverse complement strand
AACTGCGCGGAAATGATCTGCGCGTTCGTCGAGGAGAGGGCGTTCGCGAGTTCGGCCCGGTGCAAGGCGCGTCGTCGGATCTCGACCTGAAGGTCTTCGTCAAGGGGCTGCCCGCGCGGCGGCGTGAGCAGCTCGAGCACGAGGTCGGCGCAGCGCTCGCGGCGCTCGGTGCGTGGTTCCCCTTCAGCGGACACGTGCCACCCCGGCAGCGGCTCATCGACACCGAGAGCTCCGACGTGATCGAGGCGTTTCGCAGGTGGAACGGCGCCGAACGCCGGCGCAGCCTCGGCAAGGGTCCCATTCCCGAGCGCCAGGTGGTCATCGTCTGCTGAGCCGAAGGCCGCGCGCGACGCGCTCGACGAGGCCACCGCGGCCAGCTCCCCGGGCGAGTTGACGAAGGAAGCCCGATTCACGGCCAACACGGACGCGCTCGTCGCGCCATGCCTCGACACCGACGTCCGACGGACGCGGCGCCACACCGCCACACCATTGCGTCGATGAGGCCAGCGCCACGCGCACGCGCAGCAGCCGGTCGTGCGACGAGACGCCGGCCGTCAGCGGCACCTCACGAGACGCCGACTTTACCGGCAGGGTCGTGCTGGGCCTCGACTGGAGGGGTCCGTGCCAGGAGACGGCGCCAGGACCGGGCGACCGCTCACGAAGCGGACCGCGTCAGCCTTCCTCACCCGGGTCGGTGCGGTCCTGATCGTCCGCAGGCGCTCCGTCGTCGTCGGGGTAGATCTCGTCGTCGACGTCCCAGTCAGGCAGGTTCGCTTCGGCTTCCTTCATCTTCTGCTTCGCAAAGGTGTCAGCCATCGCCGGCTTCTGCTTCGTGAGCACGGGTCCCACGATGGCCGCGGTGGCCTGCCGCTCCCGGTACCGAATCTCGTTTCGCACGGCGTCGGGGTTCGGAGGCACCACCGGGTTGACCTTGAGCACGGGGAAGCTGCCCGTGTTGGGCGCTGCAATGACGGAGGACACCTTGTGGCGAAGGCGAGAGCCCTTGCCCGTCGACATCTCGTCGCGGGTGAAGACGGGGCGCTTCGCCGGTGGGCCTTTCTTCGCTGCCATGGGGAAGGAAAGCATAGCGCCGAGTCCCGTCCCTCACAGGGCTCGTGCGTCCTGGGGCACCTACATGTCGTGTCGGAGGAGGCCAACACCCGGGGCCCGTGCTGCGAGGTGGCGCAGCGCAACAGGCATCCGGAAGAGCAGAGGCGCTGGCCCCGGCCCGCTCGAGCGCCCCTCACGGACCCGGGTCGACGCCCGCCGGCAGGGCACTCGCGGAATCATGTTCACGATGTCCTGGACCGCCGGCCCGCCACCCCCATCGCGCGACCGGCGGGCTCCGATGGCGAGTCAGCCGCGCCGACCGGCGTCGAACCGCTCAGGGCGTGGACGAAGCGGTCGGCGCCTGCCCGCGCGAGCGCGCCGCTGCTGGCGGGGCCGCGGGCCACACCTTCGGCAGGAGGAACCCGGAGCGCGCGACGTAGCCGGGCCACTCGGGGTAGCGCGCCATGCTGCGCTCCTTGCGCACCATGTTGGGAACGAAGACGCCCAGCCACACCCAGGCCAGCACCACCCACGGCACCCAGTGCAGCGAGAGCGCGGCGAACGAGCCGTAGAGCACCATCTCTCCGAGGTAGTTCGGGTGCCGCACGCGGGCGAAGAAGCCGTCGGTGATGAGCCCTCGCCGGGCCTTGAGCACGAAGTACTTCTGCGCGTCGCTGCCCATCATCACCACCACGCCGAGCGTGTAGGCGAGCGTCGCCGCCGCCAGGAGCCACATGGGCGCTTCCACCCGCTGGGTGACGATGATGACGGGCGCCAACCAGTACAGCCCCAGCGCTCCCAGCCACATCATCACCGCGCCGCCGAAGGTGACGCGCTTCTCCCAGTTCGGGTCGGGGAAGACGGTGTCTTTCAGCAGCCAGCACAGCCCGTAGCTGCCGTGGAGCGCCGCGTACGTCCACGCGGTCGTCGTCCAGCAGTCGAAGGCCGCCATGAGGCCGAGCACGAAGAAGAGCGTGCCGCCCTTCTGGGCGTTGATGACCCACGCGGCCTTCAGCACCTTTGGCCCGCCCAGCAGATCGTCCGAGAGCCAGTCGCGAAACCGCAGGAACGCGTCGAGGGTCATGGGGCTCGCCTTTCGCCTCAGGCCGGCGTCGCGGCCGCAGGAGGCGCCGCCTTGCGCCGCTTGACGAAGAAGACGACGCCACCGAGCAACCCCAGCGCTGCCCCGGCGGCCGTGCCTCGCATCTGGTAGGTGATGAGGGTGTCGGCGCCGCGCTTCGCGGTGATGCCGCAGATGCACATGCCATCGCCCTGGCCGGCCGTGTTGTCCCACTCGATGAGCTTGGGCCCCATGAGCGTCACGCCCAGGATGCCGGCGAGGGCGCCAGCCACCACGAAGTTCAGCACGGCTCGCAAGAAGGCCATACCCGAGGCATAGCCGACGCGCTCGGCGCCGTCGCGCCCCCAGGTGCCGGGTGTGCACGCGAGAAGACGGAACCGCACCCCACAGGTGGTGTGCCGAAAGTCCACCTCGTGGCCAACCTGACATCGAAGGTGGCTGAGACTGGCTCCACCGCCGCGAAGCCGCGTGTGGCAAAGGGTGTGCAGTGAGGCGCCAGCATGCGCGCTGCTCTCCTGCTGGTCCTCGTCTCGGTTCCCGCCCTCGCCACCGGAGAGCGGGTCGTCGTCACCGCCGCCGCCGAGCCCTTTCGGGAAACCATCTGCGTCTCGATGACGTGCGTGGCGTCGGGGGCGCGCGATGCCGTCGTGTCAGCCCGGCCCGTCAAAGGCGGCGTCGAGCTGACCGTGAAGTCAGCGCAGGGTCAGGTGAAGCTCGTCCACGTGGCGCCGCTCAGCGATGACGGCGAGCTGTCGACCATCGACGTGGTGCGCGCGAGCTCGCTGGTGGTGCAGGCCATCGAGGCACCGCGGCCGGCCCCCCAGCCCGTGGCGAAGGCGGCCTCGAAGCCCCGGCTGCGTCTGATTGCTCACCGGTGACGCCTCAGTTCTTGAGAAAATTCCAAGGCTTACACTGTCTTTGGAACGCAAAGACCGCGAATTCACAAGGGGAGGGGTTCCCTTCGGGTCCGCGCTTCGTGTATTGCCAGTGCCCATGTACGACGACGTGCGGTTGGACACGAAGCTGTCGGACCTGTCGCGAGAGCTGAATACGCGGCCGCTGGGGGTGGGCTTCAGCATCGTCGAGGCCTTCACGATGAAGGGCTTCGACGAGACGGGGAAGCCGGGCCTGTTCGCGCTGGTGCTGCTCTCGCAGACGCCGCCGCCGTCGCTCGAGACGATGACGACGGTGCGGGCGCTGCTGACCGCGCGGCTCAAGCAGATCGACACCACGATGCCGCAGTGGCCCATCGTCGTGCAGGGCGCGCCCGAGCTCATCGACGGCCAGCCGGTGGTGCCGGGCGGCCGCGACTACTTCGAGCAGGTGAAGCGTGAGCTGCTCGCGCGCAAGGAGCGCTACAAGGCCCTCGAGGCGCGCCGCCAGTCGCTGACGCAGATGCCCGCGGTCACCGACGCGCCGCCGCCGCCGGTCGCGAAGAAGCCTGCCGCCAAGCCTGCGCGTCCGGCCCGTCGCCGGGTCGCCGCGACGCGCTCGAGCAAGGGCGCCCGCGCCGCGCGTCGCTGAAGCGGCCCTACACGCCGCGAGCGTTCGGCTCCCACAGGTACTTGTGCTGCTGGAGCTGGAACCGCACCGGCAGCCGGTCGGCGATGACCCACTCGGCGAGCTTCACCGGCTCGAGCCGACCGAAGACCGTCGAGAACAGCAGGCTGAACGGGCGCTGGTCGAGGCGGTGCGCGCGAATCATGCCCACGCTCCAGTCGTAGTCCTCGCGCGAGCCAATGACGAACTTGAGCTCGTCTGTCTCGCCCATCGACTCGAAGTTGCGCAGGTCGTTGCGGTCGGCCTCCTTCGACGAGGGCGTCTTGAGGTCGACGATTTTGTGTACGGCCTTCGGCACCAGGCGCACGTCGATGGCCCCGCTCGTCTCGAGCAGCACCGTGAGGCCGTGCTCGAGGAACGACTCCATCAGCGGGTACACGCCGGGCTGGAGCAGGGGCTCTCCGCCGGTCACCTCGACCATCGGTGAGCGCAGCGCCAGCACCTCGCGCAGCACCTCGGCGTTGGTGCGCCGCTCACCGCCCTTGAAGGAGAACTCGCTGTCGCACCACGCGCAGCGCAGGTGGCAGCCCGTGAGGCGCACGAACGTGCACAGCTTGCCCTGGTGGGACGACTCTCCCTGGAGCGAGACGTAGATCTCCTTCACCACGACGCTGGTGGCGTCAGCTCGGCGGCGAGGTTCGAGGTGGGGGCGGGCGGCCAGCATGGCGGCCCTTCCTTGCGGCTTTGTCGCGCCGAACGCAAGGCGCCGTGGTTTGGCCCCCCGTGCGGCGTCGTGGTCTTCTTGCCTCGCACGGGAGGCTCGATGACGGCCGAGCGGGAACAGCGCGACCTGCTGGAGCAGCTCCAGGCCGAGAACCGCTCGCTGCGGCTCCGGGTGGCCGAGCTCGAGGACGCCGAGGCGAGAGCCGAGCTGCTCGAGTCCGAGGTGACGCAGCTGCGCCGGCAGCTCGAGCTCGCCGACGAGGCGCGCGACAAGTGGGGCGAGAAGCTGGCCATCATGCAGCGGAAGGACCTCGAGGCGCACGTGCGCGTGCTCGAGACCGACCTCTCGTCGTTGCGCCGTCAGCTCGAGCTGGCCGACGAGGTGCGCGACACCTGGGCGAAAGACGCGACCCGCCTCCGCCGCGAGCTCACCATCGCGCGGGAAGAGCAGGTGCGCCTGCGCCGCGTGCTCGACCAGGAGCGCCTCGACTTCAAGCAGCAGCTCAAGAAGGCGAAGCAGAAGGGCCGGGGCTGAGGGCGCCTCGCGGGCGGGAAGCCTGAGAAGGCTGCCATCGTGGAAGGTGAGACACCGAGGCACGACCACCGTGCTTTGGGTCACGGGGCCGGGTTGGCCTGGCCGAGCGCGTCGCGGGCACGTACCGCCGCTTCAGCCTCCCGCGAGCGTCGCGAGCCACGTCCCAGCAGGTGTACCTCTCCGCCGCGGACCATCAGCTGCCCCGCGAGCACGCGTCGACTCCGACCTCGTCGTGGGCCGGGTTGGCCTGTCCGAGCGCGGCGTCGTGGGGACGCATCGCCTGCTTCAGACCGTCGACTGCGATCTCGTCGGGGCCCGGCCGATCTGCACGGCAAGCCCAGGTCCGCGCCTCGAGCCCAGGACGAGGTCAGGCCCCCGGTGCAGGCGCCGGGGCCGCTGGCTCGACTGGCGGAGCGACGGGCGTCGGCGCGGCCTTCTCACCGAACCGGAAGTTCCCCCGAACCCCCACGTTCAGAATCCACCCGCCGACGACGTACTGGCCGAGGCCCACGACGCCACCCGCGAAGCCCGGGTTGGTCTGGCCCTGCCGCTGCATCGAGTCGGTGATGTTGACCGTGGTGGTGGGCGTCCAGGTGATGCCGGCGATGACGTCGATGGGGCCGAGGTGGCCCGTCACTCCGCCCGTGAGGAACACCCGGTTGGGGTGGGGGAAGTCGAGCGCGAAGTACGTGCTGGGCTGCGCCGACGTCTCGTACCAGACGCCCGCCGAGAACGTCGTCCACTTCCACGGGCGAACGCTGCCGCCGACTCGCACCGAGTAGGTGTCGACCCAGTTCTTGGGCACCTTGAACGGCGCCACCGTCTGCGGCGCCATGCCGCCGAGAGTGAGCGTCACGTCGATGGGCGTCAGGTTGAGCGCGTCGAGCGACCGCCAGCCCTGGTACACGAAGTCGGCGTTCACGCCCCAGACGGAGGACGGCGAGAAGCGCGCCCCGACGCGCACCTCGAGCGGCAGGGTGAAGGTGAGCTCGCCCTGGTCGCCCGTCACCTGCGCGTTGAGCGCGCGCGCCTGCTCACCCACCTGGAACGAGAGCTTGCCGCGCGCCCGAATGGGAACGGGCGGCCGCACCGAGGCCCCGAAGGACAAGGCGTCGATGGGGCGCACCATCACGCCCGCGATGCCGGTGAAGCCGATCTGCCCGCCGAGGTTCGCGCTGACGACGGAGTCGAAGGTCGGGTCTTCCTCGGTGGAGCGCGTCGGGTCCGAGAACCCGCTGTAGACGGCCTGGTTGAAGTCGAACTGCGAGAGCACGAGCTGGAGCGACACGCCCGCCTGCACCTTCGGGTGAATGTCGTACGCGAGCGACAGCGTCGGGAAGGCGATGACGATGTCCTGCTTCACCAGCATGTAGCGGTTGGGCGAGAAGCGCCGCGGGTTGCGCACGTAGCGGCTCGTCGGGTCGGCCGGGTTCTCGCGCGTGTAGTCCGGCGCCGGGTACTCGTTCTTTCCCACCGCGGGCGGAGCGAAGAGGCCGAGCGCGACGGTGGCGCCACGCCCGAAGAGGTCGAAGCCATACGACACGCCGAACATCGGCGAAGCGAACAGGGTGCCGAGGCCCACGTTGCTGCCGGTGCGCGACACCTTCTCCATGAGCGACGAGGGCATCTCCGTGTTCCAGCCCGGGTCCTGGCGCCAGAACGTCACCTCGTTGTTCATCAGGTTGCCGTCGACGAGGAACGACAGCCCCTTGAGCTGCGTCAGCCCCGCGGGGTTGTGCTGCATCGCCGACACGTCATCGGCCTGCGCGGTGAAAGCGCCGCCCTGCACCATCGCCTTCGCGCCGTTGTCTCCGAAGTAGAACCCTGACGCGCCTGCCGACGACGCCGCCAGGGCCACCACCAGCCACATGCTTCGAGACGTACCAACCACGGCTTCCCCCTTCGAGGTCACGTTGAACGAGCGGCGCCGCTTAGCCGCCCGGGGTGCATGAGTCGACTCGGGATCGGCCGCGGTGCGTCACACCGAGGTGCGGGACCGCGACGAGCGGCCCGGTGCAGACCCGCAGACTCGGATGTCTCGCGAGAACGCACCTCGATGCGTCGCCAGATGCCGGCGCGCCATGCTCGCCTCCCAGCGACGGGCTTCTCCGCGAGTCGAGCGCCAGGGGTGCAGTCGTCCGGCTCCGACGTGCAGCTCGCTCCAACCGAGTCGTGGCGCGCATGGCTGCGCTTCAGCGCGACGAGCTCGAGCACGCGGCCGGCGCAGCGGCACGGGCCCGTTCCTTCGAGGTCGACGGGGACGATGTGGGTTCCACAAAGACGACGGGCCGGAGCGGTTTCACCCGCTCCAGCCCGAATCGCCTCACCGCAGCTCTTTCGTCAGCGCACGCCCGGCGGGGGCGGCGGCAGGGGGCCTCCGCCACCCGGCATCGGCGGCATGGGGCCGCGGCGCGGTGGCATCGGCGCGCCACCCGGCGGGGGCGGCAGGTTGCTCGGCGGCGGCGGCAGGTTGACGTTGTAGGGCGGCGTCGGCGGCTGCATCGTCGGCATCGGCCGTGAGTCAGGCCGCTGGAAACCCGACGGCGGCGGCGGCGGCATCGCGGTGCCCGAGTTGATGGGGTTGCCGCTCGGGCCAACGAACGCCCCGGGCGGCGGCGTCACCATGCCGGGGTTGATGCGGCCCGGCCCGATGTACGACGGCGCTGGAGGAGGCGGCGCGGTGCCCGAATTGATGGGGTTGCCGCTTGGCCCGACGAACGCGCCCGGAGGCGGCGGAGCGGCAGTGCCCGGGTTGATGGGCCCGCTCGGCCCGACGAAGGCGCCCGGCGGCTGAACCACACCACCCCCCGAGGGCGGCGGGGGCGGACCACCGAAGCCGCCCGGGGGCGGAGGCGGACCACCGAAGCTGCCACCAGGAGGAGGCGGCGGCGTGCCCATGCCAGGGGGCCGGGGCTGGTTGCCGAATCCGCCGGGGGGCGGCGGTGGAACTCCAGCGCCGGGCGGCTGCACGAAGCCACCACCCGGAGGCGGCGGAGGCATGCCCGCGCCAGGCGGCTGCACGAAGCCTCCACCCGGGGGCGGCGGCGGCATTCCAGGCTGCACGAACCCACCACCGGGCGGCGGCGGAGGCGGCATGCCGGGCTGCACGAACCCACCACCGGGCGGCGGCGGAGGCATGCCGGGCTGCACGAAGCCTCCGCCAGGGGGCGGCGGCGGCATTCCAGGTTGCACGAAGCCACCACCCGGGGGCGGCGGAACGCCCGGCCGGCCCGGAGGCGGCGGAGGCGGCTGGTTCCCGAAGAAGCCCCCACCCGCGGGCGGAGGCGGCGGCTGCTGGAACCCACCCGGCGGCGGCGGCTGCGCCCCCACCACGACGCCCGGACGGCCCGGCGGCGGAGGTGGCGGCTGCCCCCAGAAGCCTCCACCCGGAGGCGGCGGCGCCGAGCCCACGACGGCCGGCGGAGGCTGGTTGTTCCAGCCAGGCTGGTTGTTCCAACCGGGCTGGTTGTTCCAACCCGGGTTCACCGGAACGGCCGGGTGGAAGCCGGGCGGCGGAGGGACGTAGCCGACGGGCGGCCGAAAGGTGCCGCGCGGCGGAATGTACTGCGACGGAGGAATGTAGCCCGCCGGTGGGTACGTGATGACGACGTTGGGCGGCGGCAGCGGGTACGTGCCGGGCGTGCCGAGCGCGTCGTAGTACCGGAAGCCGTCATAGAAGACGTAGCAGCCGCGCCACTCGTCCCAGTAATACGTGTTGGCGCACGCGACGCCGGGCGCGCAGCCCTGCTGCACCGCGACGGGCGGGGGAGGCGGCGTGCGGTACTCGTACGTGCGCACCGTGCAGGCGCTCCCGAACAAGCCCAGGCCCAGCAGCGGTACTCCAGTCAACAAGCGGCGCATGTGGTGTCCTCGTTTCGTGGACTTCGGGCCGATCAGACGGCCTTGATGACCGTTTGATTCAATCGCACTCAGGGGCGGCCTGCACTAAGGCTGGCGCTCGTGATGCGTCGAATCCTGCTGTTTTTCGTGGGAACCATGGCCCTGTTCGCCTGCGAACGGCCCGTTCCCGACCGGGCCGTCGTCATCCAGGAAGGCGTCGGCCGGCTCCAGCTCGACGTGCGGGCCAACGGGACCGACCTCATCCCCGTGACGGTGCTGGCGCCGGTCGAGGCCGATGGGAGCCTGCGCGCGGCCACGGCGCTCCCGGCCGTCGTCTACGTGCACGGCGGCGCGGTGAACCCAGCGCGCTACGAGTGGCAGGCCATCGAGCTGGCGAAGCGTGGCTTCGTGGTGGCGCTGCCGAGGCACCCGAACGACCTCGCCTTCTTCGGCATCGACTTCGGCCGCGCGGCCCGGCGCTTCCTGGTCGAGTCGGGCGAGGGGCTCCTGGCAGGCCGGGTGGATGCTGCCCGGGTGGCCGCGATGGGACACAGCCTCGGTGGCGTGGTGGCGATGAAGCTGGGGCTGGGCGGTGGCTTTCAGGCGGTGGTGGTGCAGGCCAGCTTCCAGGACCCCGCCGACGACGCGAAGCTGCCGGGCTTCTCGGTGCCGACGCTGTTCCTCGCGGGGCAGGGTGACTGCCAGGCGAGGGAGGAGCAGGTCCGCAACGGCTGGGCGAAGCTGTCGTCGCCGACCGCGCTGGTGGTGCTCGAGGGCGTCACCCACTTCCAGTTCACCGACAGCGATGCCGACGACGTACGCCGCAACTGTGCTCCCGTCACGGCGCTGGCCGACGCGCACACCCGCATCGTCGACGCGTCTGCGGCCTTCCTGGGAGCGGCGCTGTCGCCCACCCCGGGGACGGGCGTCGAGGCGCTGCGACGCGTGCCTGGCGCCGCGGTGGAGGCCCGATGAGGGCGAGCATGCTCGTCGTCGCAGTGCCTGCGCGGGCGGCACGGCCGGACGGTGCGGCCGAAGTCCCGGCGGCGCCCGGGTCATTCACAGACACCGGCAACGGCAGCACCGCGTCGGCGAAGGCCGCCTTGAGGCCCTTCGCCTGCGCGGCCAGCATGAGGGCCTGCGGCGACTTCGCGCGCACCTGGTTGGCCACCCGCGCTGAGGCCCAGCACCACGCTCTCGCCTCGGTGGCCGTGCACCCTCCGGACGTGTTCAAGAGGCAGCCACCGGGGTTGCTCCTCGATGAGCCGGCGAGCGCGCTCGACCCCGAGTGTTCGGGCGGGGGACTCTCGGTGATGGGCTCGCGCGCGGGCGCAATCGACCTGGCCTGGGGCCAGAGTTCAGAGAGCGGTGCCAGACGCCCCCTCGAGGTCGACGCGCGCTCCCTGCAGGCCCCTTCCGGTTTGATGAGAGGGACCGTCCCGTCGCGAGGGGATTCTCCGGTTCGACTCACGTCAGGCTGGTCTGGCCTCGTTCGCGCGGCGCTGGTGCTCTTCTTCGTGCTCGCGGCGACGTCGGCCTCGGCCGAGGCTGGCTGGCTGTCGTCGCGCGGGCGCCTCGTCGCGCCGACGCGGCTCGAGGCTTTCGTCGGCACCCGCTCGTTTGGCGCCGGGTTCGTTCGCACCGACACTGGCAACGAGCGCGCGGGCCTCACGTTCGAAGGTGTGGTGTCCTTCGCCGACCGGGCCGCCGAGCTTCGGGGCGCGCGCCTGTTCCAACTCACCGAGACCCGCTTCGCCACCGCGACGCTCTCCCTGGGCGGCGCGGCCTTCGTGGTGCCCGACCGCGCGTTCGACCTCGGCGTCGGCCCACAGGCCTCGCTGGCCGTGAGCCTCGGCGGGGAGCGCTTCACCGTCGACCTCGCGCTGCAGACGGGCGCCGAAGTGTTCCTGAGGCAGGAAGCCCCGAGGCTCCCCCAGCGCGCCGTGCTGGGCCTCACGCTGCGCCTGTGGGAGTTCACGCTCTCGGCCTTCGCGCGCATCGGCGCCGACCTGGTGCCCGGCCGGAACTTCATCGGCCGGGGCGAGCTGATGGTGAGCGTGGGCTGGCTGGGGCTCGACCCTGCCCTCGGGCGCACGGTTTCGACCACACCTGCATCCGTCAGCCCACAGCGCTGACGCCATCGACGGAAGTCCGTGGCAACGGGTGAGGTGCCCGGTACAGTCCGGGTGCCTTTTGGCAGTACGGCCGAAAGCAACAGCACCAAAGGGGAACACCACATGAAGCGTGTCTTCGCAGCGATGGCGGCGGCCGTTGGTCTTGCCGCGTGCGGCGGCGGGAGCACCCAGCCGACGGGTCCACAGCAGTTCGAGCAGGCGCAGAAGCCAGTGTCACCGAGGTCGGTCATCGTCGGTCGCGTCGTCGACGGCGCGACGCAGCAGCCGCTCGATGGCGTGTCGGTGAAGGCCATCGGCTTCGACAACACCCTCACCACGGCCGCTGACGGGACCTTCAAGCTCGAGAACATCGTCGCAGGCAGCTCGGTCACGTTCGTGTTCGAGAAGATGGGCTACGTGCGGCAGGTGTCGGGCACGTCGACGCCGGCATCGGCGGGCAACTCGCCCCTCGAGGGCGGGCTTCGCACGCTGACGCTCGAGATGTTCCCGAGCACGTGTTCGGTGGGTGGCTTCCTGTTCCTGCCCAACGGACGCCCGGCGAGCGGCGTCACGGTCGCGGCCGACCACTCGGGCCTGGGTGAGGGCCTCGTCACCTCGCAGACCGGCATGGATGGCGCGTTTTCGCTCGCCGGCCTCGGCTGCAGGCCCGAAGGCGCCTTTCACTCCATCTCGGTGCCGTGGTTCGACGAGAACGGTGACATGCAGGCGGACTACGAGGGCTTCTCTCGAAACCTCACGCTGTACCCGGGCCAGCCGGGCCGTATCTTCCTGACCTACTCGGCGGCGGGCGTCGGGAACCGCATCGTGGCGTCGAACATCGTCGATGGCGAGCTGGCTCCCAATGAAGACCTGCAGTTCACCTTCGCGCTGCCAATGTTGTCGTCGTCGCTCGACCAGGCTGCGCGCAACCAGGCACGGCTCTTCAACACGACGCGCACCTCCATTGCGGGTGTCGGCGTGGAAGTGCCCACCGAGCTGACGTTCATGTCGTCGACGCAGCTGCGGGTGCGCCCTGCCAATGGCTCGTTGCGCGAGGGTGAGCGGTACCGCCTCGAGCTGCGGCTTCGGAACGCCAACACGAGCAGCGGCACCACGTTCAACACCTTTTCCCAGGACATCGACTTCCAGGTCCGCCCGGCTGTGGTGATGCCCTACAACGCCGTCGTCACTGGCGTGACGGTGCTCAACGCGAACCCCCTGTCGCCCTTCGGGGTCGACAAGTTCAACTTCAACGACACCGGGTTCCTGGTTGGGTGGAACCAGGTCTCGGACGCCGTGCGCTACGAGATCTTCGCTCGCGACCGGGCCAACCCGAACTTCGTCTTCGTGGCGGGGTTCGACGCGGCGCCCACCCCTCGTCAGCAGGCTCCATTGACGTTGTCGAACAACATCTTCGACGCTGCGCCTGGCCTTTCGGGCAATCAGCCACTCGCGTACGGCAACGTGCTCACCTTCGCCGTCGTCGCCGTCGACGTCTACGGCAACCGCTCTCCGCTGATGACGGCGATGCCCGTCACGGTGCGCGACGAGATTCCCCCGACGGTGACCAGTCCCCCGACGCTCGTTCCCGACGCGCTCGGCACTGGTGGCGTCGACGCCATCAACGAGACCAGCGCGGCGACCACCGCCCGGCTGCGCATCGTCTACTCGGAGCCGATGGACGTGGCGATGGCCAACGCGCCCACCTTCACCAGCGCCGCGACGAACGCGCCGACGGTGACCTGGGCCTGGGACCCGGCCGACGCCAATCAGCGCACGCTCATCATGACGCTGACGTTCGCGGCGAACACCGATGGCAGCGGCTCGTTCGTCATTCGTGGCGGGCGCGACGCGTCGAACAACGCCATCGCGCAGGCCGGAGACATCGTCGGGAGCCTCGGTGGCCGCCGTGAGCTGCTGCAGAACGGCAACTTCCAGTCGGGCAACGCCTGCAGCCTCATGGGCTGGAACCCGACGAACACGGGCTCGGCGCCGGCGCCGGTGACCGTGCCGAACAACGGCGCCCTCATCGGTAGCACGAGCCCCTGCGCCGCGCTGTTGGGCTCGCCTCCGGGGAGCCAGCCGTCCACCGGCCGCGCCCGCATCACCCAGGACGTCGGGTTGCCGTCGAACCCCATGGCGGGCTTCACGCTTCAGGCGTCGGCCCGCGCGCGCCCGCTCTTCGTCGTGAACCAGGCGATGCCGGGCGCCTCGTACGCCATGGCCTGCCGGGTCGAGACGGTGGCGCTCCCGGCCGTGACCCTTGGCTCTCTCGCTGCAGCGGCTGCAGGACCGGGCACTGACGTGACCACCGGAGGTTTCGTCGGGGGGACCTCCCTTCCCCTGACGGCCGCGGCAGGAACGACGGTGCGGGTCGTGTGCGAGGCAGACAACGCCACGATGTTCGCCGGGAACGGCGCCTTCTACGTCGACGAGGTGTCGGTGGCGCTCGTGCGTGCTGGCACGCTCTGACGGGCGCTCCGAAGGACACCAGCGAAGTCGAGTGACGGGCCGGGCGCTGGTCTCTGCGAATCGCGGAGCCGCGTGCCGGCCCGTCGTTTTGTCGGCTGCCGGCCGTGCGGGCCCCGTCCGGCGCCCGACCTTCGAGCGCGTTCCCGGCGACATGTGCCCGGTTCGAGGCCCCGTGTCGGCACCGGCCTCGAGAGCGCCGGGACTCAGGCGAACGCGCGGTTGGAGAGACGGCCCGAACGATTCAGACGTCCTTCACCATCGCGTCGCGAGCCGGTTCGTGTGCACGCAGCGCCTCCGGCCTCGAGCGCGCTCCGACGACACGCCTCGCCAGCGGTCGCCCTGCCACGTCGTGAGCTGGCTCACTCGTTGGGCAGCGGCTCGTCGAAGAACACCTCTGACGTCTCGCCCCGCACCACGTCGGCCGTCTTCGACGCCTTCTGCCCACCGCGGAAGACGACGTCGATGCGGTGCCGCCCTTCCCACAGCGCCACCGTGCGGTCCTTCACCTTCGCACCGTCGACCAGCACCGTGGCCGACTCGGGCCGATCGATCGACACCCAGCCCTTGCCGAACTCGAGGCGGAGGAACGTGCGCTCCTCGTTCGCGGCGGTGATGGTCATCGTCCGCTTGAGGCCCAGGTCCTTGTTCTCCACGGTGATGACGTTGGGTCCCACCGGCATGGTGATGAGCACGGGCGTGAGGCCGTAGTCGTCTCCGTTCCAGCTCACCTTCACCATCGGCTCGGTCTCGAGGCGCACGATGCTGGCGGGCACCGTCTTCGTGAGCGTCTGGCCGGCGCCGGCGTCGACGTGGAGCTCCATGGTGAGCGGCGGCCGTGGCGTCTCTTTCACCACCAGGTCGGCGGTGACGTCGACGCGTGGTGCCGGCTTTGGTGGAGGCTCCTTCGGCACGGGCTTCGTGGGGGCCACCTTCGCCATCGGAATCGGCCTCGAGGGGTCGACGACGGGGCGCTCCCGCCGTGCGGCCACCACGAGGAGCGCGAGCGCCATCACCGCGGCGCTGCCCACCAGCACCAGCCGCGTCGACTTCGAGAGCCGCCCGCGAGGCACCTTCGACGGGGTCGTGATGACACCGCGCAGGTGTGCGTTCGAATCGAGCGCCTCGAGCTCGGCGGCGGTGACGTCGGGGCGTGGGGCCGGCCGCTCCACCGGGCGCGTCATCACCGCCTCGACGTCGACCTCGGCGGCCGGCGCGAGCGTCTCGTCGGTCGAGGCTGGCGCGGCTTCGCTCCACGCCGGGGTGGGCTGCGTCACGGGCACACCTCGGCCCTCGTCCCACGCCGGCATCGCCGCGGTCCGCGCGTCACGCGGGTCGACCTCTTCCGCCACGATGACGGTGTTGGTGGGCCCGTCGGTGCGCACCGGCGTCAAGGGCCGGGGGTCTTCGACGGCCTGGCTGGGAGTGGGCTTCTTCGGCGAACTCACCGGACGCGAGAGCGTAGCGCGACTTCCAGGCCCCGGGGACGTCAGTCGGGCCGGTAGTCGCGGAGTCGGTCGATGAGCACCCGCGCGCCCTCGGTGGACTCGCGGAACACCCGCTTCTCACCGCCCATGAAGAAGGGCGGCAGGGTGTGCAGGTAGCTGACGATGAAGACGACGAGGCGCGTCTTGCCCTTGCCCGCGGCGTAGTGCGCCGTCCACGTGAACGAGCCCGCCGCCGTGCGGAACCCCATCACCCGGTCGAAGTCCCGGTTCTCCTGAAAGACGACCGAGTGGGGCGGGCCCTCGAGGCCCGACAGCTCGAGCACCCGCGCGAGGCCCGGCAGCACGCCCACCGCCGCCTGGACGCGAGACGCGTCGAAGTACTCGATGCGAAAGGTGTTGGCCGGCGTCTGCGAGGCGCGGAACGAGCCATCGTCGTTGCGCGACACCTTGGCCTCTCGGGCGATGGCGTTGATGTAGTCGATGTCGCGGGTGCGGGCCTCGGTGAAGAACGAGACGTCTTTGTCGATGGTGTAGACGAGCCGTGACAGCACCACGTTGGCCGGGGCGTCGAGCCGCTTCCACACGTCGTGCACGTCGAACGCTCGGAAGGCCGAGAACGTCGGCGAGAGGTCGGGCGAGCGGTCGGCGCGCAGCAGCTCGTAGAAGTACTGAACCCCGCCCCGGTCCTGGAAGGCGACGTCGACCTCGAACGAGGCGCTCGGCTCGCGGCGCAGCGGCGTCTCGGCGAACGCCGCCGACGACACCAGCGAAACCGCAAGGAGCCAACGCAGAATCATCGCTTTCCTCTATGTCGACCACCCGGCCCGCCTGCAACAGATCTGCTTCGTCAACCCATTCGCCGACGACGCAGGCTGGCGGCGAGGGCGAAGAGGGCGAGGGTGAGCGGGTCGGGCACGCTGGTGCAGCCTCCGCCCGTGGGCATGGCCGGTGGGGGGAAGCGCGCGCGAACGGCCTCGCTGTTGTCGAGGTCGACGACGGGGTCGCCTTCTTCTGCGAGCGTCTCGATGCGGAGCGCGCCGGGGCCCTGGCCCAGGGGAGGGGTGTTGCCGTTGAAGAACGACGGAGGCCGCGCGAAGCCCGAGGGCGCGACCACGCTGGCGACGTTCGTGTCGCAGTTGAACAGCTGGGTGGCGGTGCGAACCCGGGGCACCTCGGGCAGCGACGGGTTGAACGAGAACACCGGGTCTCGGTTCATGTCTTCCGGAGACAGCGTCGTGAAGAGCCGCGTCAACGTCGGGAAGGTGCGGAACAGCTCGTTGGCCTCGCGCACGGGCGCCACGTACTCGGCGAACACCTCGCGGGCGAGCCGGCCGGCCTCGAAGGCCGGGTAGTCGACGAAGTCGTCGGGGTTCGTCTGCCGCGCGTTCTGGTCGAGCCGGGCGAAGTCTCCGAACCAGGCGTCGGCGTCGACGCCCTGGCGCTCGAGGCTCTTCGGAATGGGGAGCGTGCGCAGGAGCACGGCCTGCAGGCCGGGTGCAAAGCGTGGCGGGGCAGGCGCGGGGGCCACACCGGGGTTGGTCGGGTCGGCCACGGGGTCGAGCTGGCCGAAGTCGAGCGACCACAGCAGGCGCACGAAGTCGCGCGGGGACGAGGCGGCGGCGAGCTGGGCTTCGGTGCCGAAGCGGCCGGCAGGAACGAGCACGTCGCGCATCACGCTCGACGGCCCGGCATAGTCGGTGACGAAGGCGTGGCGGCCCGGGGCTTCGCCGACGGCGCGGGTGACGAGCGCCTGGTAGTTCTGCCCGCCCGTCTCCCAGTCGATGAGCGCGTCGTTGACGACGGCGTGGCGGTAGTTGCGGGGAATCGCGCGGCCGTTCCCGAGGAGGAACACCTGCACGCCCATGTTGGGCGTCGCGCCGATGCTGGTCAGGGTGATGGGAATCATCGCCAGTTCGGAGGGGTACTCGACGACGATGGGCGTCAAGTCTCCGGCCGTCTTGCCGCTCTTGAGCTTGAGCGCGAGGAAGTAGGCGCCCGGGCGAAGGTAGGGGCCGAGCGCGGCGTCACTGGTGGTCGGCACCACGAAGCGGTTGGTGGACAGCCACGCGAGCATCTCGGCCTTGTCGTCGGCCTTCAGCACGGCGGCGTCGTAGGGCCCGACCGACGTCTGGAACACGAGCGGGCTCTGGGGTGGGCGGCCGGCGCCCGCGACGGCCTCGCCCACGATGCTCCTCTGAGCCGCCGGTGAGGCGCAGCCGAGGCTGACGGGCGCCCGGCACGTCCCGACGGTCTGAGAGGTCAACGTGAAGCGCGGGTCGGTGGTGGCGGCGAGCTGCGTGAAGAGTTCGTCGGTGCCGGCCTTGAGCACCGGCACCGAGGGCAAGGGCAACAGCCACCCGAAGTCCTTCGCGTCACCCTGGTACTGAATCTGGATGTGCGCCGTCACTCTGCCGTTCTGCACCGCGAAGAGAATGCGCTCTCCAGCCTGGATGACGGGGGTGGTGGTGGTGGTAGGGACCGCGAAGCAGCCGCAGGCGAGCGCGTCTGCCGACACGAGGACGAGGGCAGCCGACGCGACCGCGACGAGGGGACGAAGCAGGCTGAGGGGCATGAGGTCGTACGGCGGCCGGGCCCGCCGTCTCCAGATGCGAAAGAGCGTACTCGACAACGGCTCTCAGGACAGGCCCGGACGGTGCAGTTGGCGTTCGTGCCCGGTGTGCCAGTTTCCTGAACACGTTCCGAATGACGCGCCTCACGGAGTTTCCGCTCCGGGCGTCTGGGCGCGCCGTCGGTTCGAGGACGGTGGAGCCTCTGGCCCGGGCTTTTCGGCACGGCGCCGGTTCTGAGGTTGATGGAGCTTCCGTCCGGGCTTCCGGGCGCGGCTTCGCTTCGGAGAATGCGTGCCGTACGAGACAGTCGGCGAGGCCGTCGCTGGCGAGGCGGGGACCCCGGCTCGGGCGTCAGTTCTCGGACAGCCCGAGCAGCGTCGCCAGGCGCCCTTCGGCGGCGGCGAGCTCGACCTTGCGGATCTCGAGCTGCGCCCGTGACTGGGCCGCGGCCGACGCCGCGAGGAAGCGCTTGTTGTCGACGTCGCTCACCTCGAGCGAGGTGGTGAGGCCGTTCTCGTAGGCCGCGCCCACCTGCTTCTGCGCGCGGGTCGCCAGCGCCGCCTGGGCCTCGGCCTGCTGCAGCGCCACCTCGGCGGCCTCGAGGTTCGTCTTCGCGCCGATCCAGTTCGCCCGGGCCTTCGCCCGCGCGGCCTCGAGCTGGGCGCGCTGCTGCACCACCTTCGCGTCGTTCTCTCGCATCTGCGCGTAGCGCACGCCGCGGTCGTAGAGGTCCCACTGGGCGGCGACGATGCCGTCGAAGATGAAGTTGGTGCCGGCGAAGCCGCGGTTCGAGTTGTAGCTGCCCTTCGCCTGCGCGACGATCGTCGGCAGCCAGGTGAGGCGGTCGACCGACGAGATGCGCTCCTG
>JALOQF010000457.1 GCA_025459425.1 Myxococcaceae bacterium | reverse complement strand
CCGTTTTTCAGGCGGCCAGCGCAAGCTCAACGTTGTCGTTGGCTTTTGTGGTTTTGCCCACTTGGATTTACGAGTGTGGTGAGCCCACTCGGCACGCGTCTCAGGGCCTCCATGCCCTCGTCGAAACCAGGTCGCCCCCGGTTCGTTGGTTGGAACGCCTCCATCTTCACCATCCAACGGCGTCCGTCAACCGATGACGGGCCACTGCCTCGCGGCTGACGGTGTCACTTCGCCAGATCGTCGAGGTGGTGGAAGGGCGCATCGGCGGGAACCAGGCCCCCGTCGATGGGCGTCACTCGGCGACGTCGTCGACGTGGTTGTGCGGCTGGCCCGCCGGCACGCGCTGCCCGCCGATGGTGCGATCCTTCGTCGAGATGCTCCACACGTCGATGGTCGAGTCGTTGTCGACGTTGCCCGCCGCCACGATGGTGATCGAGCACGCATCGGGGCAGGTGCCCTGCACGCCCGTCTCGGCCCAGAGCCCGGGAGGCACGCCCTTCTCCAACGCGTCGTTGTCGATGCCGAACCGGGCGGCGTCGGCCAGCACGCCGGTCTTGCCGTCACCCGGCGCGCCCGACGCTGCCAGGTCGCCCTCGGTCGAGAACGCGTACAGGTAGCGGTTGGCCGGGGAAGGGTTGAAGCCGACCTTGCCGACGTCAGCCGAGTAGGCGTTCTCGCTTGCGAAGTACGCCATCTCGGCCACGTACGCCGCCTTGAGGTTGCTCCGCACTTCGGCCTGCTTCGACTTCGCCTGAAAGCGCACGAAGTTCGGAATCGCGATCGCCGCCAGCATGCCAATCACGCAGCACAACACCAGACCGACCACGAGGATCACGATGATGACGGTGGCCGTGCTGCTCTTCTTCGGGGCGGGCGCCGCGGGGTTCGGGGTCGGAGTCATGGTCGGTGGACCGTAGACAACCGCGCACTCGAGATCTCGCGTCTCGTCGCCTGCGTGACGGATGACGCCGCGGAATGGTACGCGTGCGCCGCATGCGCGCCTGCCTGCTCGCCGTGCTCGTCACCGTCCCTGCCCTGGCCGCCGAGCCCGCGAAGGCCTTTCCCTGGCCCGTGCGCACCAGCCGGCTGGCCAACGGGCTCACCGTCATGCGGGTGCCGTACGCCTCGCCGGGCCT
Organism: Myxococcaceae bacterium; assembly: GCA_025459425.1. Taxonomy (GTDB): domain Bacteria; phylum Myxococcota; class Myxococcia; order Myxococcales; family Myxococcaceae; genus Xiheimicrobium. The sequence continues at coordinate 4,080 of JALOQF010000457.1, read as the reverse complement.
CGTCGCCTACTACACGGTGGTGCGCGTCGGCTCGCGCAACGAGGTCGAGCCGGGGCACACCGGCTTCGCGCACTTCTTCGAGCACATGATGTTCCGGGGCACCAGGCGCTTCCCCGAAGGTGCGCGCACCGCGCTGCTCGGCTCGCTCGGCTTCAACGAGAACGCCTTCACCAGTGACGATGTCACCGTCTACACGGTCAACGGCCCCACCGCGCAGCTCGACACGCTCGTCGACGTCGAGGCCGATCGGTTCCGCGCCCTCGAGTACGCCGAGGAGCCCTTCAAGACCGAAGCCGCCGCCGTGCTCGGCGAGTACAACAAGAACGCCGCGAACCCGGGGCTCAAGATCGAAGAGACGCTCCTCGGCGCGGCGTTCACGAAGCACCCGTACCGGCACACCACGCTCGGCTTCCTCGACGACATTCGCGCGATGCCCACGCGCTACGACTACTCCAAGCAGTTCTTCCGCCGCTGGTACACGCCCGACAACTGCGTGGTGATCGTCGTGGGCGACTTCGACGACACGACGCTGATGCAGCGCATCGAGAAGGCCTACGGCCCGTGGACCGGCCGCGCCGCGACGGTGAGCATCCCGAAGGAGCCACCCTTCACCGGGCCCCGCACCGCCGAGCTCACGTGGACGTCACCCACCCTGCCCCGCACGGGCCTCTTCTTCCGCGTGCCCGCGAGCCCGCCCGGGTCGAAGGAGGCCGCGCTGCTGACGGTGCTCGGCCAGTACCTCGCCGGGCCCACCTCGCCGCTCTTCACGTCCCTCGTGCTCGAGCGGCAGCTCGTCGAGAAGCTCGCGCCCAGCGCCGACGAGCACCGCGACCCGTATCTCTTCGGCCTCGAGGCCAGACTCAAGGACGAGGCCCACCGCGCCGAAGTCGACCGCGCGCTGACCGACACCATCGCCACCCTCGCGAAGGGCACCGTCGACGAGCAGCGGCTCGCCGACATTCGAGATCACCTTCGCTTCGGGCTGCTCATGGAGCTCGAGTCGCCCGCGGCCATCGCCGAGGCCCTGGCGATGGCGGTGGGCATCTCGGGAGACGTCGACGCCCTCGAGAAGGGCCAGCGACACCTCGCCACGGTCACCTCGGCCGAGCTCGTCGCGTTCGTGCGCGCGCACCTGGTGCCGAAGAACCAGCTCGCCCTTCGCTTCCTCGTCAAGCCGTGAGCCGTCACCCGGTCTGCCAGCGGAACGCCAACCGGCGCGTCCCCGGCTGCCAGAACAGAAACGCGACCGCCTCGGCCGTCAGCACCGACGGGAAGTGACACGGGCTGTTCGGGTCGAGCACGCGCGCTGGGCTCGCGCCGGGCACGAGCGTCGCCGTCGCGTCGTCCCACCGATCGGGCGTGCCTCCCGTCAGCACCGCGCCCTCGGCGAGCTGGAACAGCAACTCGAAGGGCAGCCCCGCCTCGTCCAACGGCCACTCGAGGCCCTGCTCCCACGAGGGCCAGCCGCCGAGCTTGTCGCAGCGCAGCGGCCCCTCGTCTGCCGGCTCGGTCGCCAGGCCCAGGCGTGTGAGATCGTCGGCGGTCGGGTCTTCGGCGAAGGGCTGCCACTCGACGATGGCGCCCGGCTCGATCACCTCGACGGACAGCGCGGCGGGCGCGTCGACCGGCACGCCCCCGTCGACGACCTCACAGAGGACACCGCTCGAGCGCTCGTCGGTCAGCTCGCAGCCGCCCGTCGGGCACACGAACAGCTGCGCCAGGCCGTGGCTCGCGGGCATCGGCGCCGGGAGCTTCGAGAGATCGAGTTGCACGAGGAGCGCCAGCGGCCCGCCGCACTCGCGACACGTGGGCCAGCCCGAGCCCGCCGGGCGCACCGCGGTTCGGGTGCCCAGGAGCGAGGTGCCTGGCTCGGCCCGCGTCACGGGGAGGAACGCCGGTCGCGGGGCGCGCGTCGGCGCTGGCCGGCTCGAGAGGGCCGGCGCGAACCGGGGGGCTGCCGCGACGGGCGCGGGTGGCACCTCGACGCCGAGCGCCGAATCGACGCCGAGCGCCGAATCGACGACGACGCTCGCACCGTCGACCCGCGCGACCTCACGCAGCCCGCCCTTCCCGTCTCCCTTCAGCAGGCGCCGCAGCCGGCCCGCACCGTCGAGCTCACACGCCAGGTCGATCACAGCGAGCACCTGACCCTCGAGGCCGGGGCTGCCTGCGCACAGCGCCGCCACGGCCGCGTCGACCGACTCCGTAGCCGTGCCCAGCAACAGCTGGTGGCCAGTGAAGACGGTGTTCAACAGGAGCGTCGGGTCGGCGCCTTCGAGGCGGGTGACGGCGATCGCGTCGGGATCCTGCCGCAACAGCGCCCGCACGAGGTCGCTGGGCGTGCGGTCGGGCGCGTCGATGACGCGCGCGTCGGTCTCGTGCGGGCCCATCGTCACCCGCACGGGCTCGACCTCGACGAGGGCGAAGTTCACCTGGCGCGCCGGGAAGTGTCGGGCGAGGGCGACGATGAAGCGCTCCGTCGAGGGGCCATGGCCGAAGGCGAGCGTCAGGAACCGACCGCTGACGAGCAGCTTTCGAACCACCTGGGTCAAGGCGCGCTGATGGGGTCCTTCCAGAAACGCGTCGAGGGACTCGAGGGGCTGGCGCATCGGCCGCGACGCTATCAGCGCTGCGTGGCACAACGGCGGCATGAATCGAACCGTTGGGCTCTTCTCTGCCGTCTCGGCCTTCCTTGGCGTGGCCCTCGGCGCGCTCGGCGCCCATGGCCTCAAGGCACTGGTGCGGGACCTTCCCGACGCGGCCGATCGCCTCGGCTGGTGGGAGACCGCCGCGCGCTATCATCTCGTGCATGCGCTGGCCCTCGGCCTCGTCGCCGTCGTGGCGCACCACGTGCCCGGGCGCGCGCCCCGCCTGGCGGCCGGTCTCTTCATCGCGGGCATCATCGTCTTCTCCGGCAGCCTCTACGTGATGGGCCTCACGGGGCTGCGTGGCCTGGGGGCGCTCACGCCCATCGGCGGCTTCGCCCAGCTCGGCGGGTGGCTCGCGCTCGCCTGGGCGATGCGGCACCTGCCGGCGACGGCTTCGGGCCCCTCGACGCGATAGAAGCCCGTCATGGCGTCTCAACGCTCCAGCTCGTCGCTCAGGCTCGTCGTCGGTCTCGTCATCGCGGCCATCTCGGTCGTCTCGTACCTCTCGCGCCGCTCGACGAACGAGCTGACGGGAGAGACCCAGTTCGTGAAGCTGACGCCGGGGCAGGAGATCTCCCTCGGCCTCTCGAGCGCCCCGCAGCTCACGCGGCAGTTCGGCGGCGCGACCCGAGACGCGCAGGTGGCCCGCTACGTCAGCCAGGTGGGCGAGCGCCTCGCGAAGCAGAGCGCCGCGGCGAAGACCGACTACCCGTTCCAGTTCACCGTGCTGGCCGACCGCAAGACGGTGAACGCCTTCGCGCTGCCGGGCGGGCCCATCTTCATCACCGAGGCGCTGCTCGCGCGCATGGCGAACGAGGCGCAGCTCGCCGGCGTGCTCGGCCACGAGATCGGCCACGTCGTGGGGCGGCACGGCGCCGAGCGGCTCGCGAAGGCCGAGCTCACGCAGGGCCTCGTGGGCGCCACCGTCGTCGCCACCTCGGATCCCGACAGCCCCGCCGCCTCGCGCGCGAAGGCGGCCCTCGCGGCCATCACCGCGCAGCTCATCTCGATGAAGTTCGGGCGTGAAGACGAGCTCGAGTCCGACCGGCTGGGCGTGCGCTTCATGCACGAGGCCGGGTACGACGCGCGGCAGATGGGCGAGGTGATGAAGGTGCTCAAGGCCGCGGGCGGCGGCCGGACGCCGGAGTTCTTCTCGACGCACCCCGACCCCGAGAACCGCTTCGAGCGCATCGAGGCGGCCGTCGCGCAGCTGGGCGCACCGAAGGGTGAGCTCGGCGAAGACGCCTTCAAGACGAACGTGCTCGAGCGGCTGCGCACGGCGGCCCCCGAGACTGCGCCGCCACCCGAGCCCGCCGATGACGCCACCGCGCGGCCACGCCGCGACAGGAGCCAGACCGAGCCGACGATTCGAGCGGCCGAGCTGCCCCCCGAGGCGCGCGAGACGCTCGCCGCCATCGCCGCCGGAGGCCCC
>JALOQF010000111.1:933-19186 GCA_025459425.1 Myxococcaceae bacterium | reverse complement strand
GACCTCGCCGGAGCTTTCGCGCACGTCACCGAGCCCTGGCGGCCCCTCATCGTCGCGACCTTGAACGGCCAGGACGTGAAGGTGGTGAAGGTGCACGGCACCTTCCCGTGGCACCGGCACGAGACGCAGGCCGAACTCTTCCTGGTCGTGCGGGGTCGATTCTGCGTCGAGTACCGCAATCGGGTGCTCGAGCTCACCGCCGGTCAGCTGACGGTGGTACCGCCGGGCGTCGAGCACCGCACTTCGGCCGTCGACGAGGCCGAGGTGGTGATCTTCGAGCCCGAAGGCGTCGTCAACACTGGCGATGCGCCGGTCTCGCCCTTCACGGCGCCGACTGCGGTCCTGCGCTGACGCCCCGCACGCGGCGCGCCAGTGACACCACGGCCACGAGCAGCGCGCCCACGCCGACGCCTACCAGGCCCTCGATCACCGCAGCGAGCACGTCGTTCATCGGCTTGAGCCACTCGTAGAGCGGGCCAATGCCGTGCGCGACGATGCCGCCGCCCACGAGGAACATCGCCACCGTTCCGGCGATCGACAGCCCCTTCATGAGCTTCGGTGACACCACCAGCAACGCCCGGCCCATCGCGGCGCTCGCCCCACCCCGCTTCGAGAGCCCAAGCCCGACGTCGTCGAGCTTCACGATGCCCGCCACCAGGCCATAGACGCCCACCGTCATCAGCAGCGACAAGGCCACCAGCGTCAGCGCCTGCTTCACCAGCGGCGCGTCGGCCACCGTCCCCAGGGCGATGACGATGATCTCGGCCGAGAGGATGAAGTCGGTGCGCACCGCGCCCGAGATGCGCTGCGCCTCGGTCAACACCGGCGCCGCGCCAGCCTGCTTCTTCGCCAGGAGCTTCTCCACGCCCTCGAAGCACAGGAACGCGCCCCCGAGCATGAGGAGTGGCTGCACCAGCATCGGTACGAAGGCGCTGATCGCGAGCGCCGCCGGCACGAGGATCGCCTTGTTGACGAGCGACTTCTTCGCGACCGCCCACACCACGGGCCACTCGCGGTCGGTCGAGACGCCCGAGACCTGCTCGGCGTTGAGCGCGAGATCGTCTCCGAGCACCCCGCTCGTCTTCTTCGTGGCCACCTTCGTCATGGCGGCCACGTCGTCGAGGAGCGCGGCGAGGTCGTCCAGCAGCGTGAAGAGCGAGGCTCCGGCCATGGGGAGCCCTCGTAACGACCTCAGCGCTCGATGCCAGTCGAGAGGCGCTCGAGGACGGCGCGCAGATCAGCCGGGAGCGGCGACTCGGCCTTGAAGCCGAGGCTGGGGATCTCGAGGCTCGCCGCGTGGAGCGGGGTTCGGTCGAGCACCACTTCGTCACCGTCTCCGCCGAGATCCTTCTCGAGCAGCGGCTGCCGCCGGCCGTACTGGTGATCGACCAGCAGCGGGTGGCCCTTCGCCATGAGGTGCACGCGGATCTGGTGTTGCCGCCCGGTGAGCGGTTCGCACGCCACGAGCGTGGCCTTCGCGAACGTCTCGACGGGGCGCACCAGCGTTCGGCTCGGCTTGCCCACGAGCCCCGCGGGAGCCACCTTCATCTTCCGCTTGCGCGCCTCCATGAGCGGCAGATCGATGTCGAGCGGCCCGCGCACCACGCCCTGCACCAGCGCGAGGTACGTCTTCTTCACCTCGCCGTGCTCGAACGCCATCGACGCGGCGCGGTGGCTGTCGGCGTCGAGCGCGAGGAGCAGCACCCCCGAGGTGTCACGATCGATCCGGTGCACCACCCACACCTCGCGGCCCAGCTGCCGGGCGACCGCGTCACGCACGCACACGCCCTCCTCCGCTTCGGTCGCCCGCCCGGGGATGACCAGCATTCCAGGCGGCTTGTCGACGGCCACCAGCCCCTTCGGACCCGGCGGCGTCAGGAACGTCAGCGCGGTCATTCCAGCTCGGCCGGCTTCACCACGCTCACGACGCCGTACTTGCCGGCGATGGGCTCGAGGCCCCTCGCATCACCGACGAGCACGATGACGCGCCGGTCGGTGAACAGGTGCTTCGAGGCCGCCGCGGCGGCGTCCTTCGCGGTGACGGCGTTGATGCGATCGCGGTACGCGCTGATCCAGTCTTCGGGCAGCCCGTAGTGCTGCACGTCGGCGATCGCCCCGGCCACGGCCTCGTTCGTCTCGAGGCGCGCGGGGTAGAGCCCCGAGATGTACCGCTTCATCGTGTCGACCTCGACCGGCGTCGGGCCCTTCGTGCGCATCTTCTTCACCTCGCCCAGCGCCACGTCGAGCAGCGTGCCGACGGACTTCGTCTTGGTGAAGGAGCTGACGGCGAAGGTGCCCGCGCCGCTCATCATGTCGAACGAGCTGCTCGCCCCGTACGAGAGGCCGCGCTTGACGCGGATCTCCGAAATGAGCCGCGAGGTGAAGCCGCCACCGAGCACCGCGTTCATCACGATCAGCGGGAAGTGGTCGGCGTGCCCGCGCTTCACGCCCGCCGCGCCGATGCGCACCTGCACCTGCGTCTGCTCGGGCTTGTCGACGATGACGACGTGACCGGCGTCTTTCGGGCCGTCCCAATCGGGGACCAGCGGCGCGAGCTCGGGGCCGCCCTTCCAGCTCCCGAAGACGCGGTCGACGACGGCGGTGATGCGCTCGACGTCGATGTCGCCCACCACGTACAGGTGCGCGAGCGTCGGCGACAGCCGCGTGCGGTGGAACTCGACGAGATCGTCACGGGTGATCGCCTCGATCGAGCGCCGCTGACCGAGCGTCTCGTGCCCGTAGGGGTGCGAGCCCCACATCGCGCGGGCCCACGCCCGCTCGGCCAGCGTGCCGGGGTCGTCGAGCTCGTTCTGGAGCTGCGCCAGCGTTCGCCGCCGCGCCGACTCGATCTCGTCGGAAGGAAAGTCGGGCTGCTGCAGCACCATGCCCATCAGCTCGAGCATCGCCTCGAGGTGCTTCGACGGGGCGCTGAGCGACAGCACGACGTTCTCTTCGTTCGCGTAGCCACCGAGCGCGGCGCCGACGAAGTCGACGGCCTCCGAGATCTCGTCGGCCGAACGACCGCCCGCACCACGCCGGAACAGGCGCGACGCGAAGTCGGCGACCCCGGCCTTGCCCGCTGGATCCCACACGCTGCCGCCGCGCATGACCAGGCGCACGGCCACCAGCGGGAGCGGCCCGCGCGGCACGAGGTGCAGGTGCAGGCCGTTCGCGAGGCGCCGGCGCTCGTGGGGCGGCAGCTTCAGGGGACGCAGCTTCGACGTCACGGCGCGCTTCATGCCGCCGCCTCGAGGCCCGCCTCGGGCACCAGGGTGACGACGTTCTTCTTCGAGGGCGACAGGTACTTCTTCACCGCGTCCTTCACCTGATCCGAGGTGATCGACTCGTACGCCGACGGCAGCGCGAGGCCCCGGCGCCAGTCGCCGAGCATCATCTCGTACGTGCCGAGCGCATGGGCGCGGCCGCTGTTCGTCGCCAGCTCCCGCGTCAGCGTCGCGGCGAGGTTGTTCTTCGCCTTCTCGAGCTCGCGCGCCGAGAGCCCCTCACGAGCCACCTTCTCGAGCTCTTCGGCGAGCGCCGCCTCGGCCTGGCGCGGGTCTCCGCCCGGCTTGAGCTCGAGCCCGATGGTGAAGGTCCCCGGGTCGAACCGCCACGTCCAGTCGACGCTGACGCCGACGGCCACCTCGAGCTCGTGCACCAGCCGCTTGTGGAACCGGCTCGATTGGCCGACCGACAGCGCGTACTGCACGACGTCGAGCACCAGCGTGTCGGGGTGCTCACCCTTCGGGCCACGCCACGCGATCATGATCGACGGCGCCTGCGCGGGGTGGTGCACGTGCGCGCGCCGCTCGCCCTTCTGCTCCGGCTCCGCGTCGAGCACCGGCGGCACCGGCGGGCCAGCCTTGATCGCGCCGTAGTACTTCTTGATCAGCGCCAGCGCCTGCTTCGGGTCGAAGTCTCCCGAGACGTAGATGGTCGCGTTGTTCGGCGCGTAGAACGTGCGGAAGTACTCGAGGCAGTCGTCGCGGGTGATGTTCTCGATGTCGCGCATCCACCCGATGACGGGCCAGCGGTACGGGTGGGCCTTGTAGACGAGCGCGCCCAGCTCCTCGTCCATCATGCCGGCGATCTCGTTGTCGACGCGCAGGCGCCGCTCTTCGATCACGACCTGCCGCTCGCTCGAGAGCATCTTCGGCGTCACCGCCAGCGAGCGCATGCGATCGCTCTCGAGATCGATCACCTTCTCGAGGGCCTCGGCCATGAAGTCCTCGTAGTAGACGGTGAGATCGTTCGACGTGTACGCGTTCGAGCTGCCGCCGTTCGACTCGAGCACCTTGTCGAACATGCCCGGCCCGTACTTCTTCGCGCCGTTGAACATCATGTGCTCGAAGAGGTGGCTGATGCCGGTGATGCCCGGCCGCTCGTTGCGGGCCCCGACCTTGAAGAACGTGTAGAAGCTGCACGTCGGCACGGCGTCGTTCGGCAGCAGGCGAATACGCAGGCCGTTCGGCAGCTTCGCTTCGATCACCGAGTCGGCGATGGCGGCGAGCGCGGGGGGCAGCTTCACGGCGGCCTTCGTGCGGGGAGAAGACTTCGGCATCGTTCGGGACTCCTACGGGGGATCGTGCAGGTTGAAGAAGTCGAGCACCGGGCGAAACACCTCGTCGGGCGCGCGTTCGCCGATGACGAGGTCCATGTGACCGTACTCGCCGAGGGCGCCATTCGCGCGGGTAATCAGCAACCAGCGCTTTGGCCCGCCGAGGGCGCCGTACCCGTCCATCACGGCAGGGGTCAGCGCCACCCGGTCGAGCTTGCCCGCGACCACCAGCACCGGCGTGCGAATGCGGGCCATGTCGGCGCGGAAGTCTCGTGCCCCGTCCTTCGAGGTGAAGCGGCCGGTCGCGATGAGGGCGAGGAGCTGCCGGGCCGTGCCTCCAGCGGTGTCGGCGGTGCCGTAGACGACGAGCCGCTGCCACGTCGACGGGTCGGTCGACTCGGGGTTGTAGAAGATGCGCTGGAACGGCCCGTCACGCACCACCGTCATGAAGGGCGCCGCGAGCCCCGCGCCGAGCTGGGACGGCAACAGCACGTCGGGTGACGACACCACCTTCGGGCCCAGCCGGGCGAGGATCGCCTCGAGCCCCGTGCCCCAGTCGAGCCGCGTCGGAGCGCCCAGCGTCGCCACCGCGTGCAGGCCCGTGCCGCCTTGCGAGAGGTACGCGTAGGCGATCATGCCGCCCATCGAGTGCCCTGCGTAGTCGATGCTCTCGGCGCCGGTGACGGCTCGCACGTGGGCGATGGCCGTGGGGAGATCGTGCTCCCAGTAGTCGTCGAAGAAGATGGGCAGCGCGCGGCCCTTCGAAGGGTCGGGACGATCGGAGTCGCCGGTGGCCCGCAGCGACATCGTCCACGCTTCGCGGCCCTGCGCGGCGAACCACCGCGCCATCGAGTGCCGCTCGTCGAGATCCATGTTGCGATCGTTCGCCGAGATGCCGTGGCAGAGCAGCACCGGGCGCCCGGTGACGGGCCCCTGCGGCCGGTAGCGCACGAGGGCGATTTCCCAGCCGTCCTTCGTCTTCGGGCGGTGGCGCTCGGCCTCGGGCGGCAGTGGCACCACGCGCAGCCCCGCGCACCCGGCGAGCAGCAGCAGCCAGCCCCACCTCATGGCGCCGCCTCGCCGAGGAAGGCTCCGATTCGGGGAAAGACCTTCTTCGGTGCCTCGCGGCCCAGGAGCATCGAGAGGTGGCTGAAGTCCTCTCCGCCCTCGGCGCGGCTGAAGGTGTGCAACTCGACCGGCCCCGGCGCGCGCTCACGCAGCACGGCACATTGTTCGGGCGGCGCGAAGCCATCGGCGAGCCCGAGGAGGAGCAGCGTCGGCCGATCGAGCGCCGCGAGGCGGGCGCTCACCGATTGGCCACCCAGCGGTCGGTCGCCCGTGTTCATCCACGCGAGGAGCTCGGCCGCGACGGGCCGCGAGAGATCGCGCGTGCCGGTCGAGAGGAAGGCCTGCTCGGTCCCCGAGGGGAGCTCGGCCCACAGCGCGAACAGCTCGTGAAACGTCCGCGCGCCCGAAGGTGACGAGGCGAGCGTCGAGAAGCGGCCTCCGTCGGCGAGGAAGGCGGTGGCCAGCGCGCTCGGCGGCGCGGCGAAGAGCGGCGTGTTCAGCGCAACCACCCGGCGGATCCGGGCGCTCTGGCCATGCACGGCCAACACGAGCGAACCCACCCACCCGTGCACCACGAGATCGATCCGTTCGAGCTTCAGGGCGTCGAGCACCGACGGAAGATCGACCGTGACCATCGGCGTGAGCGCCAGCCCCGGCCCCGCCTTGCCCTGCCCGCGCAGCTCGACGACGTAGACGAGCCGCCCAGTCGCGCTCAGCCACCGCGCCAGCCCACGGCCCTCGAAGTCCCACGCGGCGCGCGAGAAGCCCACGTCGGGCACCAGCACGACCGGTGGGAGCGACGACACCACGCCGGGCCGCTGGTAGCGGTAGACCGCGAGCGCCACCCCGTCAGGAGCGTTCACGCGGCGATGCGACACCTGGAGGTCTCCCGGCGACGCCGACAACACGAGCGCGACGACGACGGGAGAGATCACAGCTCGACGATCCCCGCCTTGAGCGCCAGCACCACCGCGTCGACGTGCGAGTTGACGCCCATCTTCCGGTAGATGTGCCCGAGGTGCGTGCGCACGGTGCGGCGCTCGAGCTCCATCACGCGGCCCACCTCGGCGTTCGACAGCCCCTTCGCCACGTACCGGAGCACGTCGAACTCGAGCGGCGTCAGGCCCCAGGGGTTCGAGGGCTGCTCGGGCCGCGCCTGTACGGATTGGAAGTAGTTCCAGAAGCGGCGCGCGATGCGGGCCTCGAGCACCGTGCCGCCGGCCATCACCTCGTGAATGCCGGAGCGGATCTTCTCGGGGCCCACCCGCTTCACGAGGTACCCCGACGCGCCGGCCTGCATCGCCTCGTACACCTTCTGCTCGTCGTCGAAGCTGGTGAGGATCAGCACCTCGACCTGCGGCACCTTGCGCTTGAGGCGCCGCGTCACCTCGATGCCGTCGATGCCCGGCAGCTCGAGATCGAGGAGCACGAGCTGCGGGATCAGCTTCGCCACCTCGTCCACGCCGCTCTCGCCGTCGCGAGCCGAGCCGATCACCTCGAGCTCGGGAAACGCGGCGAGCGCCTTCAGCAGGTTCGCCAGGAGCGTCGCCTGATCCTCCACCACGTAGATTCGGGTCGTCTCGCTGGTCATCGGAAGTTGGGGTCGACCTTCGCGTGCTTGCCGGCTTCGAGCCGCAGGGTCGACTTCCATTCCTGCTTCGTCTTCGAGTCAACCACCTTGAGCGCGCGCTGCCCTGGCGCCACGGGCAGCTTGTTGGCCCCGCCGCAGACGCGCACCCCGTCGAGGAACACCGTCGCTGCGCGCTTGACGGCCACCGTCAGGAACGCCGTGGGAACGTTGGCGGGCGGCGCGTAGCAGTCACTGCGCACCGGCGCGGGCGGCGGCTTGACGGGCTTCGGCGCCTCGACCTTGCGGGGCGGAGGTGGCGGCTCATCGGCTTTCGGGAACACCGTCTTGTTCACCTGATCGAAGTCCGGGAGCTTCTTCGGCAACGGCGCCGTGGGGCCCGGCACCGCGAGCCCTTTCGGCCGCCGCAGCTTGAGGAGCTCGACCTCGATGGGCGCCGGCGTCCACGAGATGAGATCGCCGACCGGATCCGGGCTCTTGAGCAGCCAGAAACCGACGAGGCCGAGGGTCACGAAGGTCAGAATGGCCGCGCCGCCACGCACGGCCTGCACGCCCGCGCGCCGGCGGAGTTCCCGATCCTTGCGCCAGTCGTGTGGCTGCTCGTCGGTGTCGCGCTTGAACGCCGCGGCGAAGGTCACCTGCGTCTTGAGCGCCTGGCGCTCCGACGCGTCCTTCGACGGCTTTGGCCCGACGGCGCCGAGCTTCTGGGCCGACTGGCCCGTTGCCCGGGATGCCTCGGCGGCCGGGGTGGGCGGCATCGTGTCGTTCGGTGAGAAGTCCTCGATCACCCGCACCCGTCGCTCGACCGCCTCACCGCTCGCCGAGTCGGCGCTCGACGTGGCGACCTTTCCCGCCGGCGCTTCCCAGGTGATGCGCGCGCCACCCGGCGGGAGGGTGTCCGTGACACCGGGGCTGGTGACCTCGGGACGGTCGGCGCCAGCCAGGCGAATCGTCTGCCGGAGCTCGAGCGGCTGCGCGGCCTCGCCCCCCTGCCCCGGGTTCGTCGTCTCGTCGGGCGGGCTGAACACCGGGAGCCCGTCGCTCGTGCTGGTGCGATCGTCGACGGCGCCGCCCGAGAAGGGGGCACGGCGATCGTCGGCCTCGGGCAGCTCGAGGGACGCGACGAGATCGCTCACACCATCGATGGGCTCGAGCTCGAAGGGCGTGGTGAACGGGGGTGGGCCGAGCGCGTTCAACACGACGTCGCGGGGGAAGAGCTCCTCGACGAACTTCTTCACGTCGCCGCGGCCGGGCACCCCGCCCTGCGCCGACAGGAACTCGCGAAGCGCGTCAGCGAGCTCGAGGCACGAGCGCTGCCGGCGGGCGGGCGACGACTCGAGCGCCCGCATGACGATGGCGTCGATGCGCGAGTGCACGCGGCGAACGAGCCGGCTCGGTGGCGGCAGCTTCTCGGCCTGACGCGTGGTGAGGCTGTCACGGCCGATGGTGGGTTCCTTGAGCGTGAGCAGCTCGTACGCCATCGCGCCGAGCGCGTAGACGTCGGTGGCCGGCGTCGAGTCCGAGAGGGCCTTCAGCTCGGGCGCCCGGTAGCTCGAGCGGCCTCGGCTGCCGAAGGCCTTGCGGAGCCCCGGCGAGGCCAACAGCGCCCGCAGCGCGCCGAAGTCGGCGACCGAGGCCGCGCCGTCGCTGCCAAGCAGCACGTTGCCCGGGGTGAGCGCGCCGTGCACCACCCCACCGCCGTGCGCTGCCTCGAGAATGCCGGCGACCTCGATCACGAAGCCAATGGCGACCGCCGGCGGCAACACCACCTCTCGGGTGTTGAGGCGGGTGAGCGCCTGCCCCAGCGTGTAGCGGCCGCTGTCTTCGCGGACGATGGCCAGCCGCCGATTCAGCAGCCCCACCTGGAGCACTCGCGCGACGCCGCCCTGCGGCACCTCGGCGAGGCGCTGCGCCACGTCGGCGATCACCTTCGCGTACGCGAGGTCGGTCGTCTTCGGGTGGAAGAGCTTGATGACGACCGAGCCGGCGCCCTCGCGCTCCGCGCGGTACAGCTCGCTCAGCTCAGACGCCTCGAGGCGCCCCACCAACCGGTACACCGGGCGGACTGTAGGCCCAACTGGCCGTCTCCCGTGAGCGTCTCGACGTGGCCGTCAGCGGCGACGCTTCGGGGCCGGGCGGTTCTTGAACAGCTCCCACGCGTCGAAGCGAAACCCGCACCACACGCACTCGACGCCGCGCGGCCCCTTCGGCAGCTCGAGTGTACAACCCGGGCAGCGGGGCCTGGGCCGCTCGGGGCGCACGACCCTCGCCGTGGGCCTCAGCTCGTCGAGGCGCCCCCGGCTGCGCAGCTCGGCCGCCTCGCGCCGCACGCGCGCTTCCAGGTGCTTCATGCGCAGCTCGAGGTCCGCGATGCGGTCGAGCAGCACCCGCTTCTCGTCCAGGCTCAGTGTCTGGCTGCGTCGGGACGCCATCGCTTGTAGAAGCGTGGCACGCCAGTCGGATCAGGGGAAAAAAGTGGAAAGCATTCATGGCCCGTCGAACGGGCCCGTCGACCGAACCCGTGCCCTCGAGGCGGCGGCCCGCGCGCGCGCCGTGCTGCAGGACGAGGCGCTCCAGAAGGTGCTCGAGGCCAGCACCGGCCCCGACATTCCCGTGCCGCGGCAGATCTTCGTCAACCGCAACCTGCACTTCTCGCGCGTCGAGCTCGTCGGCTTCGACATGGACTACACGCTGGCCATCTACCACCTGCGCCGGCTCGAAGAGCTCTCGTACGAGATGACCATCGACCGGCTCGTCACCAGCAAGGGCTACCCCGAGGCCATTCGCCGCATCCCGTACGATCACGCCTTCGTCATGCGCGGGCTCTTCATCGACAAGAAGCACGGCAACCTGCTAAAGATCGATCGTTTCGGGCACGTCGGCCGCGCGTACCATGGGCGCACGGCGCTGCCCGACGAGACGCTCCAGCAGCTGTACCGCAACGAGCGCATTCGCCTGAAGAACCCCGAGTACGCGTGGATCGACACGCTCTTCGCCCTGCCCGAGGCCTGCCTCTACGCGGGCATCGTCGATCTGTTCGAGCAGGAGCTGAAGAGCCCCTGCGACACGGTGAAGCTGTACGACGACATTCGCGACGCCATCGACACCGTGCACCGCGACAACTCGCTGAAGACGGTCATTCGCAAGGACATCGCCCAGTACATCTTCAAGGACCCGGAGCTCGGCCCAGCGCTGCACAAGCTGCGCTCCGGCGGCAAGAAGCTCTTCCTGCTCACGAACTCGGCGTTCGACTTCACGCGCGCGGTGATGAGCTACCTGCTCGACGGCGTGGTGCCCGAGTACCCCAGCTGGCGGAACTACTTCGACTTCGTCGTCACCGATGCGCGCAAGCCCGAGTTCTTCTCGGGGGCGAACCCCTTCCTCGAGGTCGATCAGTCGAAGGACGACAACTCGGTGCTCGGCGAGGCGTCGGTGCTCGAGCGCGGCCGCGTCTACAAGGGCGGCAACCTGGCGGCCTTCGAGCGCATGACCGGGTCGGCCGGAGAGTCGGTGCTCTACGTCGGCGACCACATCTACGGTGACATTCTCAAGTCGAAGAAGACCTCGATGTGGCGCACGTGCATGATCGTCCAGGAGATCGAAGACGAGATCGCCTACCTCGAGTCGCGGCGCGACGAGGTGACGTCGCTCGCCGAGGTCGAGCTGCTCCAGGCCCGGCTCGACGACGAGGTGCAGCGCCGCAAGGTGCGCCTCAACCAGGTCGAGCGGCGCATCGAGCGGGGCGAGGGCGACGTCACCCTGCTGGAAGACGAGTTCCGTACCACCAAGGCCGAGCTCGATCGGGTGCGCAAGGCGCTCAAGGAATGCACCGCGGCGGTGAAGGTCGTCGAGGCCGACGTCGAGGCGGGCTTCAACCGCTACTGGGGCCTCCACTTCAAGGAAGGCAACGAGAACTCGCGCTTCGGCGAGCAGGTCGAGCAGTACGCGTGCCTGTACACGAGCCGCGTCTCGAACTTCGTCTTCTACTCGCCGATGCACGTCTTCCGGTCGCCGCGCGAGCAGATGCCGCACGAGCAGGCTGGAGCGCTGTCGGGCAAGCTGGGCGCGATGGGCAGCGAAGGCCTCCCCAAGGCGTCGCTGCGCGCGCCCACCGAGATCCCCTGAGCCCGGGCGATCACCGCCCGCCGTCACCCTCTTGCCGGCAGACGCCGAGCTCGGCGGTGGGCGCTTTCTCGCACATCGAGTTGGGCAGACAGTCGGCCGCGCTCCGGCACTCACGCGGACCGAGGCACGCCGAGAACCAGCACGTCGCAGCAGTGAGCAGGAGCAGCCGTCGCATTCGCCTCGACAGTCTGCCACAGGCCACGTGCGTCAGAAGCGGCCGGCGAGCGCGGGGCCGACGGCGAGGCCCTCGTTTCGCCAGCCGGCCTGCGTCAACGTCACCGACGGCGTGACGGTCGGCGGCGCCTCGTCCGACGAGGGCCGGCCAGGCGCGTCGCTCGTGGCGAAGTACGTGATGCCGAACGTCGTCGCCACGGCGAGAAACGCCGCGGCCCCGACCAGCCGCAGGTTGCCCTGCGTCGCCGCGGCTCCGACGATGAACGTCGCGAGCCCCACCACCAGCGGGAAGGCAGTGAGCTTGAACGCGCGCCCCTTCGCGAGATCGGGGCCCAGCGCCCACAACGAGCCCAGCGCCATTCCGACCGCCGGCGCGACCAGCAACGCCACCTGTGACGCGACCCGGCTCAAGCCCCCGTCGAAGACGATGAGGCTCAGCCCCGTCAGCACGAAGGCGAGCACCGACGTCATGCCCAGCAGCTCGAGGTCGGCCCCCGAGATGTCGGCGTTCGAGAGGGCGAGCAACGGCACGAGCGCACCGACCTGGGAGAAAGCCGCGCCGACGAGCGCCGAGACCAGAAACGACGAGAACCCCAACGTCGCCACGCCGAACCCCGCCAGCGCGCCGACCGCCGAGCCCAGCGCGATGGTGCCCGCTGTCGTCAGACTGACGGGATGGAACGCCTGCACCACCGTGTGCGCGCCGCCCAGCAACAGGCCGCCAGCCAGCGAGGCGAGCAGCACCTGACCGCCATCGGCCCGGCTCGGCGTCAGCTCGCCTCCCACCAGCGCCCCGAGCAGCAGCCCATTCACGAGCTGCGAGAAGGCCTGCAGCGGCCCACCCGGACCAGCCGAGAAGCGGCTGAAGCGTGCCGGCGTCGCCGCGCGATCAGCCAGCCTGGGTCCACGGATCGGCGCTGCGTCGACGGCCGGTGGCGCTTCGGGTGCCTGAGCCCTCGCGACGGAGGGCCACCAGCCGAGCAGCGTCACTGACAGCACCACGAGCACCGGTCGCATGGCGCCAGAGCCCAGCACGCGCCGTGCCGAAGCGCCGCCATCGCAAACCTCCGTCAGCGCGCCCGAAGGCCGTCGCCCTGGCCACATGACTCACAGTTTTCCGTCACCACGAGCCCTCCCCCAGAAGACGTGCGCGCCCGCCGGCGGCACCAGCGCCTCGAGGCCCAGCGAGGGAAACACGCTCGGGTCCGAGCTCTTCATCAGCACGTGGCGACGGGCGACGCGCCGCGCTTCGGCGATGGCCTCGCTGTTGAAGGGCGAATGATCGGCGAACCGCCGCAGGGCCGCGAACGCGGGCGAGGCCCCCAGGGTGCGCTCGAACATCGGGTCGAAGAAGACGACGTCGACGCTGGCGTTCGGCATCGCGCGCAGCACCTCGAGCGCACGCCCGTGACGCACCTCGATGGAGCCGCTGCCAGGCCAGCGGGGCTCGAGGCGCAAGCCCTCGGAGAGCAACACCGCCAGCGGCAGTGAGGCCTCGACGCCGATGACGCGGCCCGTGACACCGACGCCCCGCGCGAGCACCCGGGCGTCGGCGCCGAGGCCCACCGTCGCATCGAGCACCACGTCGCCGGCGCGCACTTCGGCGTTCGACAGCAGCGGCTCGGCCATCGGAGAGCCGGCCTCGAGGCGCTTGAGGCGCAGCATCGCGAGCCCAGGTGAGACGCCGAGCTCGCCTTCTGCATCGACGAGGCGCCAACCCGTCCCGCCCCGCACGAGGAACACGTGAGCCTCGCGCCCGAGCTGCTTTCGCAGGCCGCTCTTGTGGGGGCGCTCGTACAGCGGCAGGCCCCAGTCGTCGGCGACGCGGTGGACCTCACGAACCACCTCGCCGCTGGGCTCGTGGCTCCACGTCACCGCGAGGGGAACGGGTCGCTCAGGGCGTTGCATCCCACGCCCGGATCTCGGCGGCGACGCGGCGCACCCCGTCGTAGGCCGCGTCGTCTGGGGGCTGGAAGCCGTTGACGGCCATCGGCGTGAGGAGGTCGCGCCCCACCCGGTCGCGCACCGTTAGCAGCAGCAACAGCCGCTGGAGCTCCTCGCGCACCGGCACCGGCAGCTCGGGCTTCACGCACAGAATGTCGCGGGGCGTGCGCTCGGTCTTGCCGATGATGCGAAACGACAACGGGTCGATGTCGCGTGAGCGCTTCAACGACGAGAGCGCGCCCTGGTACGTCGCGCCCGCGTCCACCCGGCCCTCGTAGACGGCCAGCAGCACCGCCTCGTGGTTGCCGAGGAACTCGACCGACCCGAGGTGTTTGTGGGGGTCGACGCCCTGGTCGAGCATCGTCTTGACCGCGTACACGTACCCGGACGTCGAGGCGCGGTCGACGAAGCCGAAGCGCGTACCCGGCAGATCGTTCACGCTGCGAATCGCGCTCTCTTCACGCACCACGATGTAGCCCGCCGCCGTCGCCGAGCCGTCGCCGATCATCTGCACCAGACATGGCAGGCGCTTCTTCTCCATGGCGAGCGCGTAGGTGTAGGGGCTGAGCATCACCGCCTCGACGTCACCCGAGGTCGAGCGGTCGACGACGTCCTGGTAGCTCTCGGCGATGACGAGCTCGACCGGCACGCCGAGCTGCCGCGAGAGGTACTCGACCAGCTTCGAGTAGGCCTTCTCGATCGACGCGCGCTCGAGCACCGGAGGCACGAGAATGCGCAGGCGCTCGAAGCCCGCTGGCGCCTTGAACAGCACCTGGCGGGCCGGCGACGTGCGCAGGGGCGCCTTCGACGGAACGAGCGGCGCTTCCTGGCAGGCCGCGCCCAGCAGCAACAGCAGCGAGAGCAGGCGCCTCATGCGGCCTTCGCTCCCACCACCCGGTTCCGGCCCTGACGCTTGGCGACGTAGAGCGCCTGGTCCGAGGCCTCGAGCAGCGCCTCGGCGCTCCTGGCGTCTTCGGGGAAGGTGGCGACCCCGACGCTGACGGTGATGCGCTGCGGCCACGTCGTGTTCTCGTTGATGCGCGCCTCGACGGCCTCGCGCATGCGCTCGCCGACCTGCAGCGCCTCGGCCTTCGTCGTCTCGGGCAGGAGCACGGCGAACTCCTCGCCGCCGTAGCGGGCGATGAGATCGGTCTGCCGCAGATCCTTCGAGAGCACCTCGGCGAGCCGGCGCAGCAGCTCGTCGCCTGCCGGGTGCCCCAGGCTGTCGTTCACCTTCTTGAAGAAGTCGACGTCGAGCATCAGCACGGCGAGGGGGCGCTTGTGGCGCTCACAGCGGAGCAGCTCGGAGTGCAGCGCCTCCTGGAACCGGCGGTGGTTGAACAGGCCGGTGAGGCCGTCGGTGACGGCGAGGCGCTCGAGGCGGGCGTTGGCCTCCTGCAGTTCGCGCGTGCGCTCGGTGACGGTGCGCTCGAGGTTCTCGCGCTCGGCCTGGAGCGCCTGCGCCATGCGGTTGATGATGTCGCCGAGCTCGCGCAGCTCGCGCCCCGCCACCATCGGCGGCACGCGCGTCGACAGGTGGCCCTCACCCATGCGCCGCACCGAGTGCTCGAGCGCCTTCACCGGGCGGATCACCACACGGTTGAGCCCGAGGAAGACGGCGCCGGCGATGAAGAGGAACAGGCCCAGGGTGCCCAGGGCGGCGCGGCGACGGGACATGCTGAAGTCGTCCTCGAGGCGCTCCAGCGAGAAGCGCGCCGTCACGGTGGCCCAGCGAATGCCCGACTTCGCCGGGGTGCCCAGGCGCAAGAAAGCCCCTTCGCGCAGCCACACCGGCCCGTCGGCCTCGATGGCCTGGCGCGAGAACGGATCGGTGAGGAGCCGATTGAAGCGTTCGGGGCTCGAGTGCGCCATCACCCGGCCGTCGTCGTCGAGCACGGCCAGCTCGACCAGCCCGCGCGCTTCGAGCCGCTCGGCCGCGTGCGCCACCACCGTGTCGAGGCCCGCGATGTCGTTCTGCGCCACCGACGTCGCGACCGTCACGCTCAGGGCCTCGAGCGCGGTGAGGTTCAGCTCCTTGAACTCCTCGAGCGCGTCGCGGTTCGTCTGCCGCACCGCGATGAACGCGACGACGGTGAGCGCAATCGCCACCACGCCGGGCACCAGCAGCGTCAGCTGTCCGCGAATGCCCATGTCGTCGCGACCACCCTCCTGGTGACGCTCAGCCTGTCTTCTGTGACTGGAGCTTGTCTACCGTCACCGACTGGTTCCGGCCATGCCGCTTGGCGAAGTACAGACATTGGTCGGCCAGGTCGATCAGCGTCTGTTTCTGGTCGCCGTGCTCCGGAAAGGTCGCCACCCCGAGCGAGAGCGTCACCTTGAGCGGCCCCTGCTCGGTCTGGAAGACCTCTTTCATCACGCGATCACGAATGCGCTCGGCGATGACGTGGGCGCCCTTCATGTCGGTCTCGGGCATCACCAGGCAGAACTCCTCGCCGCCGTAGCGGGCCACCACGTCGGTGTCGCGCGCCGTCTCCTTGAGGATGCGTGCGACGCCCTTGAGCACCTGGTCGCCCGTGGGGTGCCCGTAGGTGTCGTTGACGCTCTTGAAGTGATCGACGTCGGTGAGCACCACCGACACCTTGCGGCCGTAGCGCTTCGCCGTCGCCATCGCCTCGTCGAAGCGCGTCTGGAAGGTGCGGTGGTTGAGCAGCCCGGTGAGGCCGTCGGTGGTGGCCATGCGCTCCATCTGCTCGAAGAGCTGCGCCCGCAGCACCGCCTGCGCGGCCTGAATGGCGATCACCTCGAGCATGCGCAGCTCGTCGTCGTCGAAGGCCGCCTTCTTGCGCGAGCCCGACACGAGCGTGCCCAGAATGCGGTTGCCGGCCACCAGCGGGAAGATCTTGAGGCTCTGCAGCCCACGGATCTGCGTGTCGTCGTCGAAGATGATCTGCCGATCCATCGCGCCGACGTCGCGGCCGGGCAGCGGCGCCCCGTAGCGCACCACGTTGGCCACCAACCCGTTGTTGTCGGGGAACGACTGGCCCTCGAGGGCGCGGCCCGCCGAGGTGACGCCCGACATGCGCACGATGCGGTGCTGGCGCGCGCCGTTGACCTCGTTCACCAGGGTGACGGCGCAGAAGTCGAGCTGCGCCACCTGGCGCGCGCTCTCGAGCACCGCGAGGAAGACCTGCTCCGGCTGCCCGGCGCGGTTGAGCTCTTCGATGGCGCGGAAGAAGCGGTCTTTCTCGTCGCGCGACCGGCGGATGTACCCCATCACCCGCTCGACCTCGATGGCGCGGAGCACCTCACCGGCGATGGTGCTGAGCAGCTTCTCGTCTTCTTCGGTGAAGGGGTGGTTCTCGATGCGATCGGCAACCAGCACGCCACGCACAAGGCCCGTGCCCTCGAGGATCGGCACCGCCACCAGCGCGCGTACCGTCGGCCCGCCCGGCTCGTAGTGGGTGACGCCCTTGAGCCCGCCCTGCCCGTTCATGCGCACCGGCACGCCCCGCTTGAGGAGCGCCCCGAAGATGCCCTCGCCCGCCGCGAAGCGCTCGCGCTGCACGTGCTCGCTCGCCGAGCGGCAGTCGTGGAGCTTGAGCGACCGATCGTCCGACGCGAGCAGGAAGGCGCCCACGGTGTGGGCCTTGAGCGCGACCTCGGCCACCTCCAGCGCGCTCCCGGTGGCTCCTTCGATCTCCTTGACCGACGCCAGCAGCCACTTCTCGTGATCCTTCACGCCCGGCATCGAGTCGTGCGTGCCCGACGAGACGAGCCGGAAGGTGCGCGCGCGCTCCTCGACCTCTTCGAGGCGCTTCTTCACCGCGTCGGCCTCGGCCGTGCGCGCCGCCGCCAGCCGCGCCGACAGCACCAGGTGGTACAGCGCCGCGAACAGCGCCACGAAGACGAGCCGCGCGAGGAACGTGCCCCAGCGGTCCGGCAGCGTCAGCACCGCGTCGAACAGCACCGCCATGCCCAGCAGCGTGGCCCCCGCGGTGCGCGAGAGGAACGACACCAGGAAGGCCATCAACAGGTAGACGACGGGGAAGAGCACCTCGCCGCTCAACCCCACCACCACGAAGGCGACCGCCAGCGACGTGCCCCCGAGCTCGAGCTCGTCGCGCAAGGACACCGGCACGTGCAGCATCGAGCGACGGACCCGGCGGGCGGTGGCCATCGCGAGCCCCAGCACCAGCACCAGCACCACGCCTCCATCGGCCCACTCGAGGCTCGACAGCGCCCGGAAGCGGCCGCGCGCCAGGAAGGCGAACGTCGACAGCACCGCGACCGCTGGCAGCAGCCGCACCACGCTCTGGGCCCAGCGGGCCGGCGTGAAGGCGACGGCGCGCGGAGACTTCGCGCGAGGCAACGAGGTCGCGGGCGTCATGGGGCCTCCAGGCTGAAGACGATCTCTCCGGGCCGCACCAGGCCCAGCTCTTCGCGCGCGGCCCGCTCGAGCGCCCGCGGGTCGCTGCGCAGGGCGTCGACCTCACGCCGCAGGCGCGCGTTGTCCTCGGTGAGGCGCTGGTTGCGCTCCTTCAGCGTGCGCACGTCGTTCGACAGCCGCACGGAGCGACGAAAACCACCCTCGGCGAAGGCCGACGCCGTGGCCAGGATCAGGGCGACCAACACGCTGGCCCAGAGCACCTGTCGACGTCGCATCATCGCGACCGACGGTACCAGCGGCCGACGACCCGGCAAGAAAACCGCTACAGGTCGTTACGCCTCTGAACGTCTCGGAATCTCAGGGTCCGCCGTCACGTGGACCGGCGTCGGGGGCCGTCCCACCATCGCGCGACACGCCAGCGTCGCGGGCCCCACCATCGGCCGGCGCG
>JALOQF010000111.1:0-908 GCA_025459425.1 Myxococcaceae bacterium | reverse complement strand
CGTCGGGCCAGCTGCCACCGAACGAGAGGCGACGCACGGTGAAGCAGCGACCGCCCTGCACGGGCCGGTCGGCGCCGAAGTTCCATTCCTCGAAGACGAGGTTGCTGCCCGCGGCCTGGAACGACCCCGCGGCCACGTTCCGCGTTCCGCGCGCGAAGTCGTAGGTGCCCGCGCGCGCGAGGTAGCTCCCACCGGCGCAGTCCTCGCCCTCGTCGTTGCAGCCCAGCGCCGCGTAGAAGCACTCGATGCAGCTCCCGTTCGTCACCATGGCCGGGAGCGCTCCAGCGTACGGGAACATCGGCGGGCCCTCGGCCTTCTCGAAGTAGAGCTCGGCGGTGAAGAAGTCGTAGGTGGGCCCCTGCTCTTCGAAGCCCACCTCGGCCGACCACCACTCGAAGTCCTCGGCGCCGCTGTCTGGCGCGCCGACGGTGAACGAGGCCACCGCCGGCTCGGTGACGATCACGTCATCGACGACGGGGCACCCCGAGTCCATGGCCGCGCTCCCGCCGCCCGTGCCCCCGGCGTTCCCACCGGCGGCCATGAAGCCACCCCCAGAGCCGCCGCCCGTCGCCGACATGGGCCCACCGCACACTTGCAGGGTGCACGCCTGGCCCGGCGCGCACGAAGAACACGACTCGCCCCCCTTGCCGCACGCGCTCGCCATGGTGCCAGCCTGGCACCGCCCCATCGCGTCGCAGCAGCCCATCGCGCACGAAGAGGCGTTGCACGTCGACCCGCCACACGACGGAGCGACGACAACCAGGAAGCCGGCGAAGACACCCGCGAGGAGCGCGCGCATGGCGAGGGCCCGGTTACGGCCAGGCGGTGTTGAAGTTGAAGCCCGCCAGGTCGATGCAGCCGCCGTCGGGGACGGCCATGAACGTCTGCGGGTTGATCTGGCGCAGCCG
>JALOQF010000456.1 GCA_025459425.1 Myxococcaceae bacterium | reverse complement strand
TCTCGACCCGCGGCCCACGAAGGAGCTGCTCGATGACCTCTGGGGTGACGCATGAACGACTGCGTCGTCGACGCATCGGTCGTACTCGCGGTCGTTTCCCGTTCGTGTGATGCGCCGCACGACGTCACCAAAGAGCCGTGACATGCTGACGCGCCTCGTTTTCCCTGACTGGAGCCCCCGCCCGTGTTCGTGAAGTCCCGCTGGTACTCGCACCGCCTCGGCCAGGAGGCCACCCTCGCCCGCTGGGGCACCTTCGGGCAGCCCGTGCTCGTGCTGCCCACCGCTGGCGGCGACGCCGAAGAGATCGAGCGCTTCCAGATGATTCGCGTGCTGCAGCCGCTCATCGACGCCGGGAAGGTGAAGATCTACTCGTGCGACTCGGTGGGCGGGAAGGTGTGGTTCGGCCGCGTCGGGAGCCCCGGCTACCGCATGACGATGCAGGACCGCTTCCAGCAGTACGTGCGCGAAGAGGTGGTGCCGGCGATTCGCACCGACTGTCAGTCGAGCGACATCACCATCTGGACGACGGGCGCGAGCATCGGCGCGTTCCACGCCGCGGCGCTCGTGTGCCGCTACCCCGACGTGTTCGTGAAGGCGCTGCCGATGAGCGGCACGTACAACCTGATGCGCTTCATCGAGGTCGACCACCCGAACGATGATTTCCGGCGCGCGTCTCCGCTGTACTTCGTACCGCACCTCGGTGGCCGGCACCTCGAGCTCCTGCGCACGCGGTACCTGCACATCGTCACCGGCGAGGGCAAGTGGGAGTCGCTCAAGGAGTCGTGGGGGCTCGCCAACGTGCTGGGCCCCAAGGCGATTCCCAACTACGTCGACTCGTGGGGCCCGAAGTGGGACCACGACTGGGTGACGTGGCGCGCGATGCTGCCGAAGTACCTCGGCGAGTGGACGACCCCGAAGCCGTGAGGCGCCTCGCCGTCGTCTCGCTCCTGTTCGCCATGCCCGCCGTCGCGACGATGCAGAAGAAGCCGGTGTCGTGGACGCTCGGAGAGGCGAGTTACGAGGGCGTGCTGGTGTGGGACGACGCCTCGAAGACGCCGCGCCCGGGCCTGGTGATGGTGCCGAACTGGCTGGGCGTCACCGAGGCCGCCGTGAAGCAGGCCATCGAGGTCGCCGGGTCGAAGTACGTCGTCCTCGTGGCCGATGTGTACGGCGTGGCGAGTCGCCCGAAGGACCGGGACGAGGCGGGCAAGCGCTCCGGCGCGCTGAAGGCTGACCGGCCCGAGCTGCGCGCGCGCATGGCGAAGGCGCTCGAGGTGCTGCTCGCGCAGACGAAGGTGGCTCCGCTCGACGGGAAGAAGGTGGGCGCCATCGGCTTCTGCTTTGGAGGCACCGCCGTGCTCGAGCTCGCGCGCAGCGGCGCGGCGGTCGCGGGTGGTGTCGTTTCATGGTGGGCTGTCGTCACCAAAGCCAGAGGACGCGAAGGCCATCACGGCTCGAGTGCTGGTGCTCCACGGCGCTGACGACCCGTCGGTTCCGCCCGACGAGGTGCGCGCGTTCGAAGACGAGATGCGCGCCGCGAAGGTCGACTGGCAGCTCGTGTCGTACGGGAACACCGTGCACAGCTTCACCGACCCTGACGCCAACGTCCCGGGCCGCGCGCAGTACAACGCGCCGGTGGCGAAGCGGGCGTTCAGGGCGATGAACGAGTTCTTCGGCGAGCTGTTCGGCGGCTAAAGGCGCCCTTGCACGTCAGACGGCTCCCTCCGTTTCGGTCAAGACAACGTGTTCCGTCGGAAGCGAAATCGGCATGACCGCTGGCTTGAACTTGTCCGGGACTCTGCGGACCCTCGACCGGGTTACCCCCCGAACGCTACAGTGAAGACGTGTCGACGTTGACGAAGAAGAATCTTCGCGCGTTCCTGGCTCGCGACTGGGCTGCATCGAGGCGGTCCAAGGACCTTGCCATTGCTCGACGAATCCGACTGGACGGTCCCCTCCGAGCCGCTGCCCTTGCCCAGTTGCTCATTGACGAGGTGGGCCCCCGTCTCAATGACCCGGTTCGCAGGGCAGAAGACCTCCGCCATCATCTCGACCTGAGGCGGAAGCTTGACCGCACGTCCCGGCGTCGCTGAGCTCCTGGTCGCGATTGCGCGCGCGCTCAAGCCACTGGGCTGCCGGTGGTACGTGTTCGGCGCGCAGGCGGTCATCTTCGCCGGGGCCGTCCGGAGCACGGCTGACATCGACATCACCGTTGAGGATCTTCCGGCGCAGGTCCTGACGAAGGCGCTCCGGACGGCCGGGTTCGAGATTCGGACCGACATCGACGGCCTCGCCGACCTCATCGAGCACCACCGCATCATTCCCATGGAGCACCGGAGCTCCGGCTTTCAGCTCGACGTCGTCCGGGCGGGTCCAGGTCTCGAAGAAGCCATGCTCGACCGGGCGACCCTGCGAACGGTTGCTCGTGTCCGCGTGCCCTTCGTTTCCACGAACGACCTCCTCGTGCTCAAGACCCTCGCTGGCAGACCCAAGGATCTCGAGGACATTCGAGCTTTGCTGCAGGTCAGCGATGAAGTCGACCTCGCAGTCGTTCGTGCGCGCCTGAAGGAGGTTTCACTGCTGGTTGATGACTCGACCTTGCGTGCGCTCTTCGAGGTTCAGGTCAAAGCGACCAGAAGGCCGACTCGTCTGAGACGCAAGCCAGCGGGTGGCTGAGGGCAGAAGTCAGCGAAGCCCACTCAGCGCCAAGCCATTCGCCGACACCGACAGCCCCGTGATGGCCGGGCCCTGCGTCTCACCCGTCGACGAAAGCCCTCGCGCCGATGACGAGCCGTGTCATGCTCTCGCTCGCACCTTGCTGAGGAGCCCCCGCATGGCCGAGCTGGAGACGACCCAGCGTCACAAAGAAGTCGACGGCGAGCTGAACGGCGAGTCACGCCGCCAGTACATGCACGCGCTGTTGTCCGAGCTGCGCGCGCTCGAGCGCATGGTGAAGGGCGGCGCCTTCGAGCGCGGCGTCTCACGCATCGGCGCCGAGCAGGAGATGTTCCTCGTCGACTCGGCCTTCCAGCCCACCGGCGCGGCCATGCCGCTCCTCGAGAAGCTGTCGGACCCGACGCGGTACACCACCGAGCTCGGCGCCTTCAACCTCGAGATGAACGCCTCGTCGCAGCCCTTCGCCGGCGATGGCCTGCGCAAGCTCGACGCCGAGCTGCACCACCTCTACCAACGCGTGCGCGACGCGGGCTCGACCATGGGCGTCACGCCCGTGCTCGCCGGCATTCTGCCCACCATTCACAAGACCGACCTCGGCCTCGAGAACATGGTGCCCAAGCCGCGGTACCAGGCGCTCAACCGCGCCATGCAGCGCGCGCGCGGAGAACACTTCGACTTCTCGATTCGCGGCATCGACGAGCTCGTCGTCAAGCACGACACGGTGATGGTCGAGGCGACCTGCGCCAGCTTCCAGGTGCACCTGCAGCTCGCCGAGCCCGAGCGCTTCGCGCAGATGTACAACCTCGCGCAGATGCTCACCGCGCCGGTGCTGGCCATCGGCACCAACTCGCCGCTCCTCTTCGGCCGCCGCCTGTGGAGCGAGACCCGCATCGCCGTCTTCGAGCAGAGCTGCGACATCCGCACGCCGGGCCTGCACCTGCGCGACAGCATCGGCCGCGTGTCCTTCGGGCGCGGCTGGCTCAAGGGCACCGTCGTCGACCTCTTCAAGGAGAACGTCTCGCGCTTCCGCCCGCTGGTGGGCCTCGGCGCCGCCTACGAGCTCGACGGCCTCGAGGCGCTCGAGCAGGGCGTGGTGCCGCAGATGAAGTCGCTGCGCCTGCACAGCGGCACCGTGTACCGGTGGAACCGCCCCACCTACGGCATCTCGGACAACGGCAAGCCCCACCTGCGCATCGAGCTGCGCTGCCTGCCCTCGGGCCCCACCATCACCGACGAGGTGGCCAACGGCGCCTTCTGGCTGGGCCTCATGACCGAGCTCGGCGCCACCATCGACGACGTCGCCGACCGCATGCAGTTCGACGAGGCGCGGGTGAACCTCTACGCCGCCGCGCGCGACGGCCTGCGCGCCCGCTTCACCTGGCTCGACGGGCAAGAGGTGCTGGCCCAGCCCTTCGTGCTCGACACGCTGCTCCCCCTCGCGAAGGCCGGCCTCGACCGCGCCGGCGTCGACCCCACCGACAGCACCCGCTACCTCGGCATCGTCGAGCAGCGCGCCCGCAGCCTGCACACCGGCTCGGCCTGGCAGCTCAACTCGCTCACGAAGATGCGCGGCCGCGGCACGCCCGGCGCCCGCGCCACGGCCCTCGTCGCAGGCCTCGTCGCGCGGCAGAAGACCGACGCCGTGGTGGCCGACTGGGAGCTCGCCACGCTGTCCGAGAAGGACGCCGCGTCGACGGACTTCCAGAAGGTGTCGCAGCTCATGGTGACCGACATCTACAGCGTCAGCCCCGACGACCCCGTCGAGCTGGTGAGCGAGCTGATGGCCTGGGAGCGCGTGCGCTATGTGCCGGTGGAGGACGACAAGGGCAAGCTCGTCGGCCTCGTCTCGTCGCGCGGCGTGATGCGGCACCTCACCGACGTGGCCCGGGGCGCGGGTGAGCGCGGCGCCACCGTGTCGTCCATCATGAAGACCGAGCTCATCACCGTCACCCCTGACACCTCGACGACGATGGCCATCGCGCTGATGAAGAAGCACCGCGTGGGCGCGCTGCCGGTGGTGGTGAACGGCAACCTGGTGGCGATGCTCACCGAGAACGAATTCGTCGACGCGGCCACGCGCGTGCTGGAGCAGCAGGGCACACCGAGCGCCGAGGTGAAGTAGCTTTGATAGTGCCTTTAGTTGGTTCGATCGCGACCGACGAAGTCAGGAACAGCCTTACTGGTCGTGAGGCACAGGATAGAGACTTTACACGCGGTGAGACATGGCCTTACTCGACATATTCTCAAAGCGGCAGTCCAAGCTCCGAGGAGAGGTGCCCGACGTCTATCAGTACGACCTGATTCCTGAGAAGCTGCGAGTTCAGTTCGTTCATATTCTTCGAGATCTTCTCCATCGAAATCGCAGCGAGGACTACTACCATAAGCCTGGTGTTCAGGAAGCCTACGAAATAGTCGTAGAATCACTCTGTCGCGAGTACGGGCTCTTTCGGCTGTCTGGAACCGGGCACCAGCGCAACTACCCCTGAACCCGGTT
This sequence comes from Myxococcaceae bacterium, assembly GCA_025459425.1. Lineage (GTDB taxonomy): Bacteria > Myxococcota > Myxococcia > Myxococcales > Myxococcaceae > Xiheimicrobium. The sequence continues at coordinate 80 of JALOQF010000456.1, read as the reverse complement.
GCGGCGGATCCCGTGATGTGATCTTCGCCGTGCATGGCAATCGACCAACGCACGCGACGCGCCGTCATCCGGCTTCGGAA
>JALOQF010000455.1 GCA_025459425.1 Myxococcaceae bacterium | reverse complement strand
CTTGAGGTTGAGCTTCGCCACCTCGCGGCAGACGACCTCGAACTCGAACGTCGTGTAGCCCTCCATCACGTCCTTCGGTGCGGCGTGGGTGGCCCGCTTGAGGATGTGCTTCTCGGCGCCGTCCGTACGGGCCAGCGAGACGAACGTGCGACGGAGGTCATGAACGCGCCGCTGGGAGAAGCCGAGCGTGGCGAGGTCGCGGTGGAAGAGCTTCAGCGTGCCCGTGGCCGTCCGCATCGCGCCAGCCTGGCGCTTGCTCGTCGCTGGCAACGGACACACGAGGTCATCTTCTGTCGGCTCGCGCCCCATCACCGAGGCCCAGCCGTGACCGCGCCACTCGGCGAGCAAGGCGGCGAGCGTGGGGTGAATCGGAGCGACGCGGCTTTCCCCGGTCTTCGTGGTGCCGGTGTCGTAACTGGTGCAGACGAAGAGCCGCCCGAGGGGCTGTGTCTCACGCTCGACGTTGCGCCAACGCAGGCCGGCGGCCTCACCGATGCGCTAGAAGGGAAGAGGAAACCCCTTTGCCGAATCACTGATAGGAGTGTGCTGGCAGATCCGGCGACCTGCCTTCTGAACGAACTCGGCAGCCTCCAGTGGGGGGCCACAGAAGAGCGGAGGCGAGAATCGACGGATCGTCTTCCAATCCTCGGGAAGAATCCCGCTACCAAGGTCCCGGGTAACAACACAGAGCTTCTCCGCATCGGCATGGACTACAAAGAAGCAATCGCTCTCGGCATCACGAGTTTTCCTTAGCCAAGTTATCACCCCGGCCTGACGTGGTGGTGTCGTGATTGCGGTTTGGAGACAGATGCGGTGACCTGATTTCTGTACGAACTCTGCCGCTTGTATGGGAGGTCCACAAAAGAGAGGGGGCGAGGCCTTTCCCGAGTTCCACTCCTCCTGGGAGATTTGAACCCCAAGATCCATGACAACCACGCAAAGACTGTCAGCATCTGAATGAGCAACAAATAGGCAGTCGCTCCCGACCACCCTGCGGTTCCTCCACCATTCTTCGAGACGACTCGCGTTAAGGAGTACAGCTACGGCAAGAGCCAATGCGGCTAGCCCGAGGCCCTTGAGCCCACTCATATTCGACCTCCTCAAGTCGACTGCGCACCGAAGGGCCGCACGCTACGGCCCCTCGAGATGGGTCGCCAGCGCCTCGAGCGCTCACGGAACGACACGTTGCTCTCGGTGACAAGGCGTCGCGCACGTTCCGCTGCGCGACCATCGCGCAGCCGGTGGGCCGTGGGCCTGTTGAAGCCGTGCCTCACTGAACGGCGTTCGGGCCGATATGGGCCTGACCCGATTGGTCGACAGTGATGATGAGTTCCGAGGCTTCTCCTCGTTCGACAAGGGGCCCGTGCTCCGCTGATTGGCCTCGCGGCGCATGAGCGCATCGCGCTCGTTTCCCGATCGGGCAAGCGTATCTCCGCGACCAAGCTCGAAGTCGTTGCAGTCAGTAACGACTGACAGGGCCGACGAGTCTCGACGGGCGAACGCGCTAGCGACATCGTCATGAGCGCGGCCATGACCGACATCGCGAAAAGAGTGCCACCACGCCATGCGCGGGTCCTCGCGCTCGTTCACGAGAAGAACTTGCGCAGCCTCGCGCTCTGCCAACGGCACGGCTTCGTCGCTGAACTGAGCCGCGCGCGAGACCTGCCGCAGTACCGACGACTCGTCACTGCCGGGCGGTAGGCCTCTTCCAAGACTACGGCCACTGCACGCGCACGCCCGCCTGTACCGCCAACGGCGCCAATGGCCGCGCACCGAACGGCCTGCGCGCCACCACCACCTGCTGGTTCGTCAGGTTCATGCCCTGCGCGTAGAACTGAAACGCGCCCACCCGATAACTCGCAGTCGCGTCCAGCAGCACCCGCCCCGGCACCGTCGGCTGTGACGTCCCATCACCCGCCTCTTCCACGAAGCCGCTCGAGTACTCCGCGCCCACCGACAGCGACAACGCCTCGCGGTTCACGATCAACCGCGCCGAGCCCTGGTGCATCGGCACGTACGGAATCAGATCGCCCGCGCGCACCACGCCCCAGATCGGGTTCGACGACGTGAAGTCCGACGAGAACCGCGCGCTCGTCAGCGTGTACGTCAGCTGCGGCACCAGCTCGACGTTCGCCGGGAGCGGAATCACCACCGACGCCAGCGCCTCGAGCCCCACGATCCGCGCCGCGCCGCCGTTGAACTGCCGGTTGAGCGCGTCGTCCACGCAGCCGGTGCTCCCGGTGCACTCGCCGGTGATGTTCGAGTACTCGCTCCAGAAGCCCACCAGCTCGAGCCGACGCCGCCTCGACGGCGCCCGCACGCCCAGCTCGCCATGGAGCGCCCGCTCCGGCCGCACGTCGACCGCCTGCCCCGGCGTCACTGGACTGAAGCCCTGGTGCACGCCTCCGAACACGTTGAGCCCATGCGGCAACGCCACCACCGCGCCGGCGCCCAACAGCGGCACCGCCTGCAACGACCGCGTCTGCCGGCCAGCCAGATCGTCCGCGAACACCGTGTCGATCAGCTCCACCCGCAGCCCTGGCGACAGCAGGAACCGCCCCCACGTCATCGTGTCGTGCACGTGCAGCGCTCCGGCCCGCGAGAGCCCCCGGTTCAGCGCGTCTTGCGCCACCGGCAGCGCGTCGCGCTCGAGCGCTCCATTCACCACCGCGTAGCCCGTCGCCGTGTGGTTGCGACGGATCTCGTCGTGGTGAAAACGCACCCCAGCCTCCACCTCGTGAGCGATGGGCCCCGTCGTCGCCTTCGCGACCGCCTCGACCTGCACGCCCTGACTCACGAACGTGCGCGCGTTGTTCAGCACGATCAACGACTCGTCGAGGCTGCTCGACTCCACCTCGCCCCGGAGCACGCCCAGGTACTGCCCATCGAGCCCGCCCCGCACCGGCTGCACCAACAGCTCGTAGAGGCCCGGTCCACGACGGAACCGATCGAGCCGGTTCCACACCCGGAACAGCGAGTGCCGGTACGCCGTCGCCGAGACCGTGAGCCACGACGTCGGCTGCGCGCTCCAGCGGCCCGTCACCGACAGCCGGTTCCACTGCATGCGGTCGAGCGCCGTCGTCGCGTAGCGCCGCACCGGGTTCGCCTCGAAGTCCTCCTGCGTCAGGCCCAGGTAGGTCTCGCGGCTGTCCTCGAGCGCCAACGTCGCCTTCACCTCGACCTGCTGGTTCCACGCGTCGCCGGGCGAAAAGCGCCCCTTCAGCATGAACTCGCCGCGCTCGAAGCCCGTGTTGCCCCCACGGTCGAGCACCTTGAAGCCGTCGTCGCGCAGGAACGCGCCCTCGGCCAGCAGGCCCCACTTCTCCGTGCCCACGGCCGCCACCCCGTGCACGCGCGCCTGGAACCGGCTGCCTCCGGCGACGTCGAGCTTGAACAGGTTCTCCTTCGGCACCTCGCGCGTGCGCAGGTTGATCGCTCCGCCGATCGTCTGCGGGCCGAACCGGATCGCCGCCGGGCCCTTGTAGACCTCGAGCCCCACCATGCGCGTGACGAGCGGGAAGTAGTACGCCGCCGGCGCGGAGTACGGCGCTGGCGTGAGCAACACCCCGTCTTCCATCAACGTCACCTTCGAGCTCCGGTCGGGGTTGACGCCCCGCAGGCCGATGTTCGGCCGCAGCCCCAGCCCGTCCTCCTCGCGGAAGTAGACGCCTGGCACCTCGCCCAGCACGCGGTGAATGTCGTTGAGCTCGCGGCGCTCGAGATCCTCCTCGGTCAACGTCACCGCGCTGCCGGTGATCCGCCGCACGTCGGGTCCGCGCTGGCCCGTCACCTTCGTCGTGAAGCGCGAGCCCGCATCGGGCACCGCCTCGACCGGGTCGGCCTCGACTTCCCAGTAGCCACCGTCGACGTCGGCCTGCGCCACCACGACGCGACGGCGCTCGCGCGGCGCGAGCATCGGCGTCTGCGAAGCGACCATCGACACGAGCACCGCGCAGAGCATCACGTCACCTCACCGCCACCGGCTGCGGCAAAGACGCCCGCCTGGGAGACCCATTCAGCGCCGCACGAAGATCGCTCCCCTCGAGTGTGAGCAGATCGACGTCAGGCCGGAACAGCAGCACCGGCGCCCGCCCATTGAGCGACACCTTCGCGTCCACGAAGACCTCGACCGGCCGGCCGAGCTTGCGCTCCAGCTCTCGCCCGACGTGCCGACCGAGTTGAACGATCAAGTCCGGCTGCCCGCTCATCTCGTTCGCCTGCCGCGCCGTGAGCACGTCACGCGGGTCGATCTGCCATTCGCGAGGTTCACCCTTCGCCCGCACCCGGTAGCTCACCGCGCCGTTCTTCTCGCGCAGCATCACCTTCCACGACCAGCGCATGCCCTGCTCGTCCCACAGCACGTCGTCACCCAGCAGGTGCGAGCGCAGCGGAAAGAGCGCCTGGAAGCCCACGTACAGCATGAGCCCCATCGCCAGCACCGCTCCGAGGGGACGCACCGACGGGCTGGCCGCACCCCACCGCCACCCGAGCCGTCGCGGCCACGAGGGCTCGAAGAACAGCGTCGCGTTCAGCGTCATGAGGAACGGGAAGATGCCGATGTCGAACAGCGCGTGCGTCGCGCCGTGAAAGCCCAGCACCGCCACCAGCGCGAACGGCCGCGTCCGCCGCGCCGAGAGCCAGAACGGAATCGTCAGATCGTAGAGGCACGCCGCCCAGCTCCCCACGAGCGGCGCAAAGGGCAGCGCCAGCAGCGGTCCCAGCACCGGGAGCCCCCGGTTCGCCGCGAACCACGTCTCGAGCGGCTGCCCGTGCACGAGCCAGTCGGTGTTCACCTTCGCCAGCCCCGCGTGCACGTAGACGACGCCGACCTGGAACCGCAGCAGCCACAACGCCCAGCGAGGAACCGCGGCGCCCTCGAGCGGGAGGAGCGTCAGCAATGCGCCCAGCAGGAACGCGAGGTAGTCGTGGTTCAGGTAGTTGGTGACGTCGTAGAGCTTGAGCCAGCCGAAGCACGCGAGGAAGACGAGCCCCCCCAGGCGCCGCGCCGCTCCGGAGCCGAACCCAAGCCCCAGCGCGCCCACCGCCCCGACCGCCAGCGCCCACGGCACCAGCGACTTCGGCATCACCGGGATGAACGAGAACGCCTCGTATTCGAAGCGGAACGTCGGCTCGAGGAACAGCGGGCCAGTCCACCCCGTGAGGTGGAGCCGAACGAGGGCGCCAGCGAGGAGCAGGCCGAAGAGCGCGCGGTACACCCGCACCGAGGCGCCGTCTTCCGACGTGCCGGCCCAGCCCG